>DATEID010000212.1:0-9497 GCA_035279245.1 Reyranella sp.
GCCATCCCATGCCTGAACGAAGGCCTCGATCTCGTCCGGCGTCTTCTGCTTGGAGTGCACCAGGATCATGTCCGCCCCGGCCTCCTCGTAGGCATGCGCCCGCTTCAACGCCTCCTCCTGGCCGAGCCCCGCGATCAGGGCCTCGGTGCGCGCCACGATGACGAAATCCTTGTCGCGGCGCGCCGAGCGCGCGGCATCGATCTTGCCCTGGAACTCTTCGATGCGGACCATGTCCTGCCGGCCGCCGGCGATCAGGCTCGTGACCTTGGGGAAGCTCTTGTCCTCCATGACGATCGCCGCCGCGCCGGCGCGCTCGTACTGCTCGACGGCATGCAGCACGTTGATGGCGTTGCCGAAGCCCGTGTCGATATCGGCCACGACCGGCAGGCCCGACCGCTCGGCCATCGCGCGCACCATGTCGAGATGCTGAGTCATCGACACGATGCTGACGTCGGGCACGCCGTACAGCGCCGAGAGCTCGAAACCCGAGGCCCAGATCGCATCGAAGCCTGCCTCCGCGGCAAGCATCGCCGAGAGCGGGCTGTGCGCCGCCATCGCCTCGACCAGTCCCTTGTCCGCCAGGATCCGGCGGAATGTCGCGCCCGCGCTCATTGGTGAGGTCCTCCCAGACGTGTGTCCTCCAGCAACGCGAGGAAGCGCGCCGCCGCATCGATGTCGTTGCGGATGCCCTTGTGGCGCTCGGCGGCGATCGGATCCTCGCCCCAGCGCTCGATCTGGTAGAGCTCGTCGAGCTGTGCGGCCGCGAAAGCCTGCTCGGCCGAGAGCCGGCCTTCGGCCACGGCAAGGGCGATGACGAGCGAACCTGCGATGTGCGTGAGATTGTAGAGCGCAGACAGCGCCATATCGCTGTGCGCCTGCACGGCGGCCTGCAGCGCCGCCACTGCATCGGATGGCTGGTCGACGAAGGTCGTGCCCGACACCGCGACCAACCGGGCGCCATAGCGGTCGGCCGCCCAGTCGAGCAGGCCCTGCCACGCATCGTGCTGGCGCTTGACCAGGCTCACGGGATCGGTGGCGCGATAGCAAAGAAGATCGGATCCCGCGTACTTGGCCGTCTCCTCGATCACGCGCGGGCGCTGCGTCGTCACGCGGTCGAGCCCGGTGGCGGCAAGGCGTGTGAGCGGCAGGCGAGAGGCATCGATCTCGGCATTTTCCGGCACTTCGGCCCATTCGGCCGCGATCGCTTCGGCGAGAGACCGCGTCGGCGCGAGCAGGATCGCCTTGGCGGGCGTGCGCATCGCCCGGCCATCGAGCAGGATCCGCCAGCCGCCTTCGGCTGCTTCGATGCCAGTCTGCTTGTAGAAGCGCTTCATCGCGACCGGCTTATACGCTGTGCCGCTGCCACGACAAAGGCGGTCAGCGGCGACGGTGCTCACGACCGGCAGCTGGGCGCGGCTTGCGCGGGCTCTTCTTGTCATGCTGCTCGACAACGGGCGTCGGCAATTGCGCCCGAAGGCCTGGCCGCATCCCGTCCACGCGCTGCGCCAGCAGGGCGCAGGCATTGGCTTTCGGCTGTCGGGCGAGCTGCGCGAAGGTGCTGGTGAGACTTGGCACCGGCCCGGCGCCGATCAGCAGCTTGGCCAGCCCGGGCTCGAGCGCGCCGGTGGTCTGCTGCCCCGTACCGCCCTTGATCCGAAGCGGCGAGGCGAGATTTGCGTTGTGGGCGTTGTGCGCCTCCGGCGCCAGGATGAACTCCCATCCCTCGGTGCGGAACGACACATAGCCGCCGCCGATCATGAGTGCGGTCGGCGTGTCGACAACGAGGCGCCGCAGGTTGGCGATGCCGCCCTTGACCTCGAAGCTGCCGGCGAGGCACTCGATCGGCACGCCGTCCTTGTCGGTGCCACCGAGCAGGCGCTGCGTCTCGGTCGGCCAGCCGGCCAGCGAGCCGCGCGGCCAGGCGCCCTTGCCCGCGGACACCTCGATCGTACCGCTGGCCGCATTCAGGGCATCGTGCGCCGCGCGTCCGGCGCCGCGCAGGCGCAGGTCGATATCACCCACCATGGCCTTGAGGCCGAGATCGAGCCCCAGCAAGGTCGACAGATCCTCTAGCGGGATGCGGCTTGCCGTGCCGGTCAGCGTGGTAAGCCCGAAACGGCCGGAACGATCGTGGATCAGATCGAAGCCGACCGATCCATCGCCGATCGAGGCGGCGCCGCGCAGCGTGAAACGCTTGTCGTTCGAGTTCAGGCTGACGGAGACGTTCTGTGCCTTGTCCGACAGGCCCGTGACCTCGCCGGCGCGCGCGTTCAGGCTGAGCTGCGAGCGGCCGAGCCACCGCGCCGAGAAAGGTCCGGTCGGGAAGAATCGTCGCGCTTGCGGCGTCGCCTGTGCGTCCGCCCTCGTGTCGTCGGGCGGCAGGGCATGCAAACCGGCAAGATCGAGCTTGCTCGCGTCGATATCCACCGTGGCATAGGGCGTGCCGTTGCGGGAGTCGCGGAACATCGCCTCGCCGGCCATCTCGCTACTCCCCACCTTCAGCGAGGGAACCTCGACCTTGAAGCCGCCGCGCAGTCTGTAGGTCTTGGCCGAGAAGGAATAAGGACCACCGCTCGGCAGCGGCAAACGCAGGTACGGCCCCAGGGCGGAAAGATCGCCGCCTTGACCTTCGATCTCCAGGTTCGTGCCCTTCTGCGCCCCGACCGTGCCCTTGATGGTGATGCGGCCATCGCCGAGGCGGCCCTGCACGTCGATATTGCCGGGCAGGCCGCGCATCCAGCCGTCGAACGAGCCGATCGTGCCCGACAGCTCGAACGACGTGGCGTGTGGTGCGCCGAGGCGTGCCTGCATCTGCAGCGCCTGCCCCGACGACGGCGCGGTGAAGGTCGCCTCCGCGACATTCAGGATCAGCGGCTTGCGGCCCGCGCTCTCGACGATGGAAAGCACCGAGTCGCGCACCTCGATCTTCTCGATCCAAGGGAAGGCCGGGTTCGGCTTGATGCTCAGCGAGCGGTTCTCGTAGGGCTTGGGTCCCGATCCGTCGGGCGGCGGCAGCATCTCGAGATTGGCGTCCCCAACCTCGTTGTACTCGACCTGGATGTCGGCTCCCTCCAGCACGACGCGTGAAACCCTGACCTCGCCCAGGAAGAGGGCGAAAAGATCGAGATACATCGTGACCTTGCGCACCTGCGCGAGCTCGGGCCTGGACGCCCAGGGCGCGTTGCTGAGCGTCACACCCTGCGCCACCAGCGCCGGCTCCCGACCGATCTGGATCGACAGCGGCATCTTCGACTTGATCTCGCGGCCGGTGACTTTGTACACGCGCTCCGCGAGCCGCGCCTCGTAGCGCGACAGATCGCGTTTGCTGCTCCACGCAACGGTGCCAATCGCCGCCAGCGGCACGGCGATGACGACGATCCAGGCAATACGACGCCAAGACATTCCGATAGCCAAATTCCTGTTCAGGTGCCCGCTGTGAAGGAGCCGGCCGAAAAGCCGAACGCCTCGACGGTGCGACGGAAATGCAGTGGCGGCTCTGCTTCGAGGACAAGCCGGCCCTTGCCCGACGGATGCGGCAGCGCAAGGCGACGCGCGTGGAGATGAAGGCGGCGCGCATCGGCCACCGCCGAAAGCAGTGCCTCCTCGCCGCCGTACTTGCGGTCGCCCAGGATCGGACAGCCGATCGCCGCGCAATGAACCCGAAGCTGGTGGGTACGCCCGGTGCGCGGCCAGAGCGCGAGAAGCGCCGCGCGCTTGCCCGCCCGATCGAGCTCTCGAAAATGGGTCAAGGCCTTCTGCCCCTCCTCGTGGTCGACCTGCATGGTCTCGCGGTCGCGTGCGCCGGGCCGCTTGGCAAGCGGCAGATCGATCGTGCCTTCGGGACGCGGCGGCACGCCCACGACGACCGCCCAGTAAAGCTTCTCGGTCTCGCGGTCGCGGAAGGACTCCGAAAGCCGCTTCGCTGCCTGCCCCGTGCGCGCCACCAGCAGCAGGCCGGAGGTGTCCTTGTCCAGCCGATGGACCAGCCGGGGCCGCTCTTCGTAGCCGAAGCGCAGGCCGTCGAGCAGGCCGTCGACATGCCGTTCGGTGCCGCTGCCCCCCTGCACCGCCAGGCCCGGCGGCTTGTTGAGCGCGATGACCTCGGCCTCGCGATGGATCACCAGCCGCTGGATCTCGGCGGCATCGCGGTCGGAAAGCTGCGCGCGCTCCCTGGGCTTAGCCGGCGGCGAGACCGTGACGCCAGGCGGCAGGCGCACGGTCTGGCCGGGCTCGATCCGGTCCTTGCCCTCGGCCCGCTTGCCGTCGATCCGCACCTGGCCGGTGCGCAGGAGCTTCTGCAGCGCGCCGTGGCCGAGATCGGGAAAGTGCCTCTGGAACCAGCGGTCCAGCCGCAATCCCGCCTCGTCGGGCGAAACGGCGCGCATCTGGACCTGGCCGCGATGAGGGCTGTCGCTCATGGCGCGCAACCTAAGGGACAAGCTAAACATGGTCCATGGAATCGGTGTCCTTCGACACGTTGACCTTCGATCATCCGACAGCCTGCCGCCCTGCGCGCGTGACGGCGACCTTGCACCTGCCAACGGTCGGCGACGCACCCGTCTCCTGCATGGTGATGCTGACCAGCAGCGCCGGCGTCCAGCGCCATCGCGAGCACTATTATGCACAGGCACTCAACGCGGCCGGCACGGCGGCGCTCATCGTCGACAGCTTCACCGGCCGTGGCGTGCGGCGGACGGTCGCCGACCAGAGCCTCGTGTCGGCGGCCCAGATGGAAGGCGATGCGCTCGCCGCACTCGCCCTCCTGCGCTCGGATCCGCGAATAGATCCCGACCGTATCGGCGTGATGGGCGTCTCCAAAGGCGGCGGCGCCACGCTCAACACCGCCATCGCCGTCCGCCAGCGCTGGCGCAACGGCTTCTCCCATCTGTTCGATCTCCATGTCGCCATCTGCCCGGGCGCCACCTCGCAGCATCGCGACGCCACGACGCACGGCCGGCCCATCTATTTCATGTTGGCCGGCCGCGACGACTACACGCCGGCGCCGCTCGCCATCGAGTACGCCGAGCGCATGCGCGCGGCCGGCAACCGACGCATCAAGGTGAAGGTCTATGGCAGCGCCCATCACGGCTGGGAGTCGGTCGGCCAGGTGTTCGACATCCGCGACGCCGAGAACTGGTCGTGCTGTCGCAACTTCATCGAGGACGACGGGCGGCATTTCGTGCCTGCCGCCCGCCGCCTCTTCAGTGAGCCCGACTATCAGGCGTGGGCGCGCCGCCATTGCGTGACACAAGGCGCGCGGGCGGGCGGCGGGACTGTTGCATTGAAGCAACGCGCAACAGCGGATTTGCTCGATTTTCTCGCACTCCACGGCTTCGCGCCTCAATGGACGACGAAGCGATCCGACGCTATAAACGGGTTGTGAGACGCGCGTCTTTTTTCTTCGCTTTCCTGGCCTTCGTGGTCTCGGCCCTGGCGGCGTCTTCTTCTCATGCCGCTGACCGCTTGTGGACCGGATCGCCGATTGCCCAGGCGCGCACCCAGGCGCTTCTGAATGCCATCCACGCGGCCGGCGATCATGGCCTCAAGCCGGAATGGTACAGGATAGCCGAGCTCGAGAAGGCGGCCGCGCCCGATGCCGACGCCAACGAGACCGAGAAGCTGTTCACGGAAGCCCTGGTCGCCTACGCGCGCGACGTCTCGACCGGCCGCGTGCGCGCCAACAGCGTCGACAAGGACATCGATATCCCGCAGCGCAAGCTCGACCGCGACGCGCTCCTGAAGGATGCCGCGAACGCGAGCGACTTCGCCGCTTGGCTCGCCTCGCTCGCGCCAAAGGGCGATTATCCCGCCCTCCAGAAGACGCTGGCGGCGCTGCGCGCCAGGCGCGCCACCGCCACCTTCACGCGCCTGCCCGATGGGGACGCGCTGAAGCCCGGCATGATCGATGTCCGCGTGCCCCTGCTGCGCAAGCGCCTGGCCGAGCTCGAGATGACAGTGCCACCGGCCGGCGCCGTTGCCGAGCTCTACGACGATCCGCTCGCCGAGGTCGTCAAGCAGTACCAGGCGGCCAAGGGACTCACGGTCGACGGCGTGATCGGCGCCAGGACTATCGGCTCGCTCAACACCAATCTCGACGACCGCATCGACCAGGTGATCGCCAACCTGGAGCGCCGGCGGTGGTTGCCGACAGATCTCGGCAGCCGCTACGTGCTGGTGAATGCCGCCGATTACTCGATGGTCTTCGTCGACGGCAGCCAGCCCGTGTTCCGAAGCCTGGTGATCGTCGGCACGCCGCGCAACCCGACGCCCGAGATCGTCTCGGTCATGCACGGCTTCCAGATCAATCCCTACTGGACGGTGCCGCAGTCGATCGCCGGCGAGGAATACCTGCCGATGCTGCGCCGCGATCCGCATTCGCTGCAAGCCGCAGGCTTTCGCATCTTCGAGAGCTGGAGCGACGACAGCAGCGAGATCAATCCGGATATCGTCGACTGGAACCTGGTCAACCCGCGGGCCTTCCCGTTCCGCATCCGGCAGGACCCCGGCCCCGCGAATGCGCTGGGCTACATCTTCTTCCCGTTCTCGAACCGCTACGGGATCTACATGCACGATACGGCGTCGCGCTCGCTGTTCGCCGAGGGCAGCCGCAACTTCAGCCACGGCTGCGTTCGCCTCCAGAACCCGCTGGACTTCGTCGAGAAGGTCTATGGCGGCCGCGGCGGTTTCGACAAGGAGAGGGTGCGGGCCGCCATCGCAAGCGGCCAGCAACTGAGCTACGCCTTTCCCGAACCGGTGAAGCTCTACGTCACCTACCGCACGGTGACGATCGGTCCCGACGGCACGGCCATCTTCCGCGACGACATCTACGGCCGCGACCGCCGCATCGTGCAGGCGATGGACCAGCCTCGCAGCTAGAATCGGGAGCCGCCTAAGCCTGCCGAAGCTTCAGCCCGGTCAAGCAGGGCAATCGCATTTGGGCAAAAATCTCCGTCGTCCCGAGCGAAGTGAGCGAAGCGAACGAAGCCGAGGGACCTCTTTTGCTCCGCCGTTGCCGGCCGAACCGTTGACGAAAGAGATCCCTCGGCTTCGCTGCGCTCCGCTCGGGATGACGAAATTAGGTCATATGCGATTGCCCTGCCCGATCAAGGGAGTGCGCAACTCCAGTGGCGCCGTATGGAAGAGCATGAGCGGCGCTGGAGTGCCGCGCTCCAATGAAGTCCGACATCCGGGACCTACCGCCGTTTCTCCCGAAGCTTCTGCCAGTATTCCAGGCGCTTCAGGATCTCGCGTTCGAAGCCGCGCTCGACCGGGCGATAGAACGTCTCGCGCGCCATGCCGTCGGGAAAGTAGTTCTGGCCGGAAAAGCCGTCCTCGGCATTGTGGTCGTATTCGTAGCCCTTGCCGTAGCCGATCTCCTTCATCAGCCGGGTCGGCGCGTTCAGGATGTGCATCGGCGGCGTGAGCGAGCCGTGCTCCTTGGCCGCGCGCCTGGCGGCGCCAAAGGCGACGTAGCCCGAATTCGACTTGGGCGCGGTGCCGAGATAGATCACGGCCTGCGCGATCGCCAGCTCGCCCTCGGGCGACCCCAGGCGATCGTAGGTGTCCCAGGCCGCCAGCGTCTGGGTCAGGGCATTGGGATCGGCCATGCCGATATCCTCGACCGCGAAGCGCACGAGCCGCCGGGCGATGTATTTCGGGTCCTCGCCGCCATCGAGCATGCGCGCGAACCAGTAGAGCGCGGCATCGACGTCCGACCCGCGCAACGACTTGTGCAGCGCGCTGATCAGATTGTAGTGCGCCTCCTGCGCCTTGTCGTAGAGCGGCGCACGCTTCTGCAGGAGTGTCGCCAGCCGTTCCGGCGGCACCGGCCCCTTCTCCTCGAGCCCGGCGAGCTGCTCGGCGAGGGTGATCAGGTAACGCCCGTCGCCATCGGCCATGGCGAACAGCGCCTGCCGTCCCGCCTCGTCGATCGGCAGCTTGCGGCCGAGCGCAGCCTCGGTGCGGTCGAGCAGCGTCGAAAGGGCAGCGTCGTCGAGGCGGCGCAGGACGAGGACCTGGCAGCGCGAGAGCAGCGCGGCATTGAGCTCGAAGGATGGGTTCTCCGTCGTGGCGCCGACCAGCGTCACCGTGCCGTCCTCGACATAAGGCAGGAAGCCGTCCTGCTGGGCGCGGTTGAAACGATGGATCTCGTCGACGAAAAGCAGTGTGCCCTTGCCGTCGCGCCGCCGCTGGCGGGCCGCCTCGAAGACCTTGCGCAGGTCGGCAACGCCGGAAAACACCGCCGACAGCGGCTCGAAGTGCAGGTCGGTCGCGTCGGCCAGCAATCGGGCGATGGTGGTCTTGCCGCAGCCGGGTGGTCCCCAGAGGATCAGCGACGAAAGCTTGCGTGCGGCCAGCATTCGGCCGATCGGACCTTCCGGCCCCAGCAGATGATCCTGACCCAGAATGTCGCCGAGCTTCTTCGGTCGCAGCCGTTCGGCCAGCGGCGTGGGAGCAAGGGACGCGAAGAGTTCGGCCATGGGTTGGACAGGCATCTTGCCCATATGGACATCATTCCCGCTACCGGGGAGATTGGTGTTGCACCAGACGCTCGTTCAAAGGCCGTGTCATCCCGAGCGTAGCGAGGGATCCTTGTTCGGTGTCAGCCAAAGATCCCTCGCTGCGCTCGGGATGACACCGATATCGTAACAAGATGACACCGGTTTACCGAAACTGGATCGTCGAGACCATGCCTTCGCGGCCGAGGCTGAGGCTCGACACGCCGGAACGGATGCGATCCTTGAGCTCGGCGACGCTCTTCACCTCCTTGCCGTTCACGGCGATCACCATGTCACCCGGCCGGATGAAGCGGGCGGCATAGGAGCCCGGCTGGACTTCGGTGACCGCGACGCCGGGTCGCCATTCGATCAGGCCCATTTCCTCCGCGACAGCCGGCGAGAGGTTGACCACCGTCGCGCCGCTCAACGGCTGCCGACCGTCGAGCACCGAGCGGTCGCGCGGCGGATCCTCAGGCGGCGCGCTCAAGGGCACCTGCAGGGTCATCTCCTTGCCGCCGCGGATGATATGGATCGGCACGGTCTCGCCGACGCTGAGCGTCGCCAGCCGGAAACGGAGGCTCGCCTCATCGTCGATCGTCTGGTCGCGCAGGCCGACGATCACGTCATTGCGCTTGAGGCCGGCGCGCTCGCCCGGTCCCTTGGGGAATACGTCCTTCACCACCAGCCCGGCTGGCCGCGGCAGGTTGAGGCCGGTCGCGAGATCGGGCGTCACCCGCTGCATGGAGATGCCGAGCCACGGCCGCACGATGCGGCCGCCCTTCTCGCCCGTCGCGACGACGCGCGCCACGATATTGGAGGGCGTGGCGAAGCCGATGCCGACCGAGCCGCCGCTCTGCGAGTAGATCGCCGTGTTGATGCCGATCAGCCTGCCGTCGAGACTCACCAGGGCGCCGCCCGAGTTGCCGGGATTGATGGCGGCGTCGGTCTGGATGAAGAAGCTCGAATCGTTGACCCCGCCGGCCGAGCGCGCCACGGCGG
>DATEID010000213.1:0-23711 GCA_035279245.1 Reyranella sp.
ATCAGTGCGACGACGGCAGCGAACGACATCTGGAAAGAAGCGCCGGTAAGCGACTCGGGCGCGACCATGAGCACGATTACGGCCGACCAGGCGACGAGGCGCAGCGACAGAGCCGTGCGGTCGAGCAGGATCGCCAGCAGCGCGAGAGCGGCCATTGCGCAGGCGCGCTGCGCGGGCACCGGCGCGCCGGCAAGCGCCGTATAGAAAAGCGCCACCACGAGCGCCACGACAGCGGCGATCTTCTTGGCGTCGATGCGCAATGCAAGCGGCGGCACGAGGGCGATGCTGTAGCGCAAGATGCCCATCACCAGTGCGACCACGAAGACGATGTGCAGGCCGGAGATCGAGAGGATGTGGGCCAGCCCCGAATCCCGCATGGCTTCGTTGATCTCGCGCGTTACCGCCGTCTGCTCGCCCGTCAGGAGGGCGGCCGCCACACCACCTTCTGGACCCGGCAAGGCCTGGAGGACGCGGGCCGTGATATCGGCTCGCATGGCGTCGATGGCCCGTACGATGCCATTGGCATGACCGTGCTCTATGACGACAGGCGGGGCCAGCGCGTAGCCGACGGCGCCGATCTGCTGGAACCACGCGGCTCGCTGGAAATCGAAGGCGCCGGGAATTGCCGGGCCTGCGGGTGGGGAGAGATTGGCGAGGACAAGCAGCCGGTCGCCGACGCCAAGCGGCGGGATGCCGCGGGTCAAAGACACCCGGACGCGGACCGGCGTCATCTCCGGCGCCGGCGCCCCGCGACCCTTGAGCCGCACCCCCTCCAGCACGACGCGGGCGCCTTTGGGCAGGCGCTGCACGTCGGCGACCCGTCCTTCGACGTTGATGCTGAACAGCGGCCGCCCGAGAACCGGTGCGGCAAGGTCCGCCGTGCGCCAGGTGGCAAGACCAAAGCCTGTCGAAGCAGCGACGAGACCGATGCACAGTGCGCGCACCGCGGTGCCGGGCGGCGTGAGAAAGGCCATCCCGAGGCTGGCGACGGCGAGCGCAAATCCAAGCCATATCGGCGGCTCGCTCGGCAATTCGAAGTAGATCGCGATGCCGAGCCCCATCGCCACGGGCAGCCATAGCATCCAGCGGCCACGCTCGGCATCGAGTTGCCGTAAAATCCAGGTGCGTGCCCCCGACACGCGCTCCCCCTCGCCGTCCCTGTACGCCGCCGTTTGACAGACATACTACACTCGCCTACCTACGGCGCGCTTTTTCCGCCCAAATGCGGCAAAACCCGCCCTCGCCCTGCGTCCATGACCGTCGTCACCCGCTTCGCCCCCTCGCCGACCGGCTATTTGCATATCGGCGGCGCGCGTACCGCACTCTTCAACTGGCTGTTCGCCCGCCACCACGGCGGCAAATACCTGCTGCGCATCGAGGATACCGACCGTGCGCGCTCGACGCAGGCCGCCATCGACGCGATTCTGGACGGCCTTTCCTGGCTGGGTCTCGATTGGGATGGCGCGGTTACCTACCAGTTCGCGCGCGCGGCGCGTCACGCCGAGGTGGCCCGCCGGATGCTGGCCGAGGGCAAGGCCTACTATTGCTATGCGTCGCCACAGGAACTCGACGAGATGCGGACAGCGCAGCGTCAGGCGGGCCTGCCGATGCGTTACGATGGCCGCTGGCGCGATCGCGACCCCAAGGATGCGCCATCCGGCGTGGCGCCGGTCATTCGCCTGAAGGCGCCGCAAAGCGGCAAGACAATCATCCAGGATGCGGTGCAAGGCGAGGTTGCCGTCGAGAATGCCCAGCTCGACGACATGATTCTGCTGCGCGCCGACGGTACGCCGACCTACATGCTGGCCGTCGTGGTGGACGACCAGGATATGGGCATCACCCACGTGATCCGCGGCGACGACCATCTGAACAACGCCTTCCGGCAGCTCCAGATCATCCGGGCGATGGGCTGGCCGGAGCCCGTCTATGCGCATATCCCGCTGATCCACGGTGCGGACGGCGCCAAGCTCAGCAAGCGGCACGGCGCTCTGGGCGTCGACGCCTATCGCGACATGGGCTTCCTGCCGGCAGCGCTGCGCAACTACCTGCTGCGTCTCGGCTGGGGTCACGGCGACGACGAGATCATCTCGACCGAGCAGGCGATCGAATGGTTCGACCTCGCGGGCGTCGGCCGCTCGCCGTCGCGGTTCGACACCGTGAAGCTCACCAACCTCAATGCCCACTATCTTCGCGCCATGCCCGATGCGGAGTTGCTGCCGCTCGTTCTTCCGAAGGTCGAGGCCAAGGCTGGGCACATCGATGCCGCCGGCCGCCAGCGGCTGGAGCGCGGCCTCGACGGCGTGAAACAGCGCTCGCGCACGCTGGTGGAACTCGCCGATAATTTGCTCTTCTACGCGCGGGGTGGCGCACCGTCGATCGTCGATGCAAAGGCCGGAGCAGTATTGACCGGCGAAGCCAAGGC
Organism: Reyranella sp.; assembly: GCA_035279245.1. Classification (GTDB taxonomy): domain Bacteria; phylum Pseudomonadota; class Alphaproteobacteria; order Reyranellales; family Reyranellaceae; genus Reyranella. The sequence goes on from DATEID010000213.1 coordinate 2,423, forward strand.
GTTGCTGGCGAAGCTTTCGGCCGCACTCCAGGGCGAGAACGACTGGCGCGAGAAACAGATGGAGGAGGCTGTCCGCCGCTTCGCCGATAGCCAGGGGGTCAAGCTGGGGCAAGTCGCCCAGCCGCTGCGCGTGGCGCTCACCGGCTCCACGGTCTCGCCGGGTATCTTCGAGGTGCTGTCCGTGCTCGGTCCCGACGAGACCCGCACGAGACTCCAGGCCGCGAGTGCGTAGGCCGGTCGGCTTGCCCTCGCAGTTTGGTTGATTCTTCCGATCATGATGAACGCGAAATAGCGGCCAGCTAGCACAATTGCGCCATTCGGGGCGGCTTGTTAGGGTGCCGTCGACCCTGAAAATCGAGCCTGAAAGAGTAGTGAAATGGCCAAATCGACCGCGACGCTGACCGACAACGAGACCGGCAAGTCCTACGAGTTTCCGATCATCCACGGCACAATCGGTCCGCGCCTGGTCGACATCCGCAAGCTCTATGGCCAGTCCGGGATGTTCACCTACGATCCGGGCTTCACCTCGACCGGCTCATGCGGCTCCAAGATCACCTACATCGACGGCGACGAGGGCATCCTTCTCTACCGCGGCTACAATATCGCGGAACTCGCCGAGCAGAGCGACTTCATGGAGGTCTGCTATCTGCTGATGAAGGGCGACCTGCCGACCAAGGCGCAGAAGGAAAAGTTCGTCAAGGACATCACGAACCACACGATGGTTCACGAGCAGCTCAGCACCTTTTATCGCGGCTTCCGTCGCGACGCTCATCCGATGGCGGTGTGCTGTGGCGTCGTCGGCGCGATGGCCGCCTTCTATCACGACTCGCTCGACATCCACGACCCGCGTCAGCGCATGATCGCTTCCTACCGCCTGGTCGCGAAGATGCCGACGATCGCGGCGATGGCCTACAAGTATTCGATCGGACAACCGTTCGTCTATCCGTGCAACGACCTCTCCTACTCGGCCAATTTCCTGCGAATGCTGTTTTCGGTGCCCGCGGAGGAATACGAGGTCAATCCCGTGATCGAGAAGGCGATGGACCGCATCCTGATGCTCCACGCCGACCATGAGCAGAACGCCTCGACCTCGACGGTGCGGCTTGCCGGCTCATCGGGCGCCAACCCGTTCGCCTGCATTGCCGCCGGCATCGCCTCGCTGTGGGGCCCGAGCCATGGCGGCGCCAACGAGGCCGTCATCAACATGCTGCACGAAATCGGCGGCAAGCAGAACATTCCGGGCTTCCTGTCGCGCGTGAAGGACAAGCAGGACCACACCCGGCTGATGGGCTTCGGTCATCGCGTCTACAAGAACTACGATCCGCGCGCCAAGGTGATGCGGCAAACCTGCCATGAGGTGCTGACGTCCCTCGGCATCGAGCACGATCCGCTGCTCGAGCTCGCGATGGAGATGGAGCAGATCGCCCTCAAGGACGACTACTTCGTTTCCAAGAAGCTCTACCCCAACGTCGACTTCTATTCGGGCATCATCTTCCGGGCGATCGGCATCCCGACCTCGATGTTCACCGTGCTGTTCGCCGTGGCCCGCACCGTGGGCTGGATCTCGCAGTGGAACGAGATGATCGAGGATCCGGATCAGAAGATCGGCCGCCCGCGTCAGCTCTACAACGGGCAGACCGAGCGCCCCTACAAGCCCCTGCACATGCGGGGCTGAGCCGCCGAACCGGCGGAAAGGATGTGACGATGGCGAGATCGATCCATGGGTCGCGCCGTACCACGACCTGGGCGGTTGCCCAGAAACCGCAGCCGATGCCGCGTGTCGTGCGGCTCGGCCGCGCGGCCAACGACAATATTCGCCGGACGAGCCTCGGTACGCGGCTCATCGTCGTCGCGATCGTCACGGTGCTCGCAATGGCGGCGCTCTACGACTGGCGGCTGATCTGATGCAAAAAAGGGGCCGCGCCGCCATCGAGCGGCGCGCTCCCTCTCGAATACCGCAGGCTATTTCCGCTCGATCAGCTCGATCTTGTAGCCGTCGGGATCCTCGACGAAGGCGATGACGGTGGTGCCGAACTTCACCGGGCCTGGAGCGCGCGTGACCTTGCCACCCGCCTTGGTGACCTGCTCGCACATGCCATAGACATCGGGCACGCCGACCGCGAGATGGCCGAAGCCTGTGCCGATCTCGTAGGGCTTCTCCTGATCCCAGTTGTAGGTGAGTTCGACCACACAGTGGTCCTTTTCGTCGCCATAGCCGACAAAGGCCAGCGTGTACTTGCCCTCGGGCACCTCGCGCTTGCGCAGCACCTGCATGCCCATCGGGCCGGTGTAGAAAGCGAGAGACTTGTCGAGATCCTTCACGCGGATCATCGTGTGCAGCATACGGTGGTTGGCGGCTGTATCGGGCATGGCTTCCCTCACCTGTCGCGGATCATGGCGGCGAAGGTCGCCTCGGCCGCGACCTTGCCTTCGACCATCGCCTTGCCGGCGAACTTCCAGACATTGGCGCGGCTCTGCACCTTCGTGACATGGAGCTCGAGGCGGTCGCCGGGCACGACCGGCCGGCGAAAGCGCACACCGTCGATCGACATGAAATAGACCAGCTTACCTTCGGAACGGGCGCCGAAGGTCGAGACCACCAGGACGGCCGCGGTCTGCGCCATCGCCTCGACGATCATCACCCCCGGCATCACCGGCTCCGACGGGAAATGACCCTGAAAAAACGGCTCGTTGATGCTGACATTCTTGATGCCGATCGCGCTGGCGTCGAGATACATGTCGACGACGCGGTCCACCATCAACATGGGGTAGCGGTGCGGAATCATCTGCAGGATCCGCTTGATGTCGACCGCGGTGGCGGTTGTCGTGGCGCTGCTGGTCTTGTCGGTCTGCATGTTCATGACAGCGCTGTTCCCATCAGAACCGGGTCCCGAAACTGAAGCGGATGTTCTGGAGCCTGTCGTAAGGCTGATGAACAAGCGGGAAGGTATAATCTACACGGATCGGGCCAAAAGGCGACATCCATTGCAGGCCGAAGCCGGTGCCGACCCGCATGAGCTGGTCGTCTAGGATGTTGGCGCCCGCCTGCGGCACGGCGCCCCAGAGCGACCCGACATCGACGAACGCCTTGCCGACGACGCCGATCTCCTTGGGCAGCCCCAGCGGGAAGCTCAGCTCGCCCATGCCGGTGTAGTAATACTGGCCGCCCAGCGAGTCGCCCGTGTTACCGTCGCGCGGACCGATACCGCCCACCGCCCAGCCGGGCAACGAATCGCCGCCGATGAAGAAGCGGTTGGTGAGACGGAGATTGCTGTTGTTGAAGGGCGCGATATAGCCCACCGACCCACTGATCGAGGCGACGAAGTCCTCGACAATTTGCTGATAGAACGTCGCATCCGCCGTCGTGCGGAAGTAGTAGTTGTCGCCAATGAGACCGGCGACCGCGATCGTGTGACGGATCAGCCATCCCTTGGTCGGATTCAAACGCTCGTCGCGGGTGTCCCAGGACAGCGTTTCGGAAATTTCCGACGTCAAGGATTCACCCGCCTGGGACTGCACGACCGGCGATGCGAAGGGCTGCACGTTGTAGATGTTCGTATCGCGCAACGTGTAGCGGACAGTCTGGTTCGTATGCTCGGTATACGCCCAGCCGGCGCGCAGGGCGAAGCCGATGCTGGCGTCGCTGTACGATGCGATGGCCTGGCGATTGTTGGATGTCCGGAAGATGTCGAAGCCGGCCGCCAGCGGACGGTCGAGGAAATAGGGTTCCGTGAAGCTGAGGTCGACCAAGGAACTCAGCGTGCCGAGCGAAAGGCCGAGCCGGAGATCCTGGCCCTTGCCAAGCAAGTTGCGCTCCCGAATCGAGATGTCACCCAGAATGCCGCCGACCGACGAATAGCCGGCACCGAAAGAGATCTCGCCGGTGCTTTTCTCCACCACCTGGACCTGGAGGTCGGTCTTGTCCGGCGTCGAGCCCGGTACCGCCGAAACGTCAACCTTCTCGAAAAAGCCCAGGTTCTTCAGGCGCTGCTCGCTGCGCCGTACCTTGGCCGTCGAAAAGGCATCGCCCTCTGCAAGCCGGAACTCGCGGCGGATCACCTTGTCGAGTGTTCGCGTGTTGCCGGAGATGTCGATCCTCTCGACATAGACCCGCGGCCCCTCCTGGATATTGAAGGTGATGTCGATCGTGTGCGTTTCGCGGTTGCGCCGGATGTTGGGCCGCACGTCGACGAAGGCATAGCCCAACGATCCGACGGCATCCGACAGCGCGGTCACGGTCTTGTCGACCTCGTTGGCGTCGTACCAGTCGCCCTCGCTCACCGTCAGGTAGCTCTTGAGGGTGTCGACGTCGAGCCCCTGGAACCGGGTGCTGATATCGACCTTGCCCAACTTGTAGCGCTCACCCTCATTGATCGTGAAGGTCAGGAAGAAGCCGTCCCGCTTCGGGGAAAGCTCGGCGACGGCCGATTCGACACGGAAGTCCGCATAGCCTTCTGACAGGTAAAACTTCCGCAAGAGTTCCCGGTCGAGATTGAGGCGATCGGGATCGAAGCGATCGTCGGACGACAGGAACCGCCACCATGCGCTTTCCACCGACCGGATCTTGCCGCGCAGCGTGCCATCGCCGAAATGCTCATTACCGATGAAGGTGATGCGCTTGATGCCCGTTACGTCGCCCTCGTTGATCTCGAATACGAGGTCGACGCGGCCCTGCTCGAGCTTGATGATCTTGGGCTCGATGACCGCATTGTAGCGGCCGCTGCGGCGGTAGATCGCGAGCAAGCGTTCGACGTCGGCCCGCACCCGCGCCTGTGTGAAGACCTGCCGCGCCTTGGAACGGATCTCGTCGCGCAGCTTGTCGTCCTCGATCTTGCGATTTCCCTCGAAGGCAACGCGATTGATGATGGGGTTCTCTGTAACCTTCACCACCAGGGTCGAGCCCTGCATGTCGATGGCCACATCCGAAAACAGGCCGGTGGAGAACAGCGCCTTCAACGAGCGGTCGGCGGCCGCCGGATCGTAGGCCTCGCCTTCCTTGAGCTGCAGGTAGGAACGGATCGTCTCCGGTTCCGCGCGGACGTTGCCCTGGATCTGCACGGCCGTGATCCGCGTGCCAGCACCGGTCGTTCGCTGGGCATAGACGGGAGCGCTGAATGCGAGAAGCGCCGCGATGGCCAGAGCGGCCCAACGATAGATCAAACTCACCCCTGGCACCTTCAGGACCTGCCGATGGCCACGTTCCGGAAGGCCGTTTCATAAACCGGCAACGAGTCCTTAGCTACCCCTTTCGTTCCCCAAGTGCCCCTCGCACCCGTCAAACCGCCCTCTTCCGCCATCGTCCCAGGTCACCGCAGCACGTATTTGATGGCATTGACGTCGTTGAACGTCGCCACCAGCGCGATGCCGATGATGAGCGCGAACCCGATCTTCAGGCTGAGTTCCTGCGCCTTGAGGCTGAGGGGGCGGCCTCGGATGCCCTCGTAAAGGTACATCGCCAGATGGCCGCCATCGAGCATCGGCACGGGCAGGAGATTGAAAACACCCAGCACGACCGAAAGTCCAATGATCAGGTTGAGAATGCCGAACCAGCCTGCGTAGGATGCCTCGCCGGCTGCCTTGGCGATACGGATCGGGCCGCCGAGCTCGTCGACCGGCCGAGCGCCCGTCACGATCTGCGCCATCGATGTGTAGAACATCGTCGTCAGATTCCAGACGTGCTGGACGCCGGCCCACGCGGCGCCCAGCACGTCATGGCTGCGAAACTCCGTCACGTTTGCAGCGCGAATGCGTAGCCGGCCGACCGTATGCGTCGCGCCGGAACAGTCGGTCACCTTGTCTGCTTCCGGAACGATCGTCGTCTCACGGATCTGACCGTTGCGTTCGTATTTGACTGCCAGTGATTGGCCGGCCCGATCGCCAATCAGGTCGGGAATCCGGGAAAAATATTCCACCGGCTTGCCGTCGATGGAAACCAGCAGATCGCCAACCTTGAGCCCTGCCGCCTGGGCCGGACTGTCGGGCGTGAAGCCGCCGACAACAGGGCGAATGAGCTCGTCGATGCCGAGATCGCCGTACCGGATCGTGTTGTGGTAGCGGTCCGTCCGCTCGCAATATTGCGGGATGATCTCGCCGTGCAGAAGCGTGTTGCCCCGCCGATACTCGACGGACATCGGCCGAGCGAGATAGAGGAACTGCGCCTGCTGTATCTCCTCGAAACGATCGACCGACTGGCCGTCGAGACGGACGATCTCGTCTCCGCTGCGCAGGCCTGCCTTCGCCGCCGGACCGCCGGGATGCACGGCGACGATCGGTGGGGAATACGGTTCGCCGGCGACGTAAAAAACACCTGCCAGCAGCACGACCGCGAACAGGAGGTTGGCAAGCGGACCGCCCAGCACGACGGCGGCCCGCGCATGCAGCGGCTGATTGAAAAACGCGTGCCGCTTCTGATCGGCCGACAGGGCGTCGCCCGAAGGCAACGCGCTGCTGCCGTCGCTGTCGCCCAGAAATTTCACGAAGCCGCCCAGCGGGATCAGGGAGACCTTCCAGCGCGTGCCCCTGCGATCGGTCCAGCCGAACAGCTCGGGCCCGAAACCGATCGAGAAAATTTCCGCATGAATGCCAAAGCGCCGGGCGACCCAGTAGTGGCCGAACTCGTGGACGAACACGAGTAGCGTCAGCACGAGGACGAAGTACGGCAAATATGTCGTAAACAGGCTGACGACTGCGTGCATAGCTCACCAGACCATAAAACGCATTCTTCCTCAATTACTTAGGCTGTGACCTTTGATGGCCTCATCAGCCCGGCGGCGCGCCTCTCGGTCGGCGGCATGGACCTGCTGCAGCGACTCGACAGGTCCTGCAAGGCCCACCGTGACCGACAGCACGTCCTCCACGATCCGCGCGATGTCGAGAAAGCCGATCCGCCGGCCCAGGAAGGCGGCCACCGCCATCTCGTTGGCCGCATTCAGCACGATCGGTGCAAACCCGCCCAACGCCAGCGCCTCGCGAGCCAAACGTAGTGAGGGAAAACGGCTGGAATCGGGCCGCTCGAACGTGAGCGGCGACAGGCTGGCAAAATCGAGACGTGCGGCCGGTCCGTCGATCCGCGCCGGCCAGCCCAAGGCATGGCTGATGGGCACGCGCATATCGGGCGTCCCGAGCTGGGCCAGCACCGATCCATCGCGATAAGCGACCATCGAGTGAATCACCGATTGGCGGTGGACCACGATCTCGATTTGCTCGGGCGGCAACCCGAAGAGCAGGTTGGCCTCGATGAACTCGAGGCCCTTGTTCATCATGGTGGCTGAGTCGATGGAAATCTTGGCGCCCATATCCCAGTTGGGGTGAGCTAGGGCTTGCTCCGGTGTCGCCGCCGCCATCTCCGCCAGCGACCAGTCGCGGAACGGCCCGCCCGAAGCGGTAAGGACCAGACGATCGACGGCATTGCGCTGGGCCGGCTCGAAGACCTGGAAGATCGCATTGTGCTCCGAATCGACCGGCAGCAGCTTTCCGCCGGACTGCTCGATCGCCTCCATCAGCAGCCGGCCTGCGCACACCAGGGCCTCCTTGTTGGCCAGCGCCACCATTGCACCACGGCGGGCGGCCACCAGTGTCGATTCGAGGCCGGCAAAGCCCACGACGGCGGCCATGACCCAGTCGGCCGGCCGCGACGCCGCCTCGATCACGGCCTCCGGTCCGGCCGCCGCTTCGACTGATGTACCGGCAAGTGCATCCTTCAGCGCCCGGTAGCGCTGCGGATTGGCGACCACTGCGAGCTTGGCGTGCAGTCGCCGGGCTTGCTCGGCCAATGCCTCGACCGAGTTGCCGGCAACCAGCGCTTCGACATCGTAGCATTCGGGCTCGCGGTCGATCAGATCGGCAGTGCTTTGTCCCACCGAACCGGTCGAGCCAATGATGGTAATGCTGCGCGGCTTCTCGCGCGAAGGGGCCGTCCAGTGCATCACGCCCATGGCCACGCTCCTCCAGCGATCAGCCGTGCCGCTCCGACCAGCACCAATGCCGCGATCAGGCCATCGACCCGGTCGAGCAACCCGCCGTGGCCCGGTATCACATGGCCGCTGTCCTTCAGTCCGGCTTGCCGCTTGGCGGCCGATTCCAGCAGGTCACCCGCTTGGGCGACGATGGCGATGCCGACACCCGCCAAGGCAAGCGTAACGGTCTCGCCTTGGTCGAACACCAGCCCGCAGGCAGCGCTCGCGACCGCCGACAGGCAAACCCCGCCGACCAAACCCGACCAAGTCTTGCCGGGACTGATGCGCGGCGCAAGTCTCGCACCGCCTGCGAGACTGCCAACGAAGTACGCGCCGATATCGGTTGCCCAGACGCAGGCGACGATCCAAAGCACGGTCTCCCGGCCCAGGTCCGGTTGGTGACGCAGCCACAGCAGAGCGACAGTCGCGGCCAGCCCGTAGAAGATCGCGAGGCCGCACATAAGCGGTCGGCCGCGTGTCAGGCGAATCCATTCACTCAGCATGATCGGCGCGGCGATCGCTGCCATCAGGTCGACCCAGGGAAACCCGAACCAGATCGCGGCCAGGCAAAGAGGCGCCAGGACCGCGGCCGACACGACACGCGACAGCAATCCGCGAAAGCGCCGCGGCGTGGCTGCGCCACTAGCTGCCGACGCCGCCATAGCGCCGTTCCCGTCGCCGGAACTCGGCAACCGCCTCCTCGAGATGATCCTTCTCGAAATCCGGCCATAGCGTGTCCACGAACACCAGCTCCGCATAGGCACACTGCCAGAGCAGGAAATTGCTGATACGCCGTTCGCCGCTGGTGCGGATCAGCAGATCCGGATCGGGCACGCCAGCCGTCAGGAGTTCCCTCTCGAACCGCTCGTCGTCGATCTCGTCGGCCTTGATCTCTCCCGCCGCCACCTTGGAAGCGAGGCTGCGGGCGGCGCGCAAAATCTCGTCGCGCGCGCCGTAGTTGATGCAGATATTGACGTCGATGCGGGTGTTGCCGCAGGTCCTCGCCTCGGCCTCGGCAATATCGCGCACGATGTCGGGCGCCAGCCGGTCGCGATCCCCGATAACGCGCAGTCGGGCGCCGTTGCGCGCGAGCTCGTCGAGTTCGTGCCGCAGGTAGTGACGCAGCAGGCCCATGAGGTCGCTGACCTCGGCTTCAGGTCGAGTCCAGTTCTCGGTCGAGAAGGCAAACAGCGTGAGAACGGGAATACCGAGTTCGGCGGCGCCGCGAATCACCCGCCGCACCGCATCGGCACCGCGCCTGTGGCCAGCGACCCTGGGCAGCCCGCGCGCCTTCGCCCACCGGCCGTTGCCATCCATGATGATGGCGACGTGGTGCGGCCCCGGCAGAGCGCCGGCATTGGCGGGCAGCGGCGCGGTGGACATCAGACCGTCTTGATCTCCTTTTCCTTGTGAGCCAGCGTCTCGTCGACGATCTTGACGTAGCGGTCTGTGAGTTTCTGCACCTCATCCGATCTCTGACGGTGTTCGTCCTGTGAGATCTTGTGATCCTTTTCCGCCTTCTTCAGGGCCTCCATGCCGTCGCGCCGCACGTTGCGTACCGCGACCCGTCCCTGCTCGGCGTATTTGTGCGCGAGTTTCGCAAGCTCGTTGCGGCGCTCGGCTGTCAATTCCGGAATAGGCACGCGGATCATCTGTCCGTCCGGCGCCGGATTGAGGCCCAGTCCTGCTTCGCGGATGGCCTTGGCGGTGGAGACAACCAGGCCCTTGTCCCACACGTTGACGGTGAGCAGACGGGGCTCCGGAGCGCTTACGGTGCCGACCTGATTGAGCGGCATACGCTGCCCGTAGGCCTCGACCATGACCGGGTCGAGCAGGTTGACCGACGCGCGTCCAGTGCGAAGGCCCGCGAACTCCTTCTTCAAGGCATCGACCGCGGTCTGCATTCGCTTTTCGAGTTCCTTGAGGTCTGTGCTCATGTTCAGCCCTCATCCTTGATGATGGTGAAAGTACCCTGCCCCGCCATCGTCTCGGCAAAGGCGCCGGGTTTGTGGATGTCGAACACGATAATCGGAATCCGGTTCTCACGCGCAAGGGCGATCGCCGACGCATCCATCACTTGCAGATCGCGCGACAGGACGTCCATGTAGGTGAGCGCATCGTAGCGCTGGGCTTTCTTGTCCTTGCGTGGGTCGGCCGAATAGACGCCATCGACCTGCGTGCCCTTCAACATGGCATCCACGCTCATCTCCGCCGCCCGCAGGGCAGCGGCCGTATCCGTGGTGAAGAACGGATTGCCCGTGCCCGCCGCGAAGATCACCACCCGACCCTTGTCCATGTGTCGGACGGCGCGGCGGCGGATATAGGGTTCGCAGACTGTGGTCATGGGAATAGCCGATTGTACGCGTGTCTGAAGCCCTTTGCGCTCCAGCGCGCTCTGCATCGCCAACGAATTGATGACCGTCGCCAGCATCCCCATGTAGTCGCCGCTCGCCCGATCCATGCCGGAGGCTGCCGCCGATACGCCGCGAAAGATATTGCCGCCGCCGATCACCAGGCAGACCTGCACTCCCATGTCGTGCACGGTCTTGACCTCCTGTGCCACCATGCCGACCATCTTGGGGTCGAGGCCGTATTCCCGGTCTCCCATGAGCCCCTCGCCGGAAAGCTTCAGCAGGACGCGACGATAGCGAGGAGCCGGCGGCATTCAGGCCTCTACGAGTTCTTGGGCGGCGGGGAACACCCTCTCCGCACGCCGGGATTCAATCAATACTATTTCTTGAGCTGCGCAGCCACCTCGGCCGCAAAATCTTCGGATTTCTTCTCGATGCCCTCACCCAGCGCGAAGCGGAGGAAGCCCGCGATGCGGACTGGCGCGCCGACCTGCTTGGCAGCGTCATCGACCACCTTGGACACCTTCGTCTTGCCGTCCATCACGAACGCCTGCTCTAGCAGCACGACCTCCTGATGGAACTTGCGCAGGCCGCCTTCCACCATCTTGGCGACGATGTCGGCGGCTTTGCCGCTCTGGCCGGCCTTCTCGGCCAGGACGGCGCGCTCGCGCTCGACCACCGCATTGTCGAGGTCCGCCACGGTCAACGATTGCGGATTTGTCGCCGCCACATGCATGGCGAGCTGTTTGGCCAGCGGCGCAAGCTTGCCCTTGTCGCCCGATGATTCCACTGCCACCAGCACGCCGATCTTTCCGAGATCCGGCGCCACGGTGTTGTGGGTGTAGGCCGCGACGACACCATCCGATACCGCGAGCGAGGCGGCGCGACGAAGCGTCATGTTCTCGCCGATGGTAGCGATCAAATTGGTGAGTTCGGCCTGCACGTCGCGGCCCGTCCCGGGGAACGGCGATGCCGCCACCTTGGCGATGTCGCCGCCCTGTTCCAGGGCGATCCTGCCGACGGCGCTCACGAACTTCTGGAACTGCTGGTTGCGGCCTACGAAGTCCGTTTCGGCATTCACCTCGATCACCGCTCCGCGCGTTCCGTCGGCGGCCACACCGACCAGGCCTTCGGCCGCGATACGGCCCGCCTTCTTGGAGGCAGCAGACAGGCCCTTGGTGCGCAGCCAATCGACGGCCTTTTCCAGGTCGCCCTGGACTTCGTTCAACGCCTTCTTGCAATCCATCATGCCGGCGCCCGTCTTCTCGCGCAGTTCCTTGACGAGCGATGCGGTGATCTCAGCCATCTTCCAACTCCATTCGGTGCAACAAGGGCCGGTCTCGCGACCGGCCCCGTCATTCTTTCGCCAGAGGGGCCGTTATTCGGCCGGCGATGCCTCGGCCGCGCCCGTGCCTTCGGCAGGAGGGGCTTCGCCGGAAGGAGTCTCCTCGGCCATCGGCTCGGCAAGCTCGCCTACATCGCGACCCGAGGCTGCGATCTCGGCCCGGATGCCGTCGAGCACGGCGCTCGATATCAGGTCGCAGTAGAGCGATACGGCGCGAATCGCGTCGTCGTTGCCCGGGATCGGAAAGTCGATACCGTCGGGATCGGAATTGCTGTCGAGGATCGCCGCGATCGGGATGCCGCGCTTGCGCGCCTCCTGCACCGCGATCGCCTCCTTGTTGGTGTCGATGATGAACAGCATGTCCGGTGTGCCGCCCATCTCCTTGATGCCGCCCAGCGACCGCTCCAGCTTGTCGCGCTCGCGGGTGAGATCGAGCTGCTCCTTCTTGGTAAGCCCGACGACGTCGCCCTTGAGCCGCTCATCGAGCTCGCGCAGGCGCTTGATCGAGGCCGAGATGGTCTGCCAATTGGTGATCATGCCGCCCAGCCAGCGGTGGTTCACATAGTACTGCCCGCAGCGCCGCGCCGCCTCGGCCACGCGATCCGCCGCGGCGGCCTTGGTGCCGACGAACAGCACGCGACCACCGTTTGCCACCACTTGGCGCACCTGCTCCAGCGCCTGCTCCAGAAGCGGTACGGTCTTGGTGAGATCGATGATATGGACCCCGTTGCGAACCCCGAAAAGGTAGGGCTTCATCTTGGGGTTCCAGCGCCGGGTGTGGTGGCCGAAATGGACACCCGCTTCCAGCAATTGACGCATCGTGAATGTCGGCATCGCCATGCCGTCTCTCCTTTTCCGGTTGAGCCTCCGCGGGCGCCGTCCCTTTGCGGGACACCGGAGCGAGCGACGGGATGTCTCCCCATCGACCGCAAACCCGCGTGCGAAGTGGCGTGGTTCTAGGGGCCAATCCCCTCAAATGCAAGCTCCACTCTTCAGCAGCCAAGCGCTCCTTATGTAAAAAATCCATTTTTTGCAGATAATTACGCCACGAACTTGATATTATACATTGGGACTACAGGCCGTGGGCAATCTCCTCTGCGAGTTTAAGGAGGGACAACGGAGCGCTGCCTTCCGCCTTGTTGTTGGCGGTGATCCAGACCTTGCGGCCGGCCTTGAACGCTCTTTGGGCCATGCGAGCGAGGATTCGGCGCGTTTCCGGATCCTCGTCCACCAGCCTGTCGAACGGTTCATAGCGTTGCAACGCCGCCTGGTACCGGAACCCGCGATGCAGGTTCCAGCGCACGACCAGGTCGCCCGGCGCATCGCCATCGAGGGTCGCAAGCGCTGCTTCCTGGCGTTCGACCTCCGGCATGCGGTCGTGCAGGCCGACGCAGTAGCGCACGCCGCCATCGCGCAGCATGCGCATCAGCCGTGGCGTCAGGAACTCGGGATTGCGCAGCTCCAGGGCGTAGCGCGGACGTTGCCTAGCCAGCTCTTTCGGCAAAGCGGCAAAAAAGGCGGCCAGCCGCTCGATCAGGACCGGCGCGTCTTCGACGAAGCCGCGCGGCAGCGGCGACACCTGGAAGACCAGCGGGCCAGCCTTCGCGCCCAGTCCTTCAAGACATGGAACAACGAATTCCCGTGCCGCGATCGCCGGGTCGAGGAAGTGCGGATTGGGCACCTTGCCCCGCCCGTCCTCGTCGCGCGTCACGGCATCGCAGACAAGCGCCGGCGCTTTCACCACGAAGCTGAAATGATCCGGCACCTGGGTCGCGTAGCGGGCATATTCGATGGTCGTAATCGGCGCGTAGAAGGTGCGGTCCAGGCTCACCGTGCGCAGGAGCGGAATTTGCCCATAGGCGGCCAGTCCCTTCTTGCTGAGCGCCACCTGAGGATGGACACCGTCGTAGATCAGTCCACGCCAACCTGGGAAGAACCAGGACGAAGTCCCCAAGCGGATGTCCGTGGGCAGAACCGGCGCCTGAAGGAGCGGCGACTCCCGAGAAGGCTGCACCTCGCCCGGTGCCGATTTCCGCCGCTTTGGCGGCGGCGCCTCTCCAAACAGGCCTGGCTGTTGGCTCAAATCTCCTCCACCTGCGCAACCCCCGGCAGGCTGCCGATGGCGTCACGCAGGCCGCCTGCGATCGAATAGCTGCCGGGCAGAAGCACCTCGGCTTCCGCCTCCTCGGTCATCGGCACGACAAGGGTCACGCGCCCACGGCCGCGCTTTCCCTCGAGATGCTTGCGCAAGGCGTCGAGTGCGGTCGGGTCCGAAATCACGATACGCAGGCCGGCCGCAGCATGCGCCACAGCATCTTCGAGCTTCTCGACGGACTGCGCCATCAGCTTCACCTGCTCGCCGTCCAGCCGTCCGTCGGCCGACACCAGGATCGCCTGCCCCGCTTCGAGAAGCGGCCGCTTGCTGCTCAGCACTTCGCTGAAGCAGGTGAGCTCGAAGGCGCCCGACTGGTCGGAACACTGCACGAAAGCGAAGCGGTTGCCCTTGGCCGAGACGCGCTCCATGCGGTCGATCACTGTACCGGCGAGCTTGATGCGGCCCGGCGTGCCACGCATCAGCAAGGCGGGCAGATCGGCCGCGCGCACCACTCCCAGCCGCTGCAGGCTCCGCTCGTACGCCGCCAGCGGATGGGAGGAAAGGTAGAAGCCGATGGCCGAGAATTCGTGCTGCAGTCGCTCCATCGGCGCCCAATCCGGAACCTTGGGAAGCGGCGGGCGGCGCTGCGCCGTATCGTCGCCAAACAGGCTGTTCTGGTTGCTGCCGCGCGACTCGTGGGTCGTCTGCGAATGGCGCAACAGCGCCTCGATGGCCCCGAATGTCTGCGCCCTGTTCTTGTTCAGCGTGTCGAAGGCACCCGCCTTGACGAGGCTTTCGATCAGGCGCTTGTTCAGCACGCGCTGGTCCAGCCGTTCGGCGAAGTCGAACAGGTCCTTGAACGGGCCGCTGGCCTCACGCTCGGCGACCAGCCGCGCCATGGCCTCGCGGCCGACGCCCTTGATCGCCGCCAGGGCGTAGCGGATCGCCTTCTTGCCGTCGGCCGTCTGCTCGACGGTGAACTCGGCCGACGAGCGCGTGACGTCGGGCGGCAGCAGCTCGATGCCGAGCTTGTCGAGGTCGCGGCGATAGCCGTTCAGCTTCTCGACGTTGCCCATGTCGAGGGTCATCGTCGCGGCGAAGAACTCCACCGGATGGTTGGCCTTGAGGTAGGCCGTCTGGTAGCAGACCAACGCATAGGCTGCGGCATGGCTCTTGTTGAAGCCATAGCCGGCGAACTTGTCGACCTGGTCGAAGATCGAGGAGGCCTTGTCCTTCTTGACGCCGTTCTTCTCCGCGCCCTCGATGAAGTTGGCGCGCTGGGCGTCCATCTCCGACTTGATCTTCTTGCCCATGGCGCGGCGCAGCAGGTCGGCGCCGCCCAGCGTGTAGCCGCTCAGCACCTGCGCGATCTGCATCACCTGCTCCTGGTAGATCATGATGCCGTAGGTCTCCTTCAGGATCCCCTCCAGCAGCGGATGCAGGTAGTCGGGCGCCTCCTCGCCATGCTTGCGCTTGATGTAGCTCGGGATGTTCTCCATCGGACCGGGGCGATAGAGCGCCACGACGGCGATGATGTCCTCGAAGCGGTCCGGCTTCATCTTACGCAGTACGTCGCGCATGCCGTTGCCTTCGAGCTGGAACACCCCCGACCCGTCGCCGCGGGCAAGCAGCTCGAAGGTCTTGCGGTCGTCGAGCGGCAGCTTGGGGATGTCGATCTTGTCCCGGCCGATCAGGTCGCACGCCTTCTCGATGACCGTGAGCGTCTTGAGGCCGAGGAAATCGAACTTCACCAGCCCCGCCGTCTCGACCCACTTCATGTTGAACTGGGTGGCGGGCAGCGATTCCTTGTTGTCGGTATCGCGATAGAGCGGGACAAGCTGGTCCAACGGCCTGTCGCCGATCACGACACCTGCCGCGTGCGTGGAGGCGTTGCGGTAGAGGCCTTCGAGCTGCAGTGCGAGATCGATCAGCCGCTTGATCTCCTCGTCGGCCTCGTACTGGTCCTTGAGGAGCTGCTCGGTCTCCAATGCCTTGGCGAGCGTGGTCGGATTGGCCGGATTGTTCGGCACCAGCTTGCAGATGCGATCGACCTGCCCGTAGGGCATGCCCAGCACGCGGCCGACATCGCGCAGCACTGCCCGCGCCTGCAGCTTGCCGAAGGTGATGATCGCGGCGACGCGATCGTGACCATATTCGTCGCGCACGTAGCGGATGACCCGGTCGCGCTTGTCCTGGCAGAAGTCGATGTCGAAGTCCGGCATCGACACGCGCTCGGGATTGAGGAAGCGCTCGAACAGCAGTCCCCAGCGCAACGGGTCGAGATCGGTGATCTTGAGCGACCAGGCTACGAGGGAACCTGCACCCGATCCGCGGCCCGGCCCGACAGGCACGTCGTTGTCCTTGGCCCACTGGATGAAATCGGCCACGATCAGGAAGTATCCGGCGAAGCCCATCTTCTCGATCATGTCGAGTTCGTAGGCCAGACGATCCTCGTACTTCTCGAAGCCGATGTGCGGCGCAAGCCGTCCCAGCCGTTTCAGCTCTTCGAGGCCGGACCGCGCCAGCCCCCGCAGCGCCTCGCCTTCCGAGCGGCCTTGAAGCTTCGTGTAGCTCGGCAGAATTGGCTTGCGCGGCGCCGGCATGTACGCACAACGCTGGGCCACGACCAAAGTGTTGTCGCAAGCTTCCGGCAGGTCGGCGAAAAGCTTCCGCATCTGCGCCGCCGACTTGAAGTAGTGCTCAGCCGTGAGACGCCGGCGGTTCGGATCGTCGATGTGCGCGCCCTGCTCGATGCAAAGCAGCACGTCGTGCGCCCGGTGCATCGCGGCCTTTGGAAAGTGCACGTCGTTGGTGCCTACGATCGGAAGTCCCCGCTCGTACGCAAGATCGATGAGCGGCTCCTCGATGCGGCGCTCGGCTTCCTCTCCGTGGCGCTGAAGCTCGACATAGAGCCGATCGTCGAACAACTTCTGAAGTCGCTCGACCTGGTGGCCCGCTATAGGGACCTGCCCGGCGGCCAGCAGGCGGCCGATTGCGCTGCCCGAACTGCCGGTCAAGGCGAGCAGGCCATCGGTGTGGCCCTCCAGCTCCTCCAGCGGAAGTGCAGACAGAGAGCCCGTCTTGAAGTCGAGATGAGCGCGGCTCACCAGCCGCATCAGATTTATGTAGCCTGCCTCGCTCTGGACCAGCAGGGTGAGCCAGTCCACTGACGGGACCTTGGCTGCCGTGGCAATGCCGCCCTCGTCGGCCCGGCGGATCGCCAGATCGCAGCCGATGATCGGCTGCACGCCGTTGGCCGAGGCGTATTGCGAGAACTCGAGCGCACCGAACAGGTTGTTGCGGTCGGTGACGGCGACCGCGGGCATGGCGTTTTCCTTCGCCAGCGCCACGATCTTGTCGATCTTGTTGGCGCCTTCGGTGAGCGAATAGGCGGAACGAACCTTGAGATGGACGAAGTCAGCGATGGGCACGGTGCACTATTGCGCCCGAACCTTGTGGAAAGCGAGGCAGAGTTTAGGCCAGCACGCCGTCCTTCAGATGCACCGTGCGGTCCATGCGCGCGGCCAGTTCGGGATTATGGGTGGCGATCAGCGCGGCCATGCCGGTCTGCCGCACCAGCGCCAGGAGCTGCCGAAAGACCGTATCCGACGTCCCGGAGTCGAGATTGCCGGTCGGCTCGTCGGCCAGCAGCACGCGCGGCGCATTGGCAACCGCCCGGGCGATCGCGACACGCTGCTGCTCCCCGCCGGACAGGCGGCCCGGGCGGTGGTCCGAGCGGTCCTTCAACTGCACCATGGCGAGCAGCTCGGCCGCCCGCAGCCTCGCCTGGGCGCGCGGCAGACCGTTCAACATCTGCGGCAACATCACGTTTTCCAGGGCCGAGAACTCCGGCAGGAGATGATGGTACTGGTAGACAAATCCCAGGAATTTCCGACGCAGCGCGGTGCGCGGGCCGTCGGCAAATTCGCGCACCGACCGCCCGTCGATGACGACCTCTCCTGAATCCGGCCGCTCGAGCAGGCCCGCGATATGCAGGAGTGTCGACTTGCCACTGCCCGACTGGCCAACCAGGGCGACGATCTCCCCCGCGTGCAGGTCGAGCGTGACGCCGCGCAGGACCTCGAGGCGACGATCGCCCTGGATGAATGTTCGGACGATGTCGCGCAGGGAGAGCAGGCTGTCGCCTTCACTCATGACGGAGCCCTTCGACTGGTTCGATTTGGGTGCTGCGCCACGCGGGATAGGCGGCCGCCGCGAGCGACAGCAGGATCGCCACCACAACAATAGACAGAACTTCGAGCGGCTGCACGCGCACCGGCATGGAGGTGATGAAATCGACCTCCGCCCCGCCCGACCCTGCCGCACCGGTCAAGGCCGTCAGAAGCCGCCCGATAGCCGGCATGTTGGCGCACACCAGCAGCCCCAGAGCGGTGCCCGCCACCGTGCCGATAACGCCGACGCCGGCGGCCGCCATGAAGAAGGCGCGCACGATGGTGCCCGGCCCTGCCCCCATGGTGCGCAGGATGGAGATGCTGCCGCGTTTCACCCGTACCAGCATGGTGAAGCTCGCCACGACGTTCATCGCCGCCACTAGAACGATCAGACTGAGAATGATGAACATCATCACCCGCTCGACCTGGAGCGCCCCCACGAAGCGCGCATTGAGGCTCTGCCAGTCGGCGACCTTGAGGTCGTCACGGTGGAGCGCCGTACGTATGGCGGCCGCCACTTTCGGCGCTTCGGTCCGGTCCGGCAGCTCGAGATCGATCGAGCTCACGGTGTGCGGACCGTACTCCAGGTCGTTCTGAAGCATCGACAGCGGCAGGAAGACGTAACTGGAGTCGAATTCGTAGCGCTTGCTGAGGAAGCTCGCCAACACGTCGTAGTCGGTGTAGCGCGGAGCGATCGTACCGCTTTCGTTTAGCCGCTGGGTAACGATGGTGATCTTGTCGCCGATCTGCAGATTGAGCGCCTGCCGCAGCCTGTCGCCGATCACAACGCCTGGCCGCGTGCCGAACGCGCCGAGATCGCCGCGCACGATGTTCTTGGTGACGATATCCCGAGACAACAGATCCTCCGTGCGCACGCCTCGAAGCACGGCGCCGCGGGTCTGGCCGTTGGCGGTGACGAGGGCCTGGCGTTCGAGTGTCAGCCGTACCGCTTCCACGCCCGGGGTTCGTCGAAGCGCATCGATCAGGTCTGGCGTCGCCTCGAGCATGCCAGCGCGGGCGGAGATGACGACATCGCCGTTCATGCCGACCAGCCGGCCGATCAGTTCCTGGCGGAAGCCACCCATGACCGACAGCACCACGATCAGGGTCGCCACACCGAGCGCCACGCCGATCAGCGAGAAGATCGCGATGACCGACACGAAGCCCTCGCGCTGCCGGGTCGCGAGATAGCGCCATGCCAGCCAGCGCTCGACCGCCGCCTGCGCCTGCTCACTCACGATGCAGGCCTTCCACGGGATCGAGGCGCGCCGCCCGCGCCGCGGGATAAAGCGATGCGACCAGCGCGAAGAAGATCGCCATAAAGGCGATTCCTGCGACCTGTTGCCAATCGATATGCGAGGGCATTTTGGCCAGCAGGTAGAGCGTCTCGTCGAACAGGACGAGCCCGAAGGTGTGCTGCAGCCACTGCCGGATGGCCTCGATGTTGTCCGCGAAGGCGAGCCCCAAGACCACGCCGATCAGGGCGCCGACGCCGCCGATCATCAGCCCGTCGAGCAGGAAGAGCCGCATGATGGCCGCGCGCGTGGCTCCCATGGTGCGCAGGATGGCGATGTCGGCCGTCTTGGTCCGCACCAGCATGACCAGGCTCGAGACGATATTGAAGGCGGCCACCAGCACGATCATGGTGAGCACCAGGAACATCACGTTGGTCTGCGCCTCGATCGCCGAGAAGAAGCCCGCATTGGCCTGGAGCCAATCGAACACCCACCCCTGCACACCGACCGCCTGCGACACCTCCTGCCGGACCTTGGACAGTGAAGCGGTCTCGTCGACGAAGATCTCGATCGTCGTCACCCTGTTGCCGAGGTCGAGCAGCCGCTGGACGTCGACCAGCGGCGCATAAACGAAATTGGCATCGTAGTCGTACATGCCGGCGCAGAAGATCGCACTCACCCGCGCGCTGCCCGAGCGCGGCATGACCCCGAGCGGCGTGGCGACCGAGACCGGCGACACGAGCTGCAGGCGGTCGCCGACCTTGAGCCCCATGAGGTCGGCGAAGCGTCGGCCGATCACCACGGTGAACTGGTCGCCGAAGCCCTTGAGCGAGCCCCAGTCGATCCTTGCATCGCTGTCGTCGCCGCGGCAGAGGTTCCGGTAACGATCGCGCACGGCCGGCGGGCCGTCTATCGCAGCCGAAAGCGGCTGGCGCGCCTTGAAGTCGTCAGGCCGCATGCCGCGCAAGATGACGCCGCGCACCTTATCGCCCGCGACCGCGATCACCTGCCCTTCGGCCGAAGGCGTCGCCGCGAGCACGCCGGGAATCGCCCGCAGCCGCGCCAGCAGATCGGGAGTCGCCTCGAGCCCGCCGCGGTTGCCCTGCACGCCGAGCTGTCCGCTGATGGAAGACATCTGGCGCAGCATCTCGATACGAAAGCCGTTCATCACCGCCATGACGACGATCAGCGTGCCGACGCCGAGGGCGATGCCGGCCAGCGAGAAGCCGGCTATCACCGAGATGAATCCCTCCTCACGCTGGGCACGCAGATAGCGAAACGCGATCAGGCGTTCGACGGCCGCGAATGCCATGATCAGTTACAGCCTACGCCAGGTAAAACCGCGTCATCCCGGGCGAAGCGAGGGATCTTTCGCATCGTCCGGTGGAAGATCCCTCGCTGTGCTCGCGATGGCACGTTTTCCTCTTTCGACGCCGCCGAGGCCGGGATCGCAGCCTCCGTCACCTAGCCGAGCCGGGCCGACAGGGTGGGCGCGACCTGATCGAGCGGCAGCTCCTCGCGATTGCCCGTCTTGCGATTCTTCAGCTCGGCCTTGCCGGCCGCCACGCCCTTCGGACCGACGATCACCTGCCAGGGCGTGCCGATCAGGTCCATGTCCGCGAACTTGGCACCCGGCCGCAGGTCGCGGTCGTCGTGCAGCACGGTCATGCCGCCAGCCGCCAAGGCCTCGTAGACCTTGTCGCACGCGCCGGCGACAGCGCCGTCATCGGGCTTCAGGTTCACGACCGCCACCTTGAAGGGCGCAACCGACTCCGGCCAAACGATGCCGGCCTCGTCGTGACTCGCTTCGATGATCCCGCCCACGAGGCGCGACACGCCGATGCCGTAGGAGCCCATCTCCACCGTGATCTGCTCGCCGTTCGGGCCGGCCACCACCGCATTCATCGGCTTTGAATACTTGGTGCCGAAGTAGAAAATATGGCCGACTTCGATCCCTCGTGCGGCCAATCGGTCGGCCTCCGGGATCTTCTCGAACGCCGCCTTGTCGTGCATCTCGTCGGTCGCGGCATAGAGCGACGTCCATTCGTTCACGATCGGCTGCAGATCCTCGCTGTAGTCGATCTTGCGGCTCAGGATGTCCTTGTCGACCAGTCCCTTGTGGCAGAACACGGCGCT
>DATEID010000214.1:0-15899 GCA_035279245.1 Reyranella sp.
AGATTGCCCGAATCGGTATAGGTGCGGTCGGCGAACACCTCCTCCGCCGCGCGCAGGCCGAGCTTGCGCGCGGCCTTGCCCTGCTCGGTGTTGGCCTGGCAGAGGAAGATCATGTCGCGGTCGACCGCCTTGGTGGCGCGCGCGATCGCCTCCGACATCTCCTGGCTCTCGGCCGACATGTTGCCCATCATGCCGTGCGGCTTGATGTGCGTGACCTTGGCGCCGTAAAGCGCCGCGATCGCCTGCAGCGCGCCGAGCTGGTAGGCGATATTGCCTTCGAGCTCCTTGACCGTGAGGTTGACGACGCGCCGGCCGAAGCCCTGCAGGTCGGCGAAGCCGGGATGCGCGCCGATCGAGACGCCGTTCTGGGTGCAGAGCTTCACGGTGTCCATCATCACCACCGGGTCACTGGCGTGGAAGCCGCAGGCGACGTTGGCCGACTTGACGATCTTCAGCACCTCGGCGTCGTTGCCCATCACCCACGGGCCGAAGCTCTCTCCGAGATCGGAGTTGATGTTGACCTGTCCGACGTTGCTGGCTGCCATGCGAGACTCCCTCGATCCGAGCCGCTATCCTAGCAGACGTGAGCGTACGGTACCTCTCCTGCGGCGACACTGCCTTCACGGTCGAATTCGGCAACCAGATTTCGCCCCAGATCAACGGCCAGGTGATGGCGTTGCATGCGGCGATCGGCGCCGCCCGGACAAACGGCCGCCTGGCAGGGATCGTCGAGACCGTGCCCACCATGCGCTCGCTGATGGTCTGCTACGATCCGCTTGCGACCTCGAGGGCCGCGCTGCAGCCCGAGATCGATGCCCTGATCGCGCGCGGGCTGCCGGCCGAGACCAGGACCCGCCGCGTCACCATTCCGTGCTGCTACGACGATCCGGAATTCGCGCCCGACCTCGCGGAAGTGGCCGAGCGCTCCAGGCGGACGCCCGATCAGGTGATCGAAGGGCACTTGAAATCCACCTTCACGGTCTATGTGCTGGGCTTCATGCCGGGTCTCGCCTACATCGCAGGGCTCGATCCAACCTTGTATCTCCCGCGCCGTGCGCAACCGCGCGTGCGCGTACCGCGCTGCTCGGTCGCCATCGCCATGGACATGACGACGATCTACCCGTTCGAAACACCCGGCGGCTGGCACCTCATCGGCCGCACGCCGCTCTGGATGTTCGACCTGCGCCGCGAGCAACCGGTGTTCCTGGCGCCGGGCGACCATCTCACGTTCGAGCGCATCGACCGCACCACGTTCGACCGCATCGCCGCGGAGGTCGAGGCCGGCACGCTGGACTGGTCGACGCTGGTGACGGGATGAGCACACTGTCGAACTTCCTCCCCAGCTTCGCTGGGGAGGTGCCCGCGTCTTCGCGGGCGGAGGGGTCAAAGGCCCAGAAACCGACACTGCGACTCATGACCCCTCCGTCCGCTTCGCGGACACCTCCCCATGTGAATGGGGAGGCAGAAAAATGACCGCCGCGTTGAAGGTCGTACGGCCGGGCCTGTTCGATACGGTGCAGGACAAGGGCCGCATCGGTTCTCTCGCGCTCGGCATGCCGACCGCCGGCGCGATGGACCGGATCGGGCTGGCGCTCGCCAATGCGCTGGCCGGCAATCCGGCCGGCATCGCGGGGCTGGAGATCGGCGTGATGGGCCCGGACCTGCTGGTCGAGGCCGACTCGGTGCGCATCGCGCTTGCCGGCTCGCTCTCGCCGTCGCTGATGGAGCAACCCGACGCGACGCCCAAACCGATCGAGCCGGACCGCTCGCATCTTCTGAAGCGCGGTCAGGTGCTGCGCGTCGGCATGGTCGAGGGGTCGAGCACGGCCTATCTCGCCGTCGCCGGCGGCTTTGCCCTTCCGCCCATCATGGGCAGTCTCTCCACTTATACACGTGCCGCCATCGGCGGTCTGGAGGGTCGCAAGCTGCAAGCCGGCGACAGCCTGCCCCTGAAGCTCGACCATGCGCCGACACGCGACGAGCTGAGGCTGGCCGCGCCGTTCGACTATGGCAGCGGCCCGATCCGCATCGTCTGGGGACCGCAGGACGACTATTTCAGCGAACGCGGCCGTGCGACCTTCACGAGCTCGGACTATCGCGCGTCCAAGGAAGCCGATCGCATGGGCATCCGCTTCGAAGGCCCGACCATCGAGCACGCCATTGCCGCCGACAAGGGTGGGGCCGACATCATCTCGGACGGCATCGGCCCCGGCGCGATCCAGGTCCCCGGCGCGGGCTTGCCGATCGTGCTGCTGTCCGATCGCCAGACCGTCGGCGGCTATACGAAAATCGCGACCGTCGCCTCGGTCGACCTGCCACGGCTCGGCCGCCTGCTGCCAGGGCAGACGGTGCGCTTCGCCGCCGTCACCGTCGAGGAGGCCGAGAGCCTGCGGCGCGAGCAGGAGGCGCGCCTCGCCCGCGCCATCGCCGACCTGCAGCCTGCCCGCCCGGCCGGCGGCATCGACCTCACCCGTCTCTACGAAGAGAACCTGATCGACGGCGTGGTGTACGACCGGCCGCCAGTCTAGGCAGGTTCAACAACGCCCGTAGGCGTAGTCGATATCGGTGCACTCGCGATTGCCGGACTCACCGCGGACCGGCGTACTGGTCGCCTTCCCCGGCGGCGTCTGACCGGCCGACGTCCGCGCCGCGGCCGGGTCGATGTTTCGAAGCGGGTCCTTCGAAGATTGGACGGCAAGAACGATCACGGCGATCAGCACCGCCACCAGCCAGGCCGCGACGAGATCCTGCCAGAAGGCGCTATAGCCGCCGATCCACGATTCCTGGTCGTCGTCCGCTCGTCTTCGCGAGAGACCTCCGGAATCCTGCGCTTCCTCGTGATACCGGCCGGCGCGCCGCCCGAGATTGCGCATCCACTCCAGCCATCGGCCGGAACGCGGGTGTCGAGGAATGGCATGTCGCAGCGGCATGGTGCGCCACCTCGCTGCCAATCGAAGGATCAAACGAGCATTGATCCGCTTGGCGACAACTCACCCTATTTGAGGCTGTCGCAGCCGCGCCTTCAAGACGTGCCTTCGACTTCAACAACAAGTGATCCAGGTGGCTCTGGCCTTGCGTTCTGTTCAAACGAACAGCTTTTGCCTCAGCTCTTGCGGGAAGTTCGGCTCCTTGGCGATGCGGGCGTGCCGATCGACGCCGAACGTGAAGCCGAAATTCACGTTGAGGCCGATGATTGTATAGACTTGGTGATGTCGCGGCCCGAATACCTGTCCGGGCGGAAGCGGCTCGACGCGACCGTCGGTGAAGCCGCCATGCGCAGGCTGCTCCCAATACCATCTCTGGAAGGCCTCGATGGCGCCGATGGTGATGCCGCCGCAAATGCCGTCGATCGGCGGTGCCACCCCCGGGCCGCCGAACTTCTTCTTGGCCTTGTCGATCAGCTTGTTCCACATCGCGTTCAGGAAGAACTGGACCAGCAAGACATCGTCCCTCCGATTCGAACCCGCGCGTCCCACGGCCGCATCGACGAGATAGACCACCCGAATATTGGCGCCCGGATCGTCGCGAAGCTTCACATGCACCATGGCGTTGCCCCGCAGGTGTCAGAACGGAACGCCATCGAGCCGACCCATCTTGCCGGAGGCGTAGTCCCGCTTGGCTTGTGACAAATGCTCGGGCGTATCCATCACGAAGGGGCCGGAGAACAGGATCGGCGTCTCGGCCGGCCGGCCGCCGATCAGAGCAACGGTGGCGGCAATGTCGTCTGCGGTCATCACAACGGACGGCCCGGCATCCAGGACGGCGAGCGTGCCCGGACCGATCGGCGGCCCGCCGGGTATCTTCACATTGCCGTCGAGGACATAGAGGCCGAGCTCGGCCGCCGAATCGACGGTGAGCCGCGCCGTCGCCCCGGGATCGAGGCGCGCGACGGCGAAGACGGTCGGTGTTGTCATCTTCATCGGGCCGTCAGCGTCGCCGACGCGGCCGGCGATGACGCGGAGGTCGACACCGGGCGACTGGACTTTGGGAATATCGGCCGCGCGGTAGGATGCATAAGCCGGCTCGGCGAACTTCTGCGCCGCGGGCAGGCTGGTCCAGAGCTGCAGGCCGTGACGTCCGCCGGCAGGCTGCTCGGCATGGAGGATGCCGCGACCGGCCCGGATCCACTGCGCATCGCCCGGCCCCAGCACGTCGCGAAAGCCCATGCTGTCGCGATGCTCCACGCCGCCTTCCAGCAGGTAGCTCAGCACCTCGATGCCGGCATGCGGATGCGGCTTGTCGCCGATGCCGCGTCGGCTCCTGTGGCGGTAGTGGTCGACGAACACGAACGGCCCGATGGAATTGCGGTCCGGCGTCGGCAGCGGCCGCCACAGCAGCATGTCGCCATCGTCGATCAGGCGCTGGCCAGGAAGGATGGAGTCGATCTTGCGGTCCATGAACAACCCTCGAAATCAAAGATCTCTCGCTCCGCTCGGGATGACAAGGGATGGTGTCGCCCCGAGCGAAGCGAGGGATCTTTCCCCAATCACCCCTCCGCGTCGATACCGTCGAAGGAGAGGCGGCCGGGGCCCGCGACATAGAGCGCCAGGAGGCCGCCGGCGACGGCGGCGTTCTTCAGGAACTGGAACATCTGGGTGCGGTCGGCGAAGTCGGCATGGAACAGCAGCGCCGTGACGATGCAGAAGCCGGCGAGAAGGAGACAGATGAGGCGCGCCTTGAAGCCCACGATGAGGAGCAAGGCGCCACCCACCTCGACGGCGACTGCCAGCGGCAGCAGCAGGCCGAGCGTGCCTTGGCGCTCGACGAAGATCGCCGTCGCATCGAAACCGGCCGCCTGGCCGATCCCGGACCACATGAACAGTCCCGCCACCAGGCAGCGCGCCACCAAAAGAACGCTGCTGTCGCCCGTTTCGTCCATCGGCCTTGGCTCCCCCATACCGATGCATTCAGTGTAGCTCGTTCGCGCCCGCGTTGGTACGACACGGGGGACGGATACGACACTTGATACCAAGCAGTTCGACAAACGCCACGACAAACGCCATGGGGACGATCGCGATGAGCTGGCAACCGGAGATGGACGAGCTACGCCGCCGCCAGGAAATGACGGCGCGCATGGGCGGCGCCGACAAGGTGAAGCGCCAGCACGCGGGCGGCCGGCTGACCGTGCGCGAGCGCATCGACCGGCTGGTCGACGAGGGTTCGTTCCGCGAGATCGGCAGCGTCGCCGGCAAGGCCGAGTACGACGGCAGGAACGACCTGGTGGAGCTGACGCCGTCCAACTCGGTGATGGGACGGGCCAGAATCGACGGCCGGCCAGTCGCCGTCACCGGCGACGACTTCACGGTGCGCGGCGGCTCGGCCGACGC
Source organism: Reyranella sp. (assembly GCA_035279245.1). GTDB lineage: Bacteria > Pseudomonadota > Alphaproteobacteria > Reyranellales > Reyranellaceae > Reyranella. The sequence goes on from DATEID010000214.1 coordinate 5,328, forward strand.
CACCATCAAGGCGAAGGCGATCTTCATCGAGCGCTACGCCAACCAGTACCGCGTGCCCGTCATCCGCTTGATCGAAGGCTCGGGCGGCGGCGGCTCGGTGAAGACCATCGAGACGACAGGGCGCGCCAACGTGCCGGGTGTCAGCGGCTGGGAATGGACGGTGCAGAACATGGGCACCGTGCCGACGGTCGGCCTGGGTCTGGGCTCGGTAGCGGGCCTGGGCGCGGCCCGCCTTGCCGCCACACACTACTCGGTGATGGTGAAGGAGATCTCGGCGATGTTCGTCGCCGGCCCGCCGGTGGTGAACCGGCTGGGACCGCAGCAGTTCGACAAGCAGGACCTCGGCGGTTGGGAAATCCAGCTCCGCGCCGGCGCCATCGACGAGGCGGCCGAAAGCGAGGACGAGGCGTTCGCCCTCGCGCGGCGTTTCCTTTCCTATCTCCCCTCCTCGGTCTACGACCTGCCGCCGCGCGGCCCGCAGACCGACGATCCCACGCGTCGCGAGGAGTCGCTGTTCGAGGCGATCCCGCGCGACATCCGCAAGGTCTATCGCATCAGGCCGATCGTCGAGAAGATCGTCGACAAAGGCTCGTTCTTCGAGATGGGCAGGCTCTACGGCCGTTCGGTCGCGACGGGGCTTGCCCGCATCGACGGCTGGCCGGTGGCGGTGATGGCGAGCGACCCGATGTTCTACGGCGGTGGCTGGACCGCCGATGCCTGCCAGAAGGTGGCGCGCTTCGTCGATCTCGCCGAGACGTTCCATTTGCCGGTAGTTTACTTCTGCGATTGCCCGGGCTTCCTGATCGGGCTCGAGGCCGAGAAGAGCGGCGTCATTCGCCAGGGCGTCCGCGCCATGTCGGCGATGTTCCAGACCACCGTGCCATGGTGCACCTTCATCATCCGCAACGCCTTTGGTGTTGCCGGCGCGGCGCACCAGAACGGCGCACGGCTCAACTGGCGCTATGCCTGGCCCTCCGGCCGCTGGGGCTCGCTGCCCCTCGAAGGCGGCATCGAGGCGGCTTACCGCGCCGACCTCGACGCTGCGGACGACCCCAAGGCCAAGATGGCCGAGATCGAGGAGCGGCTGAACAAGCTGCGCTCGCCGTTCCGCAGTGCCGAGACCTTCTGGATCGAGGAGATCATCGATCCCCGCGACACCCGCCGGATCCTGTGCGAGTTCGTCGAGCTTGCCGCCCCCGTCCGCGGCACCGGCCCGCGCAGCCACTGCATGCGGCCTTAGACATGTCCAATGTCGAAGTCCCGCAGGATATCCGCCGCCGCCACCACGAGCCGCCGGACCTCGTCTTCCGTCCCGACCGAAATGCGCAGGTAGGATGCCGTGCGTGGCTTGTCGAAGTGCCGCACCAGGACCGCGCGGTCGCGCAACGCCGCCGCGAATTCCGCCCCACCCCGCGCCGGGTGCCTGGCGAAGACGAAATTCGCGCTGGAAGGCAGAACGATCAGCCCCAGCTTGGTCAAGTCGTGCGTCATTGCCTTGCGTGCCGCGACGATCCTGGCGCAGCTCTCGCGGAAGTAGGCCTCATCGCGAACGGATGCCGTCGCGCCCGCCTGGGCGACGCGGCCGAGCGGGTAGGAATTGAAGCTGTCCTTCACGCGGCGCAACGCCTCGATCAGCGACACGTCGCCCAGGGCATAGCCGACGCGCAAGCCGGCCAACGCGCGCGATTTGGACATCGTCCGCACGACCAGCAGGTTCGGATGGTCGGCGATCAACGGAACCGCGCTCTCGCCGCCGAAGTCGACATAGGCCTCGTCGATCAGCACCGGGATGTCCGGATGCTCTTCGAGCAGTCGGACGATCTCCGTGCGCTGCAGCGCGAGGCCGGTCGGCGCGTTGGGATTTGCGATCACGATCGACCCGGCCTCGCGTCGGTAGTCCTCGACGCGGACGCGCATCTCGCCGTCCAACGGAACGGTCTCGCAGGCGAGTCCGAACAGTTGCGCCCAAACCGGATAGAAGCTGTAGGTGACGTCCGGAAACAGCAGCGGCTTCGGTTGTTTCAGGAGCGCCACGAACGCATGGGCGAGCACTTCGTCCGAACCATTGCCGACGAACACCTGTTCGGGCCTCAACCCATGATGCACGGCGAGCGCCTCGCGCAGCTCCGTCGCCTCGGGATCCGGATAGAGCCGCAGGGTGTCTGCCGCGGCGGCTCGCATTGCCTCCAACGCAAGCGGCGAAGGGCCGAACGGGCTTTCATTGGTGTTGAGCTTCACCAGATTGGCGATGCGTGGCTGCTCGCCGGGGACGTAGGGCGAGAGTTCGCGCGCGATCTGGCTCCAGAGCGGATTCATCGGGGTACCCGAATTGCATCGCGGCTTATGCCATTGCAGCATCGGCTTCGCCAGCGAATGGGCATATCATCGCCAGGCGAAGCCCTCGAGCCGGGGAAGCGTGCCGCACGAGGGATCGAATGGCTTGCTGGAGCGGTAGTCGTTGTCGATCAATACGATGCCCTGCCCCGGTGCGGAGCGCAGCAGCACGCTCAGCGCCGGATAGCTCCAGCTCTGCGCGAACAGCCGGCGGGGCCATTCGTCCATCGGCAAGTCGTTGGCGCGGACGAAGCCTGAATGTTCCGTCACAACTCCGCGGAAATAGGCGAGGTAGCCTACCCAGAGCCGGCTGAGCGCCAGATCCGGCACGGCGGCGGCGAACATCACGACGACAAAGGCCGCCGCGAGCTTCCGCCCAACCTCGGGCCGCGCCAGCGCCGCCAGTACGCGGGGCTTGCCGCGATGCCAGCCGACATGCAGCCACATGGCGAGCAGAATCGCCGCAAGCAGCCATCCCGCCGCCGTACGCGCGACATAGTGGCTGGGCGGAAACAGCATTGCCTGCGGGTGGATCGCGCGCAGGAACGGCGTCGCTGCGAGCAGCACCGCCACCAGGCCCAGCAGCACGACCGGTCCTTTGCCGTACAGCCAGTCGGGCCGGGCAAACGAGACAAGGGTAAGGACCGCGAGTCCCAGCAGCGGCACGACGAATTGCAGATTCTGCCAGAAGTCCAGTGACGCCGCCCGCACCCGGCTGAAATGGCCATGATCCCAGTACTCGACGATGGCCACCGTCGCCACGATTGCCGACGCCAGGAAGGCCAGCGCCGCGAGCCGTGCAAGAAGCGAGGCAACATCGTCCAGGGTCCCTTCCTTGGAGGCCCGCCGTCGCGCCCACAGGATTGCCGCCGCAAGCAGCGGGCCGAGATAGACCATCGCCTCGTAGGAGGCGATCGCCAGCGCGCCCAGCATGAACAGCGCGATGCCGTCGCGCCGGTCCCGGATGCCTGTCAGGGCAATCACCATGGCCGCCACTGCCGCCGCATAGGCGACGTTGTATTCGCCGATGATGAAGAAGGAGGTCGGCAGATACACCGTCGCGAGCACCGCCACGACCGCCGCCAGCAGTGCCGGATAGCGGCGCACGCGCGAGAGCGCCACGTGATAGAGGATCGCCGGCCAGGCGAACAGCGAGATCGAGTAGACGATCGCAAGCAGTCTGGTGTCGCGCAGGCCGAGCTCGATCAGCGCCACCACCGGCGCCTGGGTAAGCCATGCCACGTGCTCGCGTGCGTGGTAGAAGTCATGAAATGTGCGGAAGTCCAGGATGTTCGCCAGGAACGACGCCCCGTCCCAAAACAACCCGCGTGCGATCACGCCGTTTAGCACGGCCAGCGACCACAGGACCACCACCGCGACACGATAGACGATCACGGCCGGCAAAGCGTCGTTTGTTTCGGGCCATGCGCTCACGGCCCTGACGCCTCCTTCATTTTCAATCATGCCAGAAGTAAGAGCCGAGGTCGGGTGGCTTGTCGGGGGGAAATGGCATCCAGGCGGTGAAATCGCGCGGCGGCCGGACGATGCCGTCCCCAGGCCGGGAGCGCAGGATCAGACTCTGGATCGGCAGCGTCCAGTTCTCGACCAGCAGCAGATCCGGCGGATGGGCAAGCGGCGTGTCCTCGTAGGCGACAAGCCCCGTATGCGTCGTCACGACCTCACGGAAGGATTTGAGGAAGGACTGCCACGTGAACGACAGGAATATGTCCGACGGCAGCATCGCGACCAGGACCAGGCAGGCGAAGGTGAGCACGTGGCGGCGCACCGTCTTGTCCCGCAGCGCAACGCGGACGCGCCAGGTTTCGAGCCGCTGCGCCACGTAGCACCAGAGGAAGACCACCATCGCAGCGATGACGAGGCCGCTCACCGTTCGCGCCACGTAGTGTGACCTGGCGAGCGGCCGCACCAGCGTGTCGACGAGCGCCAGCAGCGGCGAGAGCGCGAGCAACGTGACGAAGGCCGCAGGCCAGCGATAGGGGCGCATCGTTCCGAGCTGCTCCGGCCGCACGAGCGCCCAGACCGACACGATCGCGATCGCCACGAACGCCAGATCGAACTGCATGTTCTGCCAGAAGGTCAACGCCATGTCGTAGGTCTCGGCGAGATGCTCCGCCGAATAAGGATGGACAACCGAATCGATCGCCACCGCCATGCCCGCGACGAAGCAGCCGGCCGCGGCGACATGCAGCAGCAGGGGCACGATCGGCCGGCGTGGCATGCGCCAGACCTGCCATAAGCTCATGGTAGCAAGCAGCGGCCCGAGATAGATGAATACCTCGTAGGTACGGATCGCGAGCACCGACGCAGCGAGGAGGACGAGGCTGTCGCCGACCGTAAGCCGCTCCGCGGTGACGAGCCGCACGGCGATGAACATGGTCAATGCATAGGCCGTGTTGTACTCGCCAACGATGAAGAACGAGGTCGTCATGAAGACGACGGCGATGGCCGCGATCACGACCGCGAGCAGCACCGGGTCGCGCCGCGCACGGATGAGCGCCAGCGTGTAGAAAACGCTCGGCAGCGCGAACAGGCCGATAGAGAGAAGCCTGGCCAACAGGTGCAGGTCGGTGACACCCAGCTTGATGGCGGCCACGATCGGCAGCTGCGCGAGGACCATGGCGTAGAGCCGCGGCTGGTAGAAATCGAAAAACGACCCGTTCCGGACGATGTTCATCAGGAACGCCGAGCCGTCGACGAAGAGGCCGCGGCAGATCCAGCTATGCCACAGCGCGAGCGCCCAGATGAGGCCGATCGTTGCTCGATATGCGAAGGTCGTGGAGGGCATTTGCGGCTGTTTCCGGCCTCTACCCGAGGGCCGCCGACGGCGCAAGCCTCGCGACTTGCAGCTTCGAGGGGGCGCTGTTAGCAAGTGGCCCGCGTAAAGGAGCAGGGATGCCGAGCTGGGAGCAAATCGACGCCGTGCCGGGCTGGTTCTCGTTCCAGTCTTTCTGCGTGTGGCGCGCGTTTCTCGACGAGCAGGCCGGCATCGCTGGTGATCTGTTCGAGATCGGCGTGTGGAAGGGCCGGTCGGCCTCCATGCTCGCCAGCTACCGCAAGGGCGACGAAAGGCTTTTCCTGTGCGACCGGCGGCTGGACGAGGCGGTGATCTGCAACTCGATCCGCACCGTGGGTGCCGAGCCCAAGAACCTCGAGTTCGTCGAGGCCTTCTCCATCGAGCTGCCGGGCCGGCTCGACCTCAAGGCGATGCACCACACGGTGCGCTGGTGCCATATCGACGGCGAGCACACCGGCACAGCGGTCTATCGCGAGCTCGAGCTCGCCAACCAGATCGTGGCGCCGGCCGGCATCCTGGTGATCGACGACTTCTTCTCGCCGCGCTATCCGGCCAACACGACGGAGGTGGTGCGGTATCTCGAGAAGAACCCTCATCACTTCCGCCTGCTCGCGGTCGGTTTCAACAAGGCCTATCTCTGCCGACCCGAGAGCCTGCCGCGCTACATGGATTTCCTTGCGACCGGCATGCCGCGGTCGATGAGGAAGTACGGCTGGAAGGCCACGATCTACAAGACCACCGGGCCGTGGGACATGGACGCCGCCGGCATGGACGAGTTCATCGACGCCGCCGGCTTCCAGGTCGGTCCCGACGACGATCCGCATCACTGGCACATGATCCGCGCACGTCACGTCTGGTCGCCGTGGCAGCATGTCGCGCAGTTTCTGAAGCGCACGCTCGGCCACTGACCTGGCCGCTTCCTTTCGCGGGCAGGGCTACCGCATATGATGAAAAGAGCCGATTGCAAGAAACGGTGTCATCCCGAGCGCAGCGAAGGATCTTTGCAGCGTTGACAAAGATCCCTCGCTCCGCTCGGGATGACACGAAGAAATAGTCAGCGTGACCAAGATTTATTGCCATATGCGATAGCGCTAACATCGCGGAGGCGAGGAACATGAGCGCGTCTTCTTAGCCCTTGGCGATCTTCATCTGCTCGTCGAGGTCGTCGGCGATGAAATGGCGAACGATCTCGTCGAGATCGCGGTCGACCTCGAACCCGAGACGACGGGCGCGCTCGGAGTCGATGCCCTGGGGCCAGCCGTCGCAGATCTTCTGGATCGCGGGATCGTGCTGCCAGATCACCTTGCCGACCTTGCGGTTGCCGGCGTGGCTGGCCACCGCCTGCTCGAGCTGCCTCGCCGTCACCTTGATGCCGTTCAGGAGCAGCGTGCGGCCAGGCCCGAACGCGTCGGCCGGCGTGTCATGCAGGCGCAGGAAGGCATCGACCGTTTTGCGCGGGCTCAGCACCACCATGACGGTTGCCGGCGTCACCGGGCAGACGACGTCGATGCCGGTGAGCGGCTCGCGCACCACCGAGCTCGCCCAGGTCGAGGCCGCCTTGTTCGGCAAGCCCGTGCGGACACAGATCGTCGGCAGCCTGACCGCCGTTCCGCGCAGGAAGCCCTTGCGCGTATAGTCGCGCACCAGGAACTCGCCGATCGATTTCTGGGCGCCATAGGACGTCTGCGGCGTGAGCGGCGTGTCGTCGTTGACCGCTGGCGGCAAGTCACCGCCGTAGGCCGCGAGCGAGCTGGTGAAGACCACGCGCGGGTTCGTGCCGAGGGCGCGGCAGGCCTCCAGCACGTTGCGCGTGCCGTCGAGGTTGACGCGATAGCCGAGGTCGAAATCCGCCTCCGCGCCCGCGCTCACGACTGCGGCGAAATGGAACACCGTCGATGCGCCCTGCACGATCGACTGGACGGTGGCCGAGTTGGCGATGTCACCGGCGATGGCTTTCACTCGCGGGTCGTCGAGGCCCGGGCCGCTCGCCTTGCCGACATCGAACAGCAGGAGCTCGCTCACCGTCTGCCGCCGGCCCTCGGCATCCTCGAGCGCGCCCTGTTGCAGGATGCGCCGCGCGAGCTTCTTGCCGAGGAAGCCTGCGCCGCCGGTGATCACCACCTTCATGTCGTTACCGTCCCGTGAAATCCGCCATCGACGAAAGTGTGCACAGAACGGCCAGCGCCGTCTATGTTGAGCGCAATGGCCGGATTGGACCAAGTCTACACCTTCAAGGATGCGCTGATCGTGCTCGGCACCGCGGCTGTCGTGGCGCCCATCATGCCACGCCTGAAGGTAAGCCCGGTGCTGGGCTATCTCGCCGTCGGGGCGCTGCTGGGACCCTACGGACTTGGCCGTTTGGCGGAGCGCTCGCGCCTGCTCGACTGGATCACCGTCACGGGCGAGCGGCAGATCGACTTCATCGGCGATCTCGGCGTCGTCTTCCTGCTGTTCTTCATCGGGCTCGAGCTCTCGCTGCGCCGGCTCGTCACCATGCGCCGCCTCGTGTTTGGCCTGGGTGGGCTGCAGATCGCGCTCAGCACGGCGGCGACCAGCCTGATCGTGTTGTGGCTCGGCCAGCCGCCGGCAGCCTCGCTGGTGATCGGCGCCTGCCTCGCCCTCTCCTCCACCGCCATCGTCATGGAGCTGCTGTCGGGCCAACGCCGCCTGATGTCGGGCACCGGGCGTACCAGCTTCGCCATCCTGCTGGCGCAGGACCTCGCGGTGGTGCCGCTGCTGCTGCTGATCGGCGCATTGGGCGGCCAGGAGGAGAACGGCTCGGTCTGGACCGGCATCGGGCTGGCGCTGGGCGAAGCGGCGCTCGCGGTGGCGGCCATCGCCATCGTCGGCCGGCTGGTGCTGCGGCCGTTGTTTCGCCTCGCCGCCGGCAGCGAGAATCCGGAATTCTTCATGGCCGCGACCCTGCTCGTGGCCGTGAGTGCAGGCGTCGTCGCCGGCGCCGCCGGCCTGTCGATGGCGCTCGGCGCCTTCATCGCCGGCCTGTTGCTGGCCGAAACCGAATATCGTCGCGCGGTCGAGGCGACGATCGATCCCTTTCGAGGCCTGCTGCTCGGCGTCTTCTTCTTCTCGGTCGGCATGCATATCGACCTCGGCATCATCTGGCACCGACCGCTCCTGGTGGTCGCCGGCGTGTTCGGCATGCTGCTGCTCAAGGGGCTGATCATCGCACCTCTAAGCAGGCTGTTCGGCCTGCCCTGGCCGGCCAGCATGGAAATCGGCCTGTTGCTGGGACCTGGCGGTGAGTTCGCGTTCATCGGCATCGGCCTTGCAGCCACCTTCCGGCTCGTCGAAGCCGACATCGCGGGCGGCACGCTGGCCGTCGTCTCGCTCACCATGGCGTTGCTGCCGTTGATCGGCATCGCCGGTCGTAGCCTCTCGCGGCGGCTGGAGCGCAAAGGCAAGGGCATTGCCCAAGCCGCGTTGCCGCCGGAAGACCATGTGCGGCGCGTCATCGTGGTGGGCCATGGACGGGTCGGTCAGCTCGTTTGCGGCCTGCTCGAGGAGCACGCGGTTCCCTATCTCGCCACCGACCGCGACGCCGCGCTGGTCGAGCGCTGGCGCGCCCGCGGCCGGCCGATCTATTACGGCGACGCCAGCGACTCGCACTATCTGCGCCGTTGCGGCATCGACGAGGCGGCGGGCGTCATCGTCACGCTCGACACGGCAGTGGTCGACGACGTCGTGCGGGCGGTGCGGGCGCGCCGGCCCGACGTCATGATCGTTGCGCGCGCCCACGATGCCCAGCATGCCCGTCATCTCTATACGCTCAAGGTCACCGATGCGGTGCCGGAGACGATCGAAGCCAGCCTTCTGCTGGCCGAATCGGCGCTGGTCGGGCTCGGCGTGCCGATGGGCGCGGCGATCGCCTCGATCCACGAGCGGCGCGAGCAGATCCGCAACGAGCTGCAGGCCGCCGCGGGAGGGCCTGCTTCATTGAGGGCCAGGCTGCGCCGCGCGCGACGCGAACGGTCGCAGCGGACGTGAGGAAATGGTGAGGGTTATTAGCTGGAACCTGCTGCGGCTCGAAGGCGCGGCGGTGCATGACGTCGCCGAGCTGCTGGAGCGCGAACGGCCCGACCTGCTCCTGATGCAGGAAGTGACCCCACACCTCGACACGCTGCCGTCCCTTGTCCAAGGGCACTACCATCGCCTGCCATGGCCTGGCCGCATCCACGGCCTCGCCGCCTGGAGCCGGCACAATTTCGCCAGCCCGCAGGTGCTGGCGCTGCCTGCCTCGCCCCTGCCCGGCCGCCTGCCACGCCGGCGCACGCAGATCGTGAAGGTGGGCGATATCACCTTCGCCAATGTGCATCTGTCGCACGGCCAGCTCCTGAACCGCCGCCAGCTCCTGCGCATTGCCGCCGCCTTGCGCGGCGGTCCGTCGGCCATCGTCGGCGACTACAACGCGGTGGGACCGACACCGATCCCGGGTTTCACCGATGTCGGCCCGCGCGAGCCGACCCACTTCGGCGGCGACGTGCTGCCGTTTCGCCTCGATCGCTGCCTGATTCACGGTCTTTCCTGCACCTTCACGACGACGCTCGAGTTCGGGCCGTCCGACCACAAGCCGATCGTGCTCGACCTGCAGATCGCCCAGGCCCGCCTGCGCCGCCGCCCCATCCATCGCATGCGCCGCCGTCTCGTGAAGATCCGCGCGGCGCTGCGATAATGCTGGGGGCGCGCGACTCCAGTCGCGCGTCTTCTTCTGCATCGATAAATATCGCGCCACTGGAGTGGCGCGCCCCCAGCCATGACCGCCCTCCTTCAGGTCAACGGCCTCGTAAAGCACTTCGCCGTTGCGGGCGGCGTGTTTGGGCGCACGTCGGGCCACGTGCGCGCAGTCGACGGGCTCGACTTCGAGGTCGGGGCCGGCGAAACGCTGGCGCTGGTGGGCGAATCGGGCTGCGGCAAGTCGACCGTGGGCCGGCTGGTGCTGCGGCTGATCGAGCCCACGTCAGGCGCCGTGCGCTTCGAGGGCGAGGATCTGCTGGCCCTCGATTCGGCGGCCATGCGCGCGCGCCGGCGGCGACTGCAAGTGATCTTCCAGGATCCCTACGCCAGCCTCAATCCGCGCATGACGGTGGGCGCAATGCTGGCCGAGCCATTGATGTTGCACGGCCTCGCCGGCAACGAATCGCAGCGCCGCGCGCGCGTTGCCGAGCTTCTGGAATTGGTCGGCCTGCGGCCGGAGCACGCACGGCGCTATCCGCACGAATTCTCCGGCGGCCAGCGCCAGCGGCTCGCGATCGCCCGCGCGCTTGCGGTCGAGCCGAAACTGATCGTGGCCGACGAGCCCGTGTCGGCACTCGACGTCTCGATCCAGGCGCAGGTGATCAACCTGATGCGCAGCCTCCAGCAGCGCTTCGGCCTCGCCTATATCTTCATTAGCCACGACCTCGCCG
>DATEID010000215.1:0-4951 GCA_035279245.1 Reyranella sp.
GTGCGGGCGCTGGGCATCGGCTGGGGCGCCACCTTACGGGAGACCGTGCGGCATCTGCACAGCGCCAACCTGCCGGAGCTCAGCGTCAACTCCATGATGGGTGGTTTGACCTACGGCTCGGAGCTGAACACTTTCGAAATCGCGAGCGAGTTCGCGCGGCACGTGAATGCCCAATGCAACTACCTCGCCGCGCCCATCTATGCCGGAAGCCCGCGCTCACGCGACACGATCCTTGAGCAGGACGTGTTCCGTGAAACATTCCAGCGGCTCTCCACGATCGACATGGCCTTGATGAGCGTCGGCGACCTCAGCCGCCGATCGCTCCTGATCCGCTACGGCCTGCCGCGCGACGTGACGGTCGAGGCGCTGCGCGCCGCAGGCGCGGTCGGCGACATCATGGGGACGTTCCTCGATGCGCGCGGCCAGCCGGTGCGCCACGCGGTCAACAAGCGCGTGATCGCCATGCCGATCGAGATGCTGCGCAAGGTATCGACATCGATCGTCGCATCGGGCGGGCTGAACAAGGTGGCGATCCTGGCCGGCGTCCTGCGGGCGGGCCTCTGCTCGGTGCTGGTTTGCGACGAGGCGGCGGCGCGCGCCGCGCTTGGTCTCCTGCGGGGCGGCTGATGTATCTCGGCATCGACATCGGCACCTCGGGCGTGAAAGCTGTCGTGACGGACGACCACGATCGGCCGGTCGCAGAGGCGACGGCGCCGCTTTCGGTCTCCCGGCCGCACCCGCTCTGGGCCGAGCAGGCGCCAGAAGACTGGTGGCGCGCCGTCGAACTTGCGCTCGACGAGCTCGCCGCAGAGTCGCCGAAAGCTGTTGCGGCGGTGAAGGCCATCGGCTTGTCGGGGCAGATGCTGGGCGTCACCCTTCTCGACAAGGACGACCGGCCGTTGCGTCCGGCGCTGCTCTGGAACGACGGCCGCGCCGCCGAGGAATGCCGGGCATTGGAGCAGCGCTTTCCCGATTTCGCCGAGCGTGTCGGCTGCCGGCCGATGCCGGGCTTCTCCGCCCCCAAGCTCCTGTGGCTCGCCCGGCACGAGCCCGCCGTTCTGGAGCGTACGCAGCGGGTCTTGCTCACCAAGGACTATGTCCGGCTGCGCCTCACCGGAGAGGCCGCGAGCGACCGCGCCGATTCGTCGGCAACGCTCCTGATGGACACGGTCGCGGGCGATTGGCACGAGGCGCTTCTCGCCGCCTGCGGGATCGGACGATCGATGATGCCGCGCCTTGTCGACAGCGCCGAGATCGCCGGCACCATACGCGCCGAGTTGGCGGCACGATGGCGTCTGCCTCCGGGAACGCCAGTCGCAGGTGGCGGCGGCGACAATATGTGCGCCGGCATCGGCGTCGGCGCCATCCGGTCGGGCGACGCCTATATCGGACTGGGTACATCGGGCGTCTATTTTCTCGCCAACGACCGGTTTATTCCGGCGAGGGCTGCCGGCATGCACACCCATCGCCACGCCGTGGCCGGTCTCTACTGCCAGCATGCAGTCGTGCTGAGCGCCGGAGCGTCCCTGGCGTGGGTCGCTGGTCTGCTGCGGACGCCGGATCTCCCGCGCCTGATCGCCGAGGTGGAGGCGGTGGAACTGACACCAGCCGAGACGCCGGTCTTCACGCCGTACTTGGGAGGCGAGCGTACGCCGCACGACGATCCGACCTTGACCGCCGCCTTCTCTGGCCTCACGCACGAAACGAACGCCCTGGCGCTGGTGCAGGCGGTCATGGAAGGCGTAGCGATGGCCTTGGCGGACGGGCACGAGGCGCTGATCGAGAGCGGCGCGCCCATCGGCCAGATCAGCCTGACCGGCGGGGGCGGCCGAAGCCTCCTGTGGGCGCGCCTCGTCGCCGCGGCGCTCGGCATCCCGCTGCGTCTCCAGCCCGACGGACATACCGGTCCGGCGCTCGGTGCGGCACGACTGGCACGGCAGAGCATCGGCGGCCCCTTGATCGCCAACGCCGGCGACGAGGCAGTCATCGTGTCGGTCGAGCCGTCGCTGCGCGAACAGCTCCTGCAAAAGCGCTCGCTTTTCCGCAGACACCTCGGGCTTTCGCGCTAAGCTTCAGGCATGACGCAGGACAATCGCAGAATTCTCGCCCTTGCCGGCGGCGTGGGCGGTGCCAAGCTCGCGCTGGGCCTCAATGCCGTTCTGCCGGCCGAGGCGCTGACAGTGGCCGTGAATACCGCAGACGACTTCGAGCATCTCGGCCTCTCGATCTCGCCGGACCTCGACACCGTCATGTACACGTTGGCGGGACTCGCCAATCCGGAGACCGGCTGGGGTCGCCAGGACGAGAGCTGGAACGCCATGGCCGCGCTCCAGCAACTGGGCGGCGAGACGTGGTTCCGCCTCGGCGACAAGGATCTCGCCACGCATATCGAGCGTACTCGCCGGCTGCGGTCGGGCGAGACACTGTCCGCCGTGACCCGCGACTTCGCCCAACGTCTCGGCATCAGATGCGCCATCGTCCCGATGACCGACAATCCGGTGCGCACCGTCGTGACCAGCGACAAAGGCGATCTCGCCTTTCAGGACTGGTTCGTCCGCCAGCGCTGCGAACCGGCCGTCAAGCGCGTGCGTTTCGTCGGCGCCGACAAGGCGAGGGCGAACCCTGTCCTTCTCGACATGACAGGCTTGCGCGGCGTGATCTTCTGCCCGTCCAACCCCTTCGTGAGCGTCGCCCCCATTCTCGCCATTCCCGGCGTGCGCACCGCGCTCCAGCGTACCCGGACCGCGCGGGTTGCCGTGACGCCGATCGTCGGCGGGCAGGCGATCAAGGGTCCCGCGGCGAAGATGCTCGCCGAACTCGGCCACGATGTTTCCGCACTAGGCGTGGCGCGTTACTACAAAGGCCTGATCGACGGTTTCATCCTCGACCAGACCGACGCGAGCCTGAAGGGCGATATCGAAGGTCTCGGCATCAAAGTGCATGTCGCGGACACGATGATGCGCAGCGACGAGGACAAGCGGCGACTCGCCGTCGCAGCCCTCGAATTCGTGGACGCGCTCGCCCCCTCTCTGCAACACTCCTAGCCATGCTTGCCGCCGTCGTCCCGATGAAGTCCCTGCCGCTGGCCAAGGGCCGCTTGGCGCCGGTCCTGGATTCGGCCGGACGGCGGGCGCTGGCGCAGAAGATGCTGGATCATGTCCTCGGCACGTTGCGGCAGGCCGGATTGCCGTCGATCCGCGTGGCGAGCGGCGCCGGCGACGACAGCGACCTCAATCGCGACGTGACCGAAGCGGCCCGCGCCGTGCAGGCCGAGGGCGCGACCGATCTTCTCCTGGTGATGGCGGACCTGCCTTATCTCTCCGTGGCCGACATCGAGGCCCTGATCGAGGCCGGGCGGGAAAGCCCCGCCGTGATCGCGGAAGCCAAGGACGGCGGCACCAATGCCCTGCTGCTGCGGCCACCGACGGTGCTCCAGTTCACTTTCGCCACCCAGCGGCCGAGCGCTAGACTGCATGTCGAACGCGCGCGATCGGTCGGCATCGAGCCGGTGGTCGTGCGCCGACCCGGTGTCTCGCGCGATATCGACACGCCGGCCGATCTCGCCCAGCTTGTCTCCGATCATCCCGCGTACCATGTGTTCCGCCATGTTGCCTGAAGTCCAAAGCATCCTCGCCGAAACGGCCGACCTGCCGGCCCTGATGAAAAAGGCCGCGGCGATCCGCGATGCCGCCTTCGGCGAGCGCGTCACCTTCTCCAAGAAGATCTTCATTCCGCTCACACATCTTTGCCGCGACTCTTGCGGCTACTGCACCTTCGTGCATCCGCCGCGCCGTGGCGATGCGGCCTATCTCACGCCCGAGCAGGTGCTGGAGATCGCGCGCGCGGGCCAGGCGGCGGGCTGCGCCGAAGCGCTGTTCACCCTGGGCGACAAACCCGAGCTGAAATGGAAACCCGCAGCCGAAGCGCTCGAAGCGATGGGCCATGCCACGACGCTCGACTATCTCGCCTCCATGGCGGAACGCGTCTTCAAGGAGACCGGCCTGCTGCCCCACCTCAATCCGGGCCTGATGACAGCCGCCGATCTCGCGAAGCTGCGGCGCGTGTCGGTGTCGATGGGCATCATGCTCGAGACGACGGCGGCGCGACTCGGCGGGCGCGGCGGCCCGCATTTCGGCGCACCCGACAAGGAGCCGGCGGCACGGCTCGCCACCATCGAGGCAGCCGGCAAAGCGAAGGTGCCGTTCACCTCCGGCATCCTGATCGGCATCGGCGAGACGCGCGCCGAGCGCATCGAGGCGCTACTCGCCTTGCGCGACCTGCATCGCGCGCACGGCCACCTGCAGGAAGTCATCATCCAGAATTTCCGCGCCAAGCCCGGCACGCGCATGGCCAATGCGCCCGAGCCGTCCTTCGAGGAGCTGCTGTGGACGGTCGCCGCGGCGCGCCTGATCTTCGGCGACACGCTCTCGATTCAGGCGCCGCCCAACCTGCAGGAGCCGGGCTACGGACGCCTGATCGAGGCCGGCATCGACGATTGGGGCGGCGTGTCGCCGGTGACGCCCGATCACGTCAATCCCGAGCGGCCATGGCCGGCGCTGGAAGCACTGGCGGTGGAAAGCGCGAAGCATGGCAAGGTCCTCACCGAGCGGCTCGCCGTCTATCCGCGCTACGTCCACGACAAGGCATGGATCGATCCCGCGCTGCGGCCGCGCGTGCTGACGATGAGCGAGGCGAGCGGACTGCGCCGCGGCAACGACTGGCGGCCGGGTCTCGTGATGGCGTTGCCCAAGGACGACGTGGCGACGCTCGCTCGGCCTTCGGTGCGGCCGAGCGCCGGCCTGGCGCCGATCCTGGATCGCGCAACCCGCGGCGAGGATCTCGGTGAAGACGACATCGTGCGGCTGTTTGCGGCGCGCGGTTCGGACTTCGCCGCCGTAACGCAGACGGCTGACGCGGTGCGCCGCGAGGTGGTGGGCGACGCGGTCTCCTA
>DATEID010000216.1:0-16057 GCA_035279245.1 Reyranella sp.
AAAAGTTGCGTCGTCGCCGTCTGTTTCTTCGATGACCAATTCCGCTTTTTTGCGAGAAGCTTAGGGGCGCTTCCTAACGTTCTTCCAGAGCCAGGCGGGCGCGCTCGATGTTGGCTTCGTGCGCCTGCAGCATCTCCTGAAGATCGTGATGAAGGGCGTCATCCCGTACTTTCGGCAGCATCTCGCGCAACTTCCGCACCACCCAGCCCTGGCCACGATTGAGGAAGGCAATGCGCTCGCGCATGTCCTGGATGGCCAGCGCCTTCTCCTGGAATGCGCCGATCCTGGGCGAGGCTGGAGCACCCAGCACCTTGAGTTGCTTGAGGAGCATGGCGCACCAGCGCGCCTCGTCGCGGTGCACATCGCGCAGGAGGTCCACGAACGCCGTACCGGCAGCGGCCTCGGCACTTCTCAGTGCCACGCCCGTGCCGGCGCGTTCGGCCTCCAGCAACTCGTTCAGGAATGCGGCGATCTCGTCGCGGCTGGCGAAGCCCATATAGGCATCGTCCGCCTCATGCGCGAGGCAAGCAGGGGAGCTCGGTCGGTTCTCGGAATTCTTCGTCATGACGGATGCCACCAGCGGCCCGCCAACACGACGCCGGCCGACAACAGCCGCTTGTCGCCCATCATGCGCTCGCCGATCGCATCGGCATAGTCGTACATTCCGCTCTTCAGGTCGACCACGGTGGCGTCGCCGATGCTTCCGATCTTGAGCGTCCCCAGGTCCGGGCGACGTATGGCTCCAGCGGCATTGGCCGTGGCCAGCCCGATCACCGTCGGCAGATCGATGCCAAGGCACAAAAACTTCGACATTGTGGTCAGGAGATCGAAGGCGGGTCCGTCGATCGATATGGCATGCACGTCCGACGAAACTACGTCGGGCAGGAAGTCTGCCGCCAGCATGTTCCGGGTGGTGCCGAACCCGAACGAACCGCTGCCATGGCCGATGTCGAAGATGACCCCGCGCTGGCGCGCCGCCAGAATCTCCTCGCGCACCCGCCCGTCGGGCCGCACCGGCGCGTTGGGAAACGGCCGGAAGCAGTGGGTGAGGATGTCGCCCTTGCGCAGCCTGCTCACCACCTCGTGGCCCGCTGGCGGCGGCGCATCGAGATGCGCCATCAGCGGCAGGCCCGTCTCCTCGGCCACGTCGAGCGCGATGTCGAGCGGCATGATGCCGGAATCGCCGCTCGCGGACTTGCCGACACGAACCTTGATGCCCAGCACCAGATCCTTGTGTTCCCGTGCGACGCGCACCGCCTCGCGCGGATCGAGCAGGCGCATGTCGGAGCTTTCGCCGACCATCACTGCGCGCGAGAACGCAAAAATGCCGGGGAAGGAGACGTTGAGAAACGGCAGGATGCGCACCGCTGAGCGCTCGATGACATGTCGCCGGAAACCGGGAAAATTGCCCGGCCCCGCGCTGCCGGCATCGATGAAAGTCGTGACGCCGCCGGTGCGTGCCAGCACCTCGGCGTCGACGCCCAGCGAGGTGCCGCCCCAGTAGACGTGGGTGTGCAGGTCGATCAGGCCGGGACAGACGATCTTGCCCGTGACGTCCCGCATGTCCTTGCCGACGAGCCCATCGCCAATCGCGGCGACCTTGCCACCGGCGAAGGCGATATCCGCGATCTTGTCCAGCCCTTGCGAAGGATCGATGACGCGCCCGCCCTTCAACACCAGATCGTTCATTCGTTCATCCTTTCATTGCCCGACCAAGCGAACCGCCGCGGGGCAGGGAAACCTCTTCGAGGGCAAGCCAGTCGGCCATCAGCCGCAGCTCCTGGCGAAGCGGGCCTGCGACTTGCCGCGCCTCGGCGCCGTTTTCGAGATGCGCGGCATGGACCAGCAGGCGGCTGTTGGCTCGGTCGGCCTTGAGATCGACCCGCGCCACCAGCCGATCGCCCAACAGGAAGGGCAGGACATAGTAGCCATGCTTGCGCTTGGCGAGAGGCGTGTAGATCTCGATGCGATAGAAGAAGTCGAACAGCCGGTGCGTCCGCGCACGCTCCCAGATCAGTGGATCGAAAGGTGCGAGCAACGCCCGGGCCTCGATACGGCGCGGCTGGCGCGCGGTCGGATCGAGATAGGCGGGTTTGCTCCAGCCCTCGACCTCTATCGGCAGAAGGTCGCCCGCTTCCACCAGTTCCGCGAGCCGCGCCTTGGTGTCGGCGACGCCGAGGCGAAAATAGTCGCGAAGGTCCGTCTCGGTCGCGATCCCCAGGGCCCGCGCCGACCGGCGCAGCAGCTCGCGCTGCGCCGCTTCGGCGGGAGGCGTCGGCACGTCCAGCACGTCCGCCGGCAGGACGCGTTCCGTCAGATCGTAGACCCGCTCGAACGTGCCGCGTCGCGTAGCGGTCGTGACTTCTCCGGCAAAGAACAGCCACTCGAGCGCAAGCTTGCCGTCGTTCCAGCCCCACCACGGTCCGCGTCGCTCGCCGCCGTTGGAGAGCTCGGAGGCCGCCAGGGGGCCGCGGTCGGCGAGTTCGCGCCGCACCTCATCGATGAAGGCGGCCTTCTCGCACCGGAATCTGTGCAGTTTGCCTTTGCCGTCGCCGTCATTGGCCGCCGCGCGCTGCATGCGCCAGCGGAAGAGCGGGTGCGCGGAGAGCGGCAGCAAGGACGCCTCATGAGCCCAGAACTCGAACAGACGACGCTGGCTCTTGCGGCCCCAGGCGGCGCGGTCCAGATGATCGGCGTCGTAGTTGCCGAGGCGGGAGAACAGCGGCAGGTAGTGCGCCCGGGTCAGTACATTGACCGAGTCGATCTGGAGCAGGCCAAGCCGGCTGATGGTGCGTTTCACGTGTCCGGCACGGGTGGTGCCGTTGGGACGGGGAATGCCGAAACCCTGCGCTGCAAGCACGATGCGGCGTGCAGCGGCGATCGATAGTTTTTGACGCCTCACCGAGAGACCTTATCGCGAAAAGCGGTGGATGGCCTCCCTGTCTTGCACGGACGCTATGGACAGATCACGGTCATCCTGAAGGGGCCGGCGTTGGCCGCGGCATGGTCGACGGCGGCGTTCACTTCGTCGAGGCAGAAGGTCGTGACCTGAAAATTGGCCAGATCGACCAAGCCGGCCCGGATGAGCTCCACCATACGGATTGTCGCATCGCGGGCGTACATCCATTGACCGAGAAGGGTGACGCAGTTGCGCATGAGCCACGAGTAGGAAAGCTCCAACCCGCTGTCTGTCGACATGCCGACGCCGCCCATAAGCACGACGCGTCCGTATGGCCGGACGGTCGAAATGGCGGTCCGCACCTGGCTCGCGTTGGCGGCGGGCGGCAACAGGTCCAGGACGCAGTCGATCGGTCCGGGTGCCGCCTTCTGGATCCGAATTCGATCATTTTCCTCATTGCCCGTCATTTGCACCGTGCGGACGCGGCGGCCAAAACGGTGCTCGAGGTCCTCGAGTGATCTGCCATTCCGTCCGGTTGCAAGGACGCAACGCGCTCCCATCGCCAGCGCGACCGCCACGCCGGCGCTGCCGAAAGCACCGGTCGCACCGTTGACCAGGACCGTCTCGCCCGCCGTCAGCCTGGCAACCGCGAATCCTCCGTAGGGCACCAGGAGCGTACCGAGCGCGCACCAGGACGGCGCATCTGCCTCCTCGATCGCGCCAATTCGGATCGCATTCTCGGTCGGGACGCGCATCCGCTGGGCGAACGAGCCGTGCCGGAAGTGCTTCTGCAGGCGGAGGCTGCCACCATTTCGCGCGGTCAAGCCTTGCAGCAGGATGTCGGGAGATACGGCCTCGTCGCGCGACCGCACGGTCGGATCGCAATAGACCCAATCGCCGACGGCAAGGCGCGTCGCGTCTGGGCCGACTGCTCGAACGCGGCCGATCGCACCGGGACCGGGAATGGCAGGCAAGTCCAGAAGGTACTGCCGCTCGCCGCTGAATACTTCCTTGGCATAGGCCAGCACGCGGGTTGCCGCGACATCGACGAGGACCTCGCCGGTGCCCAGAACCGGCTCGGGCACGGGCTCGACGGAGAGGGGCGAGCCGAACGCCTTCAAGACTGCAGCTTTCATGGTCCATCCTTTCCTCGGAACGGACCGAACATTCACCATTTTCGCCCTTCCATTCAGGCCTGGTATTATCCTGGGATTGAAAATCCCATGGACACGAAAGGCGAGGGCCATGGCGGACCGGCCACGCGGCGAACTGGGCAACTTCCTTCGGTCGCGCCGAGAGAGGCTCGACCCGAAGGCCGTCGGCCTGCCGGTCGGTCGGCGGCGCCGGACGGCTGGCCTGCGACGGGAGGAAGTCGCCGAACTCGCCGGCATAGGCGTCGATTGGTATGTCCGGCTGGAGCAGGGACGGGCCGTCACCCCGTCGCTCACGACGGTCGATGCTCTGGCAAGAGCGTTGCGCCTCAGCAAGGTCGAGCATGCGCACCTGCGAGCCTTGACGGGGACTGGAAGCCGTCGGCCTTTCGTGCGCGAAAGCGTGCCCGCAGCGATCGGCCGCCTTGTCGAAAGCCTCAATCAACCGGCTTACGTCGCGGGGCGGCGCTGGGACGTCCTTGCCTGGAACAAAGCCGCCGACGAGATTTTCGCCTTCAGCCGGCTGCCGGAGGAAGATCGCAACACCCTCGTCTGCATGCTGACAAATCCGGCCACGCGGCGCTTGTTCGGGCGAGGCTGGACCGACGAGGCGAGACGTATGGTGGCCCAGTTTCGGGCGACGCACGATCTATGGGCCGACGACCCGGCCTTTGTCGACCTGCTCGAACGCCTTCGTCGAGGCTGCGCAGAGTTCGCCGGCTGGTGGAAGGCGCACGACATCAAGCCTGTCGCTGCTGGACGCAAGCTCATGAAGCATCCCAAGCGGGGTGTTCTGCGGTTCGAACATGCGAGCTTCCAGGCCAACGACGACCCGGCGCTGAAGCTCATTATCTACACACCCGTGTAAAAGGACAGATGGCCGGATGGAGTTGCTCGCGCCCGCCGCCCTCTCTATTCTGCGCTCACCCCCGAACTCCGTAACAATCAAAGGCGGAAAGAAGATCGCGCCTGATGTCGAGTGTTGCTTCCCGCGCCGTTGTCGTTACCGGCGGCAGCCGAGGCTTGGGCCTCGGGCTGACTGCCGATCTTGTGGCCAATGGCTATCGCGTTGCGACGTGCAGTCGACGCTCCTCGCCGGAACTCGAGGATCTGATGGCGACCGGCAAGGTGCTTTGGAAAAAGGGCACCGTTGGGGAGGCACGCGACGACGATGCCTTCTTCGCCGCCGCCGAGACGTGGGCCGGGCCGGACGGCATCTGGGGATTGGTGAACAACGCCGCTGTTTCGGCTGAAGGGATCCTTGCCACGTTCTCCAACGTCGATGCCGAGAAGATCATCCAGACCAATCTGGTGGGGGCGCTGTACATGGCGCGCCTTGCCGCACGGCACATGCTGCGTCGCACGACAGGCGGGCGCATCATCAACATCTCTTCTATCATCGGCTTGCGCGGCCACACCGGACTCACCGCCTATTCGGCTTCCAAGGCCGGGATGGACGGCCTGACGCGGGCACTTGCGCGGGAGATCGGCCGGCAGCAGATCACCGTTAATTCGATCAATCCCGGCTATCTCGACACCGATGCTGTAGCCGCGTTGCAGGAAGCGCAGCGCCGACAAATCGTCAACCGCACGCCGCTGGGCCGCCTTGGCCGAGTCGAGGACGTGTCG
Source organism: Reyranella sp. (assembly GCA_035279245.1). GTDB lineage: Bacteria > Pseudomonadota > Alphaproteobacteria > Reyranellales > Reyranellaceae > Reyranella. The sequence continues at coordinate 5,680 of DATEID010000216.1, forward strand.
CCGGTGGTCCGATTCCTGCTGAGCGACGACGCCCGCTTCATCACCGGCCAGTGCCTCGTCGTCGACGGCGGCGTCACCTGCTAGCAGGCCGCCGGCCTTTTTGCTTCAGCTTCAGCAACCGTACGGCATTGCCGCCGAGAATCGCCGCCTTGTCGACCGCAGTCAGCTTGGCGCCATGCACGAATTGCACGGGCTCGTACATGCCCATGTCGAACGGATAGTCGGTCCCCATCAGGATGTGATCGCTGCCGTAGGTCTTGACCAGATATTCGAGTTGGCCCGGCTCGAAAACGATCGTGTCGAAATACATTTTTCCGAGGTAGTGGCTCGGCTTGTGCTCGATGCAGAGACGACAATCGCTGCGCGCACCGTGGGCATGATCCATGCGACCGGCATAGGCGGGCAGGAACCCGCCGCCATGGGCCACGCATACTTTCAGCCGCGGATAGGCGTCGAGCACGCCGCCGAAGATCAGGTGGCTGACCGCGACCGTCGAATCGAGCGGATTGCCGATGACGTTGTTGAAATAGTGCTGCGACAGCCGCCGGCCTTCGGTGAAGCCGCTGGGATGCAGGAAGATCAGGATGCCGAGTTCCTCGGCCTTGGCAAAGACCGGCCGGAACCGCTCGTCCGAAAGCTCGGCGCCGGCGACATTTGTACAGAGCTCGACGCCGCGCAAGCCAAGCTCATTCACCAGCCGCTCCATCTCGGCGACGGCGAATTCGGGCGCTTGCATAGGCACGGTGCCTAGTCCCACGAGGCGATCCGGATGCCTTGCCACCGTGCCGGCGATATTGTCGTTGATGAGACGCGTGACATCGCGGCCGATCTCGGGTGGAGTCCAATAGTAATACTGCGGCGGCGCCGGCGAGATTGCCTGGATGTCGACGCCCATTCCGTCCATATCGGCGAGCCGTCGCTCGACCGAGGTGAGCTGCGGCCGCACGGTCTCGGCCTGCGCCTTGTTCACCGCCCGGCTCGCCTCATTCGAGAACTGGGCCTGGGGTTCGTCATGCACGAGGCCGGCATGTGCGATGAGTTCGGCCGCCGCTGGTGTCAGGATGTGGCAATGAATGTCGACAACCGGTCCGGCCATCTTGCGGACGTCGCGTCGGGCGGCAAGATTGGACCGGGGATTGCGTCCGGATGACGGCGAGCAAGTGTAAAGCATGAGCCTCCCCCAATGTTGGCGAACGATAAGCACCGTCAATCGCGGGCGGCAATGGCCTCAAATTTGCAGTGTATTTGCACCGTCAGGATCGCAAAACCGACACGCATCGTGGGCAGGATGAAGTAGATTAGGAATCTCTGTGCTGCGTGAGCGTAGGCCTAGGATGCTTCGTCGGTTGTTTGGATACGAGCGAACCGCCCGGCTCGGCGAACTGCCGGCGGGGGTGGCCGTCTATGCCGTCGGCGACATCCATGGGCGCTTCGATCTATTGCAGGATCTGTTGGCGCGTATTGTCGACGATGCCGGTCGGCATGACGACATTCGTCGCAATTTGATCTTCCTGGGAGACTATATCGATCGCGGGCCCGAAAGCCGCAGCGTTATCGAGGCGCTTCTGCAGGATCCTCTGCCTGGCTTCGCGACGATCCGCTTGATGGGCAATCATGAGGAGGCCTTCCTCGCCTTCATGGATGGTCAGACCGACGGTCTCGACTGGCTGGCGTATGGCGGCCTCGAAACATTGATGTCCTACGGCGTTTCCCTGCGGGATGTACCGCGGACCGAGGACGGAGTGGGTGCGCTTCGCCGTTCGGTCGCGGCTTCGGTTCCCGCGAGTCACGTCGAGCTCCTGCGCCGCTGTGCCCTCTATCAAAGCGTGGGGGACTATCTGTTCGTGCATGCCGGCGTCCGGCCCGGCGTGCCGCTCGACAAGCAGGTGCCGGCCGATCTGCTGTGGATCCGCGACGAATTTCTGCGCAGCAAGATGCCGTTGCCGGAGCAGGTGGTCGTCCATGGTCACACGATTTGCGACTTCCCGCAGGACCGACCGCATCGCATCAACATCGATACCGGCGCCTTTGCCAGCGGACGGCTGACCAGCCTTGTCCTGCGGGGCAGGGATCGGCGGTTCATCTCGACCACCGATCGCTGAGATCGATCGGCTGCATCGCGGGCTCGTCTGCCTGATCGCGAACTCTGCCGTTGCGGTGCTGTCATTGGCGATCGGTCTCGGGGTGTCGTTCACAAGCTTTGCAGCGGCCGTCAATTCACCGTTGTTCATGAGCACCGCTCTGGCGATTTCCATTCTCGCCTTTCGCCAAGGTCAGATTGGCCGTTTGCTGTTGCGCGGTGTGATGTTGTCGGTCGCGCTGGCGGTATTGATCGTGATTGCCGGCGGCGTGCTCCCCGATAGCTGGATGCTGGCTGCCCTTGGCTTCTGGTTGGCGGCATTCCTCGCCTGTTGCCGCAGAACTTCCAAGGTGACCCGCACGGAACGGTTTCACGAGTTCGATCGAACGCTCGCCCTATTTATTGCCGCTCTGGGCGTCGCGGCGATGACAGTGCCTCCGCGCCGCGCCGCGGTACGCAGGGAGGCTACAGCCTCCAGAGCGTGATGCCGTCGGGGGTGGCCGAACGGTCGAGGAGGGCGGGGACGTCGGCCACGAATCCTCCGGGCTTCAGCAGCGGCTCGATCAACTGCCAACCGCCATCGCAGTAGGCGCGGTGGGCGACGGCCACTACTACGGCATCGGCTGGCTTCAGGGCCTCCAGTTCCGTCAGCGCAAGGCTGTACTCGGAGCGCAACAAGTCGCCATCAGCTATCGGATCGTGGAGCTGCGCGCCGATGCCGAAATCTTCCAATTCGCGCACGATGTCGACGACGCGCGTATTGCGTATGTCGGGGACATTCTCCTTGAAGGTGACTCCCAGGACCGTCACCACCGGCCGGCTGCTCCGAGCCCGCCGCATGATGCTGCGAGCCACTCGATTGGCGACGTAGACGCCCATGCTGTCATTGACGCGCCGGCCGGAATGGATGACGTGTGGGTGGTATCCGACTTCCTCGGCCTTGTGCGCGATATAGAACGGATCGACGCCAATGCAGTGCCCGCCGACCAGGCCCGGCCGAAAAGGCAGGAAGTTCCATTTGGTGCCGGCAGCGGTCAGCACATCCCGCGTGTCGATCCCCAGCCGGTCGCAGATCAGGGCAATCTCGTTGATCAAGGCGATATTGACGTCACGTTGGGTATTCTCGAGCACCTTGGCGAACTCGGCGATCTTTATCGACGGGGCGCGATGGGTGCCGGCGCTGACCGCACTGCAATAGACAGTGTCGACGATGTCGAGCGCTTCGGGCGTGTCGGCCGAGACGATCTTCAGGATGTTGTCGAAGCGCCGCTGGCGGTCGCCGGGATTTATGCGCTCCGGCGAATAGGCCACGTTGAAGTCGACTTTCCATCGGAGGCCGGAGACCCGCTCCAGGACCGGAATGCAGAGTTCCTCCGTGACTCCGGGATAGACGGTGGATTCATAGACAACGATATCGCCTTTTTTCAGGACGCTGCCGATGGCTTCCGAAGCGTTGCCCAGGGGACCAAGGTCCGGCTGCTTGCTCGCGTCGATCGGCGTCGGAACGGTGACTATGTGGAAGTCCGCCCTGCCAAGGTCCGCGACAGTTGATGTGAAATGTAATGTGGGCACCGCCAGGTCGGCCGGTCGGACTTCCCCGGTCCGGTCCAGACCCTTCGACAGCTCGGCAATGCGAGCGCCGTCGATGTCGAACGCGACGACTGGCGCGCCCGTTCTGGCGAAGGCCGTCGCAACCGGCAGGCCCACATAGCCCAAGCCGCTCACCGAGATATGCCGTGTGGTGCGCCCAATTGTTCTCCCGGCTGCCCGGGCGCCCTCAAGTCGCGACATGCTCATCCGAATGATGCTTCATTTTGTCCCAAAAATCACCAGCCGGACTGCGAACCGGATCCGATTCGGCAAGCATTTACCACCACTTAGTTTGCGCCGAAGGCGTCAAATCGGTTCTCTTTGGACCGCTTCCGTATTAAAGTCTTTGCACGCTACCAACTGCAAGGAAGTGTTGATGCGGCATCAGAGGTTTTCGATCTGTCCCTCGCTTTCGTCCTTTGGCAAAAGGGGCAGCGCTATGTCGACAATGCGTTCCTTGAGCTGGCAGCTCGTAGCCTTGGCGGTCGTCGGCTGGAGCGGGAGCGCCCTTGCCCAGACTGCGTATGGGACTGCGCAGCCTCAACAGCGATATGCCCCGCCGCCGGGCCAAGACTTTCTGAACCCGCGGGAGGCGGCGGCCGAGAACTACGCTCCTCAAGGAATAAAGGCGGGTTCCTTCCTGCTTTTCCCCGCACTCGAGTTGGACGAGGCGTATACCGACAACATCTATGCCTCGAACTCTCAACGAGTCGGCAGCTTCATCCAGACGATAAACCCGAGCCTGCAGTTGCGTTCGCAATGGGCGCAGCACGCGCTGAACTTCTTCGCACGAGGCAGCATCGGCTTCTACAGCGCCGATTCGACCCAGAACTACCAGGATGTCCAGGCCGGCTTCGACGGCCGCTACGATATCAGTCCCGAGTCCAATTTCTACGGCGGTGCAACGTACACCCGCGCCCATTATTTCCCAGGCACCCCGAACGCCGTGATCGGCCCGTTTCCGGTCGCCATGTATAACCAGTACACGACGAATGCCGGCTACTTCCAGCAGTTCGGGCGCTTTCGGGCTCGCCTGGACGGCCAGATGGACGCTTACGACTACCTCAACAACGGACAGGGCCCCAATCAGGGGGTGAGCACCAACAGCGACTTCAATCGCATCGAGCTGCGGGAGAGCCTGCGAATCGGCTACGAATTCCTGCCAGGCTACGAGATCTGGGCGAGAGGTGGCCTCAATCAGCGGCGTTACCAAAACAATCCGGACTCCTCCGGCCTTTTCCACAATTCATCTGGCTACGAGGTCGTCGGCGGCTTCGCCGTGCAGGTGAGCACCATCACCTCGTTTGAGGTATTCGCTGGTTACATTCAGCAGAACTACGTCGATGCAGCGTTCCCTACGATCAGCGTCCCGACCTTCGGCCTGACCGGCTACTGGAGCCCGATCCGCGAGCTCCTTGTAAAACCATATGTCCGCCGCACCATCGACGAATCGTCGTTGGCGACGTCCTCGGCCTATATCAATACGAGCGGCGGTGTCGACGTGAACTACAATTTCCTGCCGAACGTACGTCTGGACGGTCATGCCGACTATTCGGTGGCCGACTATTCGGTCGCCGTCGGACAACAGGGCCGCTATGACCAGTACGTGACGTTTCGCGCTGGGGTGACATACCAGCCGACGCCCAATTTCTTCATCGGGCCGACCTACCAGTTCACCCATCGAACATCTACCCAGACCGGCATCGACTACGATGCCAACCAGATCATGCTTCGGTTGGGAGCGCAGCTCTGAGACTACTGAGCAGCACGGGCCGGACAGCCGCATGTCCGGCCCGTCTTTGGCGCGATTGACAATTCGATCTTGACTGCCCTTCGACCAAGGTCGCATTGACGAAGCAGCATTTTCTCGCACAACTAGTGCAACCCGAGACGGCCGGTCTGACGGGACGAAAAGGGCTGGCCTTGGGATGTGAAGTTTCGCAACTCGAGCTCGAGACTCGGGTGCACCATCAGGAGGAAACGAAGATGACGCAGCGTGTCCATTCCAACGCCCTGTCGCGGCGTGGACTATTGCAGGCGAGCACGGCGTTGGCCGGCGCCTCGCTGGTTTCGCCGTTCCTGGCACTCCCGGCACTGGCCGAGGACCATCCGGCGATCGGCACCTATCCGGCGGGGTCGAGCGGCTCTTCGGTCTTCGTCGGCATTACCTGCCCGCGCACCGGCACCTATGCGGTGCAGGGCGAGGACGAGATCAAGGGTTGCGAGCTGGCAATCGAGCACATCAACAGCGGCCATCCGCTGATCAAGGCAATCTCGCCCAAGACGAAGAAAGGCGTGCTGGGCAAGGAAGTGAAGTATGCCGTAGCGGACGACGGCGCGAAGCCGAACAGCGCGGTGCAGAATATCTCGCGCTTCATTACCGAGAACAAGGCGGTGATGTTTACCGGCGGCACGTCGAGCGCCGTGGCGGTCGCTCTGAACAAGCTCGCCCAGCGTGAGAAGGTGCTCTACATGACGAGCATCTCCGGTTCGAACGATACGACCGGCAAGGATTGCGTACGCTACGGCTTCCGCGAGTGTTTCTACGGCCAGACTGCTGCCGCCGGCGTCGGCCCCGTTCTGCTCAAGGCCTTCGGCAAGGGCAAGAAGGCGGCCTATCTAACGCCGGACTACACCTATGGCCACACCGTCCAGAAGTCGATGGAGGACTTCCTCAACAAGAATGGCGGCTGGACGACCGCAACCAACCAGGTGGCGCCGCTGGGCGCACCGGACTACAGCTCCTATCTGCTGAACGTCGTCAATTCGGGTGCCGATTTCCTGCTCAACATCAATTGGGGCCACGACGCCGTGCTGTCGATCCAGCAGGCCAAGCAGTTCGGCGTGCTCAGCAAGATGAAGCTGGTCGTCCCCTACCAGACGCCATTCCTCGCCAAGGAGGTTGGCGCCGAACTGACGCAGGGCGTCTATGCCGCCACCGATTTCTGGTGGAGCCTCGAGGACAAGTATCCGCTGGCCAAGATGTTCGTCGAGGCCTTCGACAAGAAGTACGGCTACAAGCCGGAGTGGGGCGCCAACGCCTGCTATCTGCAGTTCGCCTTCTGGGCGAATGCGGTGGAGACGGCCGGCACCTTCTATCCGCCGGAGGTCATCAAGGTGCTCGAGTCGGGCGCCAAGCTCCAGTCGACGGTCGGCGAGGTTCATTTCCGACCCGAAGACCACCAGCTCGTCCGGCCCGTGATCATCGTTCGCGGCAAGAAGCCAGCCGACATGAAGAACAAGGAGGACTTCTGGGAGGTCCTCGAAGTCCTGCCCGGCGAGCCGCTGATGCAGAAGCCCGACGCCTTCGGCTGCAAGCTCGGCGACTACACCTGACGTTCACGGCGGCGTCCGTGTTAGCGTACGGGACCGCCAATTGGGGTTGACGGTGTTTACGTGGGCTAATCTCGTCTCGCAAATGTTCAATGGCCTGGCGCTGGGGGCGCTGCTCGCGCTCATCAGCTCCGGGTTGACGATCATCTACGGCACGCTCGGTGTCCTGAACCTGGCGCACGGCGCCATGTTCATGCTGGGCGGCTATGCCGGTTACGTCGCGTTCGATGCGACCGGCTCCTACATCGTTGCGGTGATCGCCGGTACGTTGTTCCTGCTGGTGGTGGGCGTGGTGATGGAGCGGGTGGTCATCCGCCACTTCTACAATCGCCCACACGAGGACCAGCTTCTGGTCACGTTCGGCCTCGGCATATGCTTCGTCGAGATCGTTCGTTTCTTCTTCTCCAGCCTGACCAAGACCGTTCCGGCGCCTCCCCTGATGTCGGGCATCACCTCGCTCGGCTTCATGTTCTATCCGACCTATCGCCTGGCCGTGGTCGGCATCGTCGCGGTGGCGCTGATCGCGCTCTACATCGTGCTCTACCGCACCAAGCTGGGCATGATCGTCCGCGCCGGTATCGAGGACTCGGTGATGGTCGATTCCCTCGGCATCAACGTCTACAAGGTGTTCATGGTCGTGTTCGGCATCGGCGCCATGGCGGCCGGGTTCGCCGGCATCGTCAACGCCCCGGTGGTGTCGCTGACGCCCGACGTCGGCGAGGCGATCCTGGTGCAGACCTTCGTTGTGGTCGTCATCGGCGGTGTCGGATCTTTCCCCGGTGCTGTGCTGGGCGGCCTGATCGCGGGCGAGATCATCAGCATTACCTCGATGATCGATCCCGGCTATGCCTATGTCATGCTCTTCGCGGCGATGACCCTCGTCTTGCTGTTGCGGCCGCATGGTCTGCTCGGCACGCGAGGCCGCGAATGAACGTCGGCATCTGATGTACAGGCAACGTCGTTCCCTCGTCGAGTTGCTGACGGCGATCGGCCTGATCGCGGCGCCGTTCGTTCTGCCTTATCTCGACTTCGCGCCCAACACGGTGAACCGCATCCTGGTGTGGGGCCTGTTCGGCATCGGCTTCGATATTCTGTTCGGCTATACCGGCCTCCTCTCGTTCGGTCAGTCGGCGTTCTACGGCACCGGCGGCTTCGTCGCGGCCTATCTGCTGACCCGGGCGGGCCTGCACCACGTGGTCCTCGCCCTGATCATCGGCATGATCGCCGCCGCCGCCGTCGGCTACATCGTCGGCCTCATCGCGCTGCGGCGGACCGGCATCTACTTCGCGATGATCACGGTGGCCATTGCCGAAGTCTTCTTCTTCGTCGAGTTCAATCCTTTGGCGGACTGGACCGGTGGCGAGAATGGTTTGCCCGGTGTCCCGGCTCCGACCCTTGATCTCGGGTTCGTCTCGCTGCATTTCACGACCGGCTGGTCGCTCTATCCGTTCCTGGCCTTCTTCTACTTCATCGGCATCGTGATCGCGTTGCGTATCGTGCGCTCGCCGGTCGGCGCCGTCCTGACCGCGATCCGGGAGAACCCGCTGCGGGCGGCGGCGGTCGGCCACAACATCCACGCCTACAAGCTCACCGCCTTCGTCATTGCGGCGGCCTATGCCGGTCTGGCGGGCGGCCTGCTGGGCGTGCTGCAGGCCTTCATGCCGCCCGAGGCTTTCACCTTCGATACGTCCGGCCAGCTCATAATGCAGACCGCGATCGGGGGGCGCGGCACGCTGTTCGGCCCTCTGGCCGGTGCCGCCGTCTGGCTCTATCTGCAGGACTTTCTGCAGGCGACGCTGGGGCTTGGCGCCGCCTGGAAACTGGTGTTGGGGCTGGTGTTCGTGCTGCTGGTCTGCTTCCTGCGCCAGGGCATCATCGGCGGCCTCAAGGACCTCTACCAGCTTGCCGTGCGGGGACGCCGTCCGACGTCGGAGGCGCCGGAAGAATCGGTTCCGGCGGCGATGTCCGTGGGCGCGGCCGCGACGCCGCTGCCCGTCCATCATCGCGTGGCCGAACCCGCAGCTGGCCCGATTCTCAAGGCGACAGGCATCAGCAAGCGCTACGGTGGACTGCTGGCCAACAGCGACATCGATTTCGCCGTGGAGCAGGGCGAGTTGCGCGGCATCATCGGCCCCAATGGCGCCGGCAAGACGACCTTTTTCAAGATGCTGACGTGCGAGGTTGCTCCGACCTCCGGCAAGATCGAGTTCGCCGGCCGCGATATAACGGGCATGGACATCACCGACGTCTGCCAGCTCGGTCTGACCAAGAGCTACCAGGTGAACCAGCTTTTCTCGCGCCTGACCGTGCGCGAGAACCTGCAGATCGCGGCTCTGGCGGACCTGCGCGGGAAGTTCCGCCTCGATCTTTTCCGGAGTCCCGCCCGCATTCCCGGGCTTGCCGACCAGATCGAGCACACCCTCGAGCTGGTGAACCTGAAGCATCGCGCCGACGTACCGGTGGCCCAGCTCGCCTATGGTGAGAAGCGGCGGCTGGAGATCGGGCTGGCGCTCGCGACGTCGCCCAGCCTGCTGCTGCTCGACGAGCCGTTGGCCGGCATGAGTCCGCAGGAGCGGGTGGAGACCGTGAGCCTTCTGAAGTCGATCCGCCAAGGCCGGACCATGATCGTCATCGATCACGACATGGATGCCCTGTTCGAGCTCGCCGAACGCGTCACCGTGCTGCAGGAAGGGCGTGTGTTGACCGAAGGCACGCCGGACGAGATCAAGGGCAATCCGGCCGTGCGCGAAGCCTATCTCGGCGGAGTGCTCGAATGAGCCTGCTCGAGGTCCAGGGCCTGAACGCGTACTACGGCGATTCGCATATCCTGTTCGACGTGGCGCTGCGCGTGGAGAAGAACGAGGTGGTGGCGCTGCTCGGCCGGAACGGAGCGGGCAAGAGCACGACCCTCAGGAGCCTGATGGGCGTCGTGACGCCGCGCTCCGGCAGGGTGATGTTCGACGGCCGCGACATCGCCGGCCGCAAGAGCCACACCATCGCCCAGGCCGGCATGCAACTCGTACACGAGGAGCGCCGCATCTTTGGCACTCTGAATGTCGAGGAGAATCTGATCCTCGCTGGGCACACCGCGCCCAACCGCTGGCCGATCGACCGCATCTGGGAAATGTTCCCCCGCCTCAAGGAACGACGTACGAGCCGCGGCACCGACCTGTCCGGTGGCGAGCAGCAGATGCTGGCCATTGCCCGGGCGCTGATCCGCGATCCCAAGATTGTCCTGCTCGATGAGCCGTTCGAGGGCCTTGCACCGGTGATCGTCCACGATCTGATGAAGGCCTGCCGCGAGCTCGCCGCGGCCGGCCAGACGATCGTGATCGTCGAGCAGAATCTCGCCGCAGTCCTCGCGCTCGCGCAGCG
>DATEID010000217.1:0-6445 GCA_035279245.1 Reyranella sp.
ATTGCGGTGAACGGGAGAACGACGATGGACCGCGAAACACGCGACATGCTTCTCGAAACCGCCGACCGCTTCTTCACCGAGCGCTGCGGCCGCGAGATCGTGAACGGGGTGGAAAAAGGTGTCTGGCCCGCCGATTTCTGGGAGGAGATCGAGGAGATGGGCTTACCGCTGATCGCCGTCGCGGAGGACAGGGGCGGCGCGGGCGGCACGCTCGCCGACATGCTCGCTCTGCTGCGGCTGGCCGGCGCCCATGCCGTGCCGGTGCCGCTCGCGGAGACCGCACTTGCGAACTTGCTGGCCTCGGCTGCGGGCGCGACGCCGGCGGCGGGACCAAGCACCTTGGCATTGGGGACGCCGACCCTCGCCGGCAATCGCCTGACCGGGACGGTTGCACGCGTGCCGTTCGCATCGGTGGCCGAGCGATTCGTCGCGGTCGCCGGTGCCGCCGACGGCGCGAAGGTCGTGGTTGTTCCGGCGGGCAACGCGACCGTCACCGACACGCCGAGCCAGGCGGGCGAACCGTATGGCACGGTGGCGTTCGACGGCGCCGTTTGCGAATTCGTCGGCGCCTCGCCGGTGGGCGTCGAGCGCGCCTATGAGCTCGGCGCTCTCGTACGGGCGATGCAGATGGCAGGGGCGGCCGACAAGGTGCTGGCGACCGTCGTCGAGTACTGCAAGCAGCGCGTCCAGTTCGGCCGGCCGATCTCGACCTTCCAGGCGATCCAGCACATGCTGGCGGAGCTCGCGAGCTACGTCGCCGCCACCATTGCTTCTGCCGAAACGGCTGCGCGCGATGCCGACGAGGGTGGATTGGCCGAGGGCGGCAGCTTTTCGATTGCAGCCGCCAAGAGCCAGACGTCCGACTTCGCCCAGCGCATCGCCGCGATCGCCCACCAGTCGATGGGCGCCATGGGCTTCACCCACGAGCATATCCTGCATCACTACACGCGCCGGCTCTGGGTATGGCGACGTGACTTCGGCAGCGAGACCTTCTGGGGCGAGAAGATCGGTTCAGCCTACGCTAAGGCGGGACCACAAGCCCTGTGGCCGGCGCTGAGCGCGAGCCGATACGCGGCGTAAGCCAGATATCCAAAGATCCCTCGCTGCGCTCGGGATGACACCGAGGATGCTGTGTCATCCCGAGCGCAGCGAGGGATCTTTCAAGGCTGACCGCCGAGCGCCGCGAGATCGGCGTCGATATCAGCGGAGGTGAGCTCCCAGGTGTTGTCGAAGTTGGCGACGATCTCGCGCATGAAGGCCTCGTGCAACGCCTCGGCACGCTGTGGGTCATCGAGATGGTCGACGAGGATCGCGAAGGCGAGCTGCGCCGGCTCCGGACCCTCGTAGCTCCATTCGAATCCGTTCTTCGAGAAGGCCTTGAGATCGGTGCGCGGATCGAGGCGCCGGCCGTCGACCAGCACCTGGATGCCGTCGATCGTGCGATCGCCGGTATAGGTCTTCATGGCGCTTTCTTTTCGGCCTTCACGTCGGACGGATGGCGCGTGACCTCGGGGAAGATCCAAAGGGAAATCACGGTGAACGGCCCGAGGAAGACCAGTGCCCATTGCGGCCCCGTCTGGCCGAGATAACCCATGTAGAACCAACCGGCGATCGCCACGAGCGCGACCATGAGGGTGAGGGGAAATTTGACCCGGAAGGGCATGGCGCTGCCTCCCGCCTTACTCTGCGGGCCGTAAACCGGCAGCCTGGCGCGGCCGCGGGGTGCGGGCGGTCTTGCGCATATCGGCCTTCAGGTACCGGGTGTCATACCCGTTGAACAGCGTGCCGATCAGGCCGCGGTTGAGGTCCGACGTGCCAAACGCCCAGTCCATGATGGGGAAGGTGAGGTTCATGTTGCGCTCCATCATGATCGACTGCGCATGATGGGCGATGTGGTGGCGGCGCAGCGTGTTCACGAAGGGCATGTGACGCACGAAGGCGTTCTCGTCGACGTGGCAGCAGAAATGCATGAACTCGTAGATCAGATAGACGGACGTGGTGGTGGCGATAAATAGCCAGCCGACATTGGCGCCGAACAGCAGCCCCAGCACGATCGCACCGGGGATCGACATCAGTGTGAAGGCGGCGAGCGCATAGGGTGGGAAGAAGGTCACGCGATAGTCGAGGTGGTCGGCGAAGCGCATTTCGCGGTCGGTGAAGAACTGGTGATGCATCAGCGTGTGGCGGTTGTAGACCGCGCGGAATACGGCGCTTTGCGACGGGCGATGCATCACGTAGCGATGCAGCCACCATTCGAAGAAATTGCAGAACAGGAAGGTGAGCGGCACCGTGAGCCACTCGAGCGGCGTCACGTGGTCGAGATTCGCGATGTAGATGTAAAGCGCCGTGAAGCCAATGACGTAGATGATCGCGATATGGAGGTAGCCGTTGTACCAACCGGACACGCGCTGGCGGTAGTTGGCGCGGTACTGCCTCTGTCGTTCGGACATCGGGCTCGAAGCCAGTTCCATGGTCGCCTCCTCCGACTGCGTCTGATATATCAGTTGCATGCCGTCCGGTCAAAGCGCGCATCACCCGGTGAATATGACCACCGAGCGGATGCCGCGCCCGGCTTTCAGGTCATCGAACCCGGCATTGATCTCGTCGAGCCTGAGATGGCGCGTGACGTAAGGATCGAGCTGCAGCTTGCCGTCGAGGTAAGCCCTTGCCAGGCGAGGAAAATCGCGCGCCGGACGTGCGCCGCCGTAGCTGCTGCGCACGATCCGCTTCTCGCCCATCAGCGAGCCCCAGCGGAAGGCGACCTCCTCGTTCACACCGGTCTTGCCGAGCCACACGATCTGGCCGCCCGTGCGGCAGGCCTCGGCCGAGAGACGGAAGGCGGCGGCATTTCCCGCCGATTCGAGGACGCAATCCACGCCGCGCCCGGCCGTCAGCTTGCGCGCTATCGCCAGCGCATCCTCGTCGGGGACTGCTGCGACATCGGTAGCGCCGATTTGTTGTGCGAGGCCGAGCCGCTCGCGATTGCGGTCGACCGCCAGGATCGTCGTGGCGCCGGCGAGGCGTGCGCCCTGGACTGCGGACAAGCCGACCGCGCCGCAGCCGATCACCATCACCGTGTCGCCGTAGCCGAGCTTGGCGATATTGATTGCCGCTCCGACACCGGTCATCACGCCGCAGCCGATCAAGCAGGCCCTGTCGAACGGCATGTCGGCCGGCAAGGCGATGGCGCAGGCGTCGGTGACGATCGCGTATTCGGCGAAGCCCGCGATGTAGAACATCGTACGCAGCGGCTTGCCGCCTAGCCTGAGGCGCGTGGAACCATCGAACTGGACCGCTTGCGGGCCGTGCCCGACGTAGGTTTCGCACAGGATCGGCTGGTCGCGCTCGCAGTGGAAGCAGTGGCCGCAATGCGGGTTCCAGGACAGGACGACGCGTTCGCCGCGCCGTTTGGGATCGACCGCGCTGCCCACCGCCTCGATCACGCCGGCTGTCTCGTGGCCGAGCACGATCGGCATGGGATAGACGAGCTGGCCTTCGATCACCTCCAGGTCGGTGTGGCAGAGACCGGCCGCCGCGACGCGGACCAGCACATCGTTGGGCTGCAGATCGACGGCTTCGATAGTCTCGATCGCAAGCGGCGTGCGAGGTTCGCGAAGGACGGCGGCACGGAATTGCATGGAGGCTTACCCGACCGACTTGCGCGAGAAGTCCTGGATGTAGTCGATCAGCCGGTCCGACGCGACGGCAGCGCCATCGGGATCGCCCGCCGCGATCGTTCGCGCGACCGTCGCATGCAGCCGGGCGGCCAGCGGCATATCGGCGACTTGCTTGTAGTGGACATACCAGAATCGGCGGGCGAGTCCGTTCATGACGCGCATTGCTGCCGTCGCGAACTCGTTGGCGGCGGCTTCGAGCAGCAGCAGGTTGAAGGCGCGGTCGAGGCGCATGAAGGCCATGTCGTCCTCCCGCCGGGCCGCTTCCTCCATCTCGTCGGCGATCGATCCGAAACGGTCGCGGATTTCTTGCGGGCTGCGTTGCGCGGCTGAGCGTGCGAGCAGCCGCTCGATCTCGCGACGCACCTCGAGCAGCCGCAACTGTGCCGCCACATCGATGTCGGTGATGACGATGCCGCGACGGGGCAGGATCTGCACCAGCCCTTCGCTCGCCAGCCGCTGCAGCGCCTCGCGTACAGGGGTGCGACCGTAGCCGAGGCGCCCGGCGAGGCCCGCTTCGCTCACGACGCTGCCGGGCGCGATGCGCAAGGTGACGATCTCCTCCTCGAGCGCGCGCCAGGCGCGTTCGGTGAGGGAGCTTTCCTGCGGTTCGAGCGAGGGCGTCGCGCGTCGCGCGTCGCGACGCGCGACTTTCGATCTACCGGTCCGAAGCTGTTCCAACAGTGACATCCGTCGTATGTGTCACTGATATATCAGGGGTCGCCGGAAAGAGACAGCGCTTCAGTGATGGACGGGCTTCTGCCCTGCGCTGTCGGACCGGACCACCTTGAAGGTCCGGTCGCTGACCAGCGCCGACACCGCGATCGTCTTGGTGATCCCGGTCGCCAGTTGCTCGATCCGGGCATGCGGAATGCCGACATAGGGCTGAATCTGACAGACCCGCCAGAGGTCCTCGTCTGGCATGTCGCCGATAGCGAAAACACAACCTGTCGATAGTTCCGGGGGCCGGACGAGCCGGGATTTCAGGAAAGAGACAACGCCCATGACCTCATCCTGTTTATGTATTACGTGAAGTATATCACGTAACTTGGCAGAAATAAACGAAGTTCCGATCATTTCGTCTTTGTCTTCCCATGGACGAGAACCTTGCCCTCCCGGACGAGGTGTCGGCAGATCTCCTTGAGGATCGCGACGGTTTCCCGCGTGGCGCGGCTGACCGGACGTGCGCGAGGAAGAGCGATGACCCGCTCGGCCTGCAACCAAGGCAGGCGTGATGCTGACAGCGATCCGGCGGCTATCTCCTGATGGATTCCGGTGAAGGGCAGCAGACCGTAGCCCAGTCCCGCCGCGACCATCTGCTTCAACGGAGTCATGCTTTCGACCCGGAGCGAGGACGGCATGTCGAGTGGGAAAGGAGTGCGACCGAGGGGCCGCACCGCAGCGGGCAGGCGCTCGAACTCCCGGCGCGTCAAAATGGGCCGCTTCAATCGGGGATCATTCGCCGGGCCGACGACAAATACCTGCTCGACCACCAGCATTTCGTAGTCGAGATGGTCGTTTGGCTGTGGAGCGGTGACAATGGCCAGGTCGAGTTCCGCTCGCAGCAACCGGTCGGTCATCTCCTCCGTCAACCCCTCGCTCAGTTCGAGTTGCACGCGCGGAAAGCGCCTGGCGATCAGTTGGGCGAGCGGTGCGTAAAAATTGTCGGCCAAAGTCGATGGTGCGCCAAGTCGGACGGTCCCACCTGGCTCGCGGTTTTCCGTGCGCACTTCGGTCCGGATATCCTCGACGGCGCCCAGCAGCCAGCGGCCGCGCGCCAACAGGACCTTTCCCGACTCGGTGAGCGTAACACCGCGAGGGCCGCGCTCCAGCAGGACGCCGCCCAGTTCGTGCTCCAGAAGCTGGATGTGGCGGCTGAGCGCCGATTGAGCGACGTTGAGCATGCTCGCCGCCGCGCCGAAACCGCCCCGTTCGGCGACCGCGACGAAATAGCGAAGCTGGCGCAGATCCATGCCATCTCATTTTAAGATCGTCTCCATATCAAACATATTCTTGTGAGATGAGGTCAGGCAAGCAAGCCTTGGGGCAAGAATAGGAGGAGCCCCAGCATGGGCGATGCCCGGGACACACCGCGCCGCACATCCGTCTTCATCGTCGGCGGCGGCCCTGTCGGATTGGCCATGGGATTGCTGCTCGACCGGTTCGGCATCGATGCCGTGATCGTCGAGAAGAGCCCGACCACCACCGACCACCCCAAGTCGCGCGGCTGCTGGGTGCGGACCATGGAGATCTTCCGTCAGTGGGGCATCGAGCAGGCGATCCGCGACCGCGGACTGCAGGACAATTCCGACATCTTCGTCCAGGTCGAAAGCATCGCCGGCCGCGAGATCGGCCGCTCCCGGCCCGAGCCCAATCTCGGTCAGACGCCGGCGTGGAAGTGCCTGGTGGCGCAGGATGCGGTCGAGGAGGAGATCTACAAGGTCATCCAACATTCGAACCAGGTGCAGGTGCGCTTTTCGACCGAGTTCGTCGGCTTCGAAGAGGTCGAGGACGGCGTGATTTGCGAAATCCGCTCCGTCGACAGCGGACAGAGCGAGCGCTGGCACGCGCGGTACCTGCTGGCATGCGACGGTGCGGGCAGCCAAACGCGGCGCGCAGCCGGTATCGAGATGGTGGGGCCGGCGACGCTCGCGGTGCTCCTGAACGAGTATTGGCACGGCGACCTCTCGCGCTTTCCGCTCGCGCGCGAGGCGGCAGGCTATCAAGTCTATCCGAAGACGCGGAACGTGCCGCGCGCCGGCATCCTCAAC
>DATEID010000218.1:0-8607 GCA_035279245.1 Reyranella sp.
CTGGCATTGGGGTTGCTGCGCGTGGACGCCTGGCAGACACACTCGCTCGGCCTTTCGGCGCTGGCGCTCGTCCCCGCGCTCGCCGGCATGCAGCTCGGCCAGACGCTGCGCCGGCGTATCGCGCCCGCGAGGTTTCGCACCGTGTTCTTTGCCGGCCTGCTGCTGCTCGGCCTGTATCTTGCGCTTCGTGGATTGGCGTAGAATTGCGCCAACCCGGAGACAGACATGAACTATCCAAAGAAAGTGAAGCTGGTCGAGGTCGGCCCCCGCGACGGCCTGCAGAACGAGGCGAAGCCGGTATCGGTCGAGGCGAAGGTGGCGCTGATCGATGCGCTGTCGGCCGCCGGCCACAGCGCCGTCGAGGCCGGCAGCTTCGTCTCGCCCAAATGGGTGCCGCAGATGGCCAACACCGATCGTGTGATGGCCGAGATCCGGCGCAAGCCCGGCGTCGGCTATCCCGTGCTGGTGCCCAACAAGCAGGGCATGAACGGCGCCGTCGAAGCCCGGTGCGAGGAGATCGCCGTCTTCACCGCGGCGTCGGAAGCCTTTTGCCGCAAGAACACGAACTGCTCGATCGACGAGAGCTTCGAGCGCTTCGCGCCGGTCATGGAAGCCGCACAAAGGCATGGCATGAAGGTGCGCGGCTATGTTTCCACCGTCATCGCCTGTCCCTATGACGGCAAGGTTGCGCCGGCGAAGGTGGCGGAGGTCTCCGAGCGGCTGTTCCGCATGGGTTGTTACGAGGTCTCGCTCGGCGACACGATCGGCGTCGGCACGCCGGCCGAGTGCGTCGCCATGGTCGACGCCGTTGCCGAGAAGGTGCCGAGGGAGAAGCTCGCGGCGCATTTCCACGACACGTACGGCCAGTCGCTTGCCAACATCATGGCCGTGATGGAGCGCGGCATCGCCGTCTTCGACACCGCGGTCGCCGGCCTCGGCGGCTGCCCCTACGCCAAGGGTGCGTCGGGCAATGTCGGCACCGAGGACGTGATCTATCTCATGAACGGCCTCGGCATCGCGCACGGCGTCGATCTCGATGTCGTCGCGAAAGCCGGCCGGGCCATCTGCGCCGAGCTCGGCCGCGAACCCGCCTCCAAGGTGGCGCAGGCCCTGAAAGCGAAGGCGGCGGCGTAATCGAATCATGGTGTATGAGCGCCACTGGAGTTGCTCACCGGCGTTGCCGGCCGTCGGGGATGAAACGGGTACGTCACGGTAAGGTTGTGTCATCCCGAGCGCAGCGAGGGATCTTTGATCGGCGCTGCTAAAGATCCCTCGCTTTCGCTCGGGATGACACGGCAGTGGCTGGGCGTCTGACCTTGTTTCTTGTTAGTGGCGCGCTCCCTTGAGGGCTCCGAGGAGCGCACCACACGAGGAATGTGCACGAACGTTCAAGACGGCGCGCATTGGCGGTGCCACATCGGCGGCCATGGAGAATCTGCCAGGTTTCCTGGTGGCGGCCCTTGCGCTCGCCGGCAGCCCCGGGCCGGCAACGCTCAGCCTTGCGGCGGTGGGCGCGGCATTCGGCGCGCGTCGGGCCGCAGGCTATCTCGTCGGGATCGTGCTGGGCATGGTGGTGGTGATGGCGGTGACCGCCGCGGGCCTGGTCGGCTTGCTGCTGGCGCTGCCGGGCGTGATGCCTGTCGTCACGATCGCGGCGGCTGGCTATTTCCTGTGGCTGGCTTGGCGCATCGCGATCGCACCGCCATTGGCCGAAGGGCAGAGCGAGCGGCAGCCGCCGCGTTTCGCGGGCGGCCTCGGCCTCTCGCTGATCAATCCAAAGGGCTATGCGGCGATGGCGGCGCTGTTCTCCGGTTTCGTGCTCGTGAAAGAGCGACTCGAGCTCGATGCCGCCCTCAAGATCGCACTGCTCACCTTGTTGATTGCGGTCGTCAACGTAGTCTGGCTGTTTTCCGGTGTCTTGCTGACGCGCTTGTTTCGCGATGGGCGCACCAACCGTATCGTCAACATCGCTTTTGCCGTGGCCCTGCTGGCCTCGGTGGTGCTGGCGCTGCGCGTGTAGTTCAGGGCCGTCGCACGATCTGCACCGTGACGGCGCTGGAGCGACCTGCCCGATCGATCACGGCGACCCGCGCTTCGCCGCTGCCGTCGGGAATCCAGGTCGTGCCGTCGATCGGCCGGCCGTCGACCAGCCAACGCAGCCGCCCGTCGCCGCCGAACGCGGCGAGCGATACCGCCTCGCGCGCGCGCAGCTCGATCCGGGCACCGGCCGGCGGGTAGGCGATGCGCGGGCCGCCCGTCATCTCGGCGATCGGACCGAGAGTGCGCATGCGCGGCGGCAGGTCGTGCCAGCTCGCGACCCGCAGGACGTCCTCGGGTGGCGGCACGGCGCGATTGTCCTCCGCCGGCAGACGATCGAATGCCTTCAGCACGATGGGGAGGGCCGCCAGACGACCGATCTGGCCCGGTCGTGTGGTGCCGTCGGCATGGCCCACCCAGACCACGACCGTCCAGTTGGCGGTGAAACCCACCGCCCAGGCGTCGCGGAAGCCGGCAGATGTGCCGGTCTTGTAGGCGATGCGGCGCTCGCGCAACGACACGGGCAGCGAGGCGAAGCCGTCGGGCAGCGGTGCGTCGGCCAGGATGTCGGCGACGTACCAGGCTGCCGCAGGGCCGAGCAGGCGAACGACGGCGGGTGATGGGACATCGCGGCGAAACTGCGGCGGCGCGAACAGGCCGCCTCTCGCCAGGCCGCAGTAGAAGCCCGCCATCTCCAGCGGCGACACTGCAACGCTGCCCAGCGCCATGCCGAGCGAATTGCCCGGATCGCCGCGCGGCAGGGTTGGCTTGGCGCCCGCGGCACGCAAGGTGGCCAGGAACCGCTCGGGCCCGACCCGCTCGAGCGCCAGCACGGCCGGAACGTTCAGCGACTGCTGCAATGCCCGGCGCACCGTCACGGCGCCCCAGTGACCGTGATCGAAGTTGCGCGGCTGCCAGTCCTTGAAGCGCACGGGAACATCCTCGACCAGCGACTCGGGATGCAGCCGGCGATCGTCGAAGGCGAGGGCATAGATCAGGGGTTTGAGCGCGGAGCCCGGCGAGCGATGGGCGCGCACCAGATCGACCTGACCGGCACGGCCGAAGTAGTTCGCGCCGCTTACCCACGCGACGACACCGCCGGTACGATTGTCGACGGCGACCAGGGCGATGTCGGCATTGTCCGGCGTCTGATGGCGCTCCTCGCGCACGAGCCGGGCGAATGTCGCCTGCAGGTCGAAGCGCAAGGTGGTGGGGACGACCCTGCCGGGCGAGGAAGCGGCGAGCCAGGCCGCCAGATGCGGCGCGTTCAGGGGCAGCGCGAGCCTGCGGTAGGGCAGCGCCTCGCTCTCGGCCCGGTCGAACGACGCACGATCGATCGTGCCGTGCTCGAGGCCGCGTTCCAGCACCCGGTCGCGACCGGCGTGGGCGGCATTGCCGGCTCGGTCTGGCCGGCGCCGCTCGGGCGACTGCGGAAGCGCCACCAGGAGGGCGGCCTGCGCCACCGTGAGCTGCTTCGGCTCCTTGCCGAAGTAGGCGAAGGACGCGGCGCGCACGCCCTCGAGATTGCCGCCCATTGGCGCGAGCGTGAGATAGATCGCCAGGATTTCGCGCTTGGAATAGCGCCATTCGAGCTGCAGGGCGCGCGCCGACTGGATCGCCTTGGCGACGAGGCTGCGCCGTCGCGGTTCGAGCAGCCGCGCGGCCTGCATGGAAAGCGTCGAGGCGCCGGAGACGATGTGCCGGTGCGCGATCCACTGGACCGCGGCACGCAGCGCGGCCAGCGGATCGATGCCCCAGTGCTCGTCGAAGCGGCGATCCTCGTAGGTCTTGAGCAGCGCGAGGTAGACCGGATCGACATCGTCGACGGTGGTCCGCAGCCGCCACTTGCCATCTGGGGTCGTGAAGGCGCGCAGCAGCCGCCCGTTGGCATCGACGATCTCGGTCGACTGCATCCGATAGCGCGACAGGTCTGGCGGGAAGAGCCGGTCGAGCGCGAGCGCGGCCGTCGCCGTGAGGGCTACGGCCAGCGCAAGCCCGACGAGGGTGCGCTTCATCACTGGGGGCGCGCGACTCCGGTCGCGCGTCTCTGGCCACTACCGAGAAGATCGTGCCACAGGAGTTGCTCAGCGGCGTTGCCGACCCTCGGGAATGAAACAGGAAGATTGCGCCACTGGAGTGGCGCGCTCCCCCGAGCGCGCTCATCGGAGCGCGCAACTCCAGTTGCGCTCGTCATCGCGGCGCGATGGTGATGCGGCCCATGGCGGTGCGGCCGTAGAAGCGCGGCGCGTACATGTCGGAGACCTGCGCCGCCGGCAGGGCGAAGCTGCCCGGCGTCACGGCGCGCGCGAGATAGGCGACGTGAAAGCTGTAGCCGGGCTTGTCGTCCTCGGACGACCACCAGTTGCGATAGGGCCGCTTGCCGAGGTCGAAGGCGGCGAAGAAGCGGTCGTCGCGCGCCTCGGCGATGCGGGTCGGCGTGAGCGCCGACAGGAAGGCGAAGGACTTGACCGTGTCGTCGTTCAGCACCGACTCGATCTCCAACCCTGCCGGCAGCAGGTCGAGCAGCACCGCCTCGTGATAGCCGCCTTCGAGGTTCCGTCCCTCCAGCGAAACGACCACACGGTCGTTCTGCCGCAATCTCGCGAGATCGGCCGGCTGGCCGTCGAGCGTGTAGTAGCTGCGCTCGACGGTCAGGCCCTGGGTCGCGGCCGGCTGGGGATCCTTCGGCACGCCGCGGGCCGTGACCTGCAGCCAAACCGGCTTCTCCCCGTCGTTCCTGATGTGCATACCACGCCCCAGCGCGGCGCTATCAGGATTGAGGACGACCGGCTCGCTGGCCGACTTCTTCGCCTGGCCATCGACCGAATAGGCAAGCTCCCCGCCGCCGCCCAATGCCCTGGCGGCCAGCACGAGCCACGCCTGTTCCTGCGTCGTCGTCTCGTCGACGCGTGCGGCGAGACGTTCGCGCACCGAACCCACGACGGCGGCAAGCCCGTCAGGGCCGGCCCCCTCCGAGGCGAGTGCCAGCAGGCCGGCGCGGTCGCGCAACGACGAGCCGTAATAGTCATGGGGATCGCGATCGTCGAGATGCGTCTGCGCCATGCCGAACGCGAGTCGCGCGCGGCCGGGCTCGCCCACGAGGTTGAGCGCCGCGGCGAGCTGCGCCCAGGCGAGGCCGCCGCGGATATCCTTGGCGTGCGTGTCCTGGAAGTAGCGGACGCGGCCGGGATCGGCGAGCCCGGCCTTGGCGAGCACGTACCAGGCATAGGCCTGGGCATTGGCCGACATCTTCTCGGCGGAACGGTTGAGCCAGGTGAGGCCGCGCTGCAGCGAGGCGGCCGGCACCGCCATCTGGTGCTCGCGCGCCCGCACCAGGAAGTCGAGCGCATAGGCTTGCAGCCACTCGGCGGCCGGGTTCGAGAAGGGACCCCACATGCCGAACGAGCCGTCGCTGATCTGCATGTCGACGATCCGGTAGATGGCGTCCTGCACGCGATCGGCGATCTTGGGATCGGCCGGTCCGTACCCCAGCAGGGCGACATCGTTGTAGTAGAGCAGGGGAAGGGCCCGGCTGGTCGTCTGCTCGATGCAGCCGTAAGGATATTTGTCGAGCGCGCGCAGCAGCGCCGCGACATCGATGCCCGGTACGCTCGAAAGCGCCACGCCGACGACGGCTGTTCCGTCGGCGAAGCCGGACGTCACCTCGCGATCGACGACGAGCTCATGGCCCGGATCGAGCCGGGCCACGGTGTCGACGGCACTCGGCGTCTGCGCCGCCCGCACCTGGATGTCCCAGTCGCGATGGACCGAGAAGCCGTTCGGTCCGGAGACGACGACCGCCACCTTGCCGGACCCCACGTCGTTCGCGTGGATTGGCCAGGCGGCGAGGATGCGTTGACCACCATCGAGATGGCGCGTCTCCATCACCGGCCGGTCGAGCGACACGGCGCCGCTGGCCTCGAGCGTCAGCTTGTAGTCACCGGCCGCGCCCTCGACATTGTGCAGCGAAAGCGCGAGCCGGCTGCGGTCGCCCGGGGCGAGGAAGCGTGGCAGGACGACGTCCGCCGTCACGGCGTCGCGCACGATCAGCTTCGCCTCGGTCGAGCCCACCTTGTCCTTGTCGTAAGCCACGGCCATCAGCCGGAGCTGGCCGATGAAGTCGGGGATCTCGAGCGCGATCGTGGCATTGCCCTTGTCGTCCAGCTTCACCGGTCCGCTGAACAGGGCAACGGTCCGCGTCGGCACGATGTCGAGGCCGCCGATGTCGCCCGAATCGCCGCCGCTGCGGATGCGTCCGAGATCGTCGGCGCGCGTGTCGAGCAGGCGGCCATAGTCGTCGCGCATGTCGAGGCCGAGACGGCGCTTGCCGAAGTAATAGGCGGCCGGATCGGGCGTGCGATAGCGCGTGAGCTGCAGGATACCCTCGTCGACGGCGGCCAGGGTCACGAACGCGTCCTGTCCCTCGGCATTGGCGACATGGACCGGCACCTCGATCTTCTGCCGCGGCGTCACCTTCTCCGGCGCGCCGAGCTTCACGGCGAGGGTGCGCGGCGCAGGATCGAGGCCGAGCCAGACCGCTCCGACGGCCCGCGTCGGCATGTGGTCGGACGGCGTGGCGAGCGGCCGCCAGGCCGTCACGAGCGCATAGGCGCCAGCGCCCCATTCGGCTTTCACGGGAACGTCGACCGTCGTGCCGCCCGGCGCCACCTTGGCGGTGATCGTGTCGACGATGCGGTCGGTGGCGATGGCGATCAGCGCCTCGCCGGCGAAGGGCGCTTCCAGCCGCACTTTCGCCGTCTCGCCCGGTTGGTAGCTTTGCCGGTCGCTCGCCACCTTGAGCGTGTCGGGCGCCGGCTCACTGTCATCGCTGCCGCCGTACCAGCCGACATAGAAGCTCATGCTGCTGGCGGCCTTGGTCTCGCGATCGCTGACGGTGAGCTTGTAGGATCCCCACGGCAGCCGCCGGGAGAGGCGCATCGGCTTGTCGGCGCCGAGGGCCAGCGTGTCCGCCGCGACCGTCCGCTCGCTGATGATGGTCTGCCAGCGCCAGCGTCCGTCGCTCTGGTACCATTGGTAGGAATAGGTGATGCGCTCGATCTTGTAGTCGACCGCCGGCCGGGCGATCTGCCGGCCTTCGGCGTCGACCGCGACGAGGTCAAACTCGGTGTCGGCACCTTCGCTTGCGTAGCGCCCCTCGAAGGCCGGGCGGATGCCGAGATAGGCATTGCGCGTGCGCAGCGGCAGGGCCTTGTCGGCCTTGGTGGCGCGGCCGTTGCCCGGCTCGAATACGCGCACCTCGATCTGCGCCTTGAGCGGCAGCGCGGTGTCGGGAACCTTCTCGCCCGACCATTCGAGCCGCGACTTGCCCTTCTCGTCGGTGTCGGGGGCGGTGAGGGTGATGAACGGCGGCTCGAACTTCCGCTTCGCGTTCTCGAGGCCGAACGTGTACTTGGCGAAAGCCGGGAAAGGCTGGTCGTCGATGCCGACACGCAAGTCGCTTTCGACCGTAAGGCCGGCGGCCGGCGCGCCGTAGAGGAAGTCGGCGGCGATGTCGAAGACGTTGGTCCTGTCCGTCCGCAGGAGCGGCGCCTGCGAGCTCAGCTCGACCTTGAGCTTCTCGGGCACGAAATCCTCGACCGAGAACTCGGCCCGGCCCACCGGCGGCGCCTTGGGATCGATCGAAGCCGTCACCGACCAGCGGCCGCGGCGCGAGGATTTGGGCAGTGGGATTGCCTGGTAGAGCGCGCCCGAGTCCCCGAGGGCCAGCGTGTACTTGGTGAACTCGGTCCCGTCGGGACGCTTGACCGACAGCGTCACCGGCAGGTTCTTCAGCGCATGCGCGGCCTCGTCGCGCAGCATCGCCATGAGCTGGACGGTCTCGCCGGGACGATAGACGCCCCGTTCGGTGTAGAGAAAGGCGTCGACAGGGCCGGGCTGGGCGCGGCCGTCGATGCCGCGATCGGACAGGTCGAAGGCCGCCTTGGTAAGCTCGAGGCGTGAGAATTCCTGCTTTGCCGGGTCCGTCACCATGACGGCCACCGGTTCGGCCGCACCACGCCCCTTCAACAGGCTGGCAGCGAAGGTCGCGCGCCCATCGGCGGCGGTGACGGCCTTGGCGATCGGATCGTTGCCGCGCGACAGCAAGGTCACCTCGAGGCCGGCCAGCGGCCCGGCGCTTTGCAGCGAGCGGGCGAAGACGTCGAGGCCGTCGCGGCCGGTGAAGGTGGTAAGCGCGATGTCGGTGTCGACCACCCACATGCCGGCCAGCGCACCCGTCGGCATGTCATTGTCGTAATCGTTGTCCGCCTTGGGCGGCGGCTGGGCGGCGTCCCAGGCTACGATGAAGTAGGCGCCGGGTTTCCAGTTCGCGATCGTCTCGCGGATCGGGAAGGCCGTGACCGTGGCCTGGTTCAGGACGTTGCGCACCTCCATGGTGCCGCGCCATTGCAGGCTGCCATTGTCGCCGTTCAGCCACGAGCGCAGCGTCCAGCCTTCGGTCGTCGGCTTGCCGCCGGGGAAATTCGAATCGGCGTACTCGCTGATGAAACGGTCGAGGCCGCGCTCGTTCACGCGATAGACCGCGATCCCGACCTTGCTGACGTTGACGGT
>DATEID010000219.1:0-8713 GCA_035279245.1 Reyranella sp.
ACGATGTTATGCGTCGCGCGGGACCTTAGCCGGGAGCTTCGCACGATGGCCAGCGAGACCGAGATTTTCGAAGGCGGCTGCACCTGCCGCCGTGTCCGTTACCGCATGACGTCGCGGCCGATGTTCGTCCATTGCTGCCACTGCCGCTGGTGCCAGCGCGAGACAGGGACGGCGTTCGCGCTCAACGCCATGATCGAGGCCGACCGAGTCGAGCTCCTGAGCGGCGAGGTCGAGCGGGTGGACACGCCGTCGGCCAGCGGCAAGGGCCAGAAGATCTGGCGCTGCCCGACCTGCCATGTCGCGATATGGAGCAACTATGCCGGTGCGGGCGACGGCATACGGTTCATGCGGGTGGGCACGCTCGACGAACCGGACCGGCTGCCGCCCGACATCCACATCTTCACCATGTCGAAGCAGCCCTGGGTGATCCTGCCCGAGGGTGTGCCGGCGGTACGCGAATACTACAAGCCGAAGGAAATGTGGCCGAAGGGCAGCCAGGACCGCTTCGCCGCCGTCAAGGCAAAGTCATAGGAGCGGTCTTTGACGGACTATTTGTTGTCGACAGCCGCGGCAATCGCGCCCACGACGACGCGGGTCTCGGTCGCGATGATCAGCACGTCGTCGCCTACGCGGGCATAGCGATAGCCGTATGGCGGCGGCGTGATCTGGCCAAGCAGCACGGCCGGCAGCGGATAAGGGATCACCTGGCTGGGCAGCGGCTGGCCCACGACCCAGCTCCCGCGGCCACCCCCGACGGGAAGACAGCCATTGACCTTTTTCACCAGGCCGGCCGGGCAGCCGCCGTCGGGATGATCGATGCCGAAGTAGCTATAGACCTCGTCGCGATCGCGTTCTGAAACCGTCACGGCAGGCGCGGCGGGAGAGGGACGCGCCGACGCCTCGACATGGGGCGGCGACGCCGCCTGCTCATTGCGGACGATCGCGGCCAGCACGAGGCCGACGATACAGGCGAAAATGATAAAGCGCGGCCGCACGTGACTCTCGGATTGCGCCGCGGCTGCCGCGCCGACCTAAAAGCTGCTGAGGTCGGCCAAGGCTCCCGCAATCAGGCGGGTGCCGACGGCCATCAGCAGGATATCGTTGGCGACACGGATATATTGGTACCCGGCCGGAGCCGGCGAGAGCTGACCGAGTAACACCGGCGGCAGCGGGTAGTAGACGACTCCCATCGGCAGCGCTTGGCCGATCGTCCACAGCTTCTTGGCCTGCCCAGGCGGCAAACAGCCATTGTGCTTCTTCGCCAGCCCCGGCGGGCAATGCCCCGCGACGTATTCGGTGCGATAGTAGTTGTAGACCGTCGTGCGATCGTAGGGCGAGATCACGATGTTCACCTGAGTCGATGGCTGTCCGGGACCGCCGCCGCCTGATCTGCCAGGCGGGCCGCCCATCGGCCCGTTGCCATTGCTGTTACCGTTGCCGTTATCATTACCGTGGCCGTGACCTTGGCCTTTGCCCTGACCATGGCCGGGATCGGCGAGAGCGGGCATGGCGAACATCGCAGCGACTATGGCTAAAGCGGCTATGGAAATCGCGCGCACGAATATCCCCGAATATAAGAAGCAATGGAAGAAACTACGTCCGATGACTGTGGTCACGCCATGGCTGCGATAGTCGCAGCCGTTCCCGATCGGTTCCGACGGCGCAACTGCAGCAGCACGATCACGGCGAGCAGCAGGAAAGCCGGGATGGACATCCAGTAGCGGCTCGGGCGGTCCGCCTTCACCAGCACGGCGGTGATGGTGTCGCCAGGCGCGAGTCCATACTTCGCGGCCTCGCTGCCGAAGCGCACCGTCTGGACCATCGGCTGGCCGCCCTGCGTCAGGCCGAGCCCTGCCCCGCGCAGGCGGTCGGCGCCATCCTTGCCGGCCTTCATGGTGAGCCGCACCGTCTTCTCGACATCCTCGCCGGCGCGGTTCTGGCTCATAACGCGAAAGCGCAGGGTCTCGTTCTCCGGCAGGCCACCCGCAGCCGCGAGGATCTCCCCCGGAGGATGGGCGTTGAAGGGCGCCTCGAACCTGTCGAGCCAGTAGCCCGGGCGGAACAAGGTGAAGCAGATCACCAACAGCAAGGCGGTCTCGTACCAGCGATTGCGAGTCAGCAGCCAGTTCTGCGTCGCCGCCACGAAACAGGCCATGGCCACGATCGAGCAGACGAGCACCATCACGAGATTGAACGGGCCGCCGACATCGATCAGCAGCAGCTCGGAATTGAAGATGAAGATGAAAGGCAGCAGCCCAGTCCGGATCTCGTACCAGAAGCCCTGCAGGCCGGTCTTGATCGGATCGGCTCCCGAGATCGCCGCGGCCGCGTAGGCTGCGAGCCCGACCGGGGGATGCACGTCGGCCATCAGACCGAAGTAGAAGACGAACATATGGACGGCGACCAACGGCACGGCGAGGTCGTTTTGTTGAGCCACCTCGACCACCACCGGCGCCATCAGGGTCGCCACAACGACATAGTTCGCCGTGGTCGGCATGCCGATGCCGAGCAACAGGCATATGAAAGCCGTCAGGATCAGCATGATGATCAGGCTGCCGCCCGAAGCGCTTTCGACGATCTCGGTCATCACGAGGCCGATGCCGGTCAGCGCCACCGTGCCGACAATGATGCCGGCCGCCGCCGTCGCAATGCCGACCGCGGTCATGTTGCGCGACGCGCTTTCCAGCGCCGAGGCGAGATCGCGGAAGCCTTCGCGGACGTGCCCCGCCAGCGCGCGTTCCTTGCGGAACGCGGCAATGAGCGGCCGCTGGGTCAGCATGATGAAGATCAGGAACATCGTGCCCCAGAAGGCGCTGAGGCCGGGCGAGAGCTGCTCGACCATCAGGCACCAGATCAGGACGACCACCGGCAGCATGTAGTGCAGGCCGGTGCGTGCGGTCTCGAAGAAATCCGGCACCCTCACGATCGCTTGCGAGGGATCGTCGTGCGGCAGGTCGGGATGGCGCGCCTTGTAGCGCACCAGGCCGACATAGGCGGCGACCGCGGCGATGCCGATCAGCCAGCTCGCCGCGTCGCCGAACAGATCCTTCGTCCAGCCGATGCCCCAATAGACGATGCCGCTCAGCACGATCACGCCGCAGATGGTCATAAGGCCGCGCAGGACCGACTGATAGATCGATGCGGTCGATGAGCGCGGCAGGCCGCGCAGCCCCGCCTTCGCCGCCTCGATATCGACGATGTAGAACAGCGCCCCGTAGGTCAGGAAGGCCGGCACGAACGCGTGCTTCACGACATCGGCGTAGGTGATGCCGACATACTCGGCGATCAGAAACGCCGCCGCCCCCATGACCGGCGGCATGAGCTGGCCGTTCACCCCCGCCGCGCATTCGATGGCGCCCGCCTTCACCGCGGTGTAGCCGACGCGCTTCATCAGCGGGATGGTGAAGGTGCCGGTGGTGACGGTGTTGGCGACCGACGAGCCCGAGATCATGCCCGTCATGCCGGACGCCACGACGCCCGCCTTGGCCGGTCCGCCGCGGAAGGTGCCGAGCAGCGCGAAGGCGAGCTGGATGAAGTAGTTCCCCGCACCCGCCTTCTCCAGCAGGCTGCCGAACAGCACGAAGAAGAACACGACGTTGGTCGACACGCCCAGCGCCACGCCGAAGATGCCCTCCGAGGTGAGCCACATCTGCGACGAGGCGCGGGCAAGCGACGTGCCCTTGTGCGCCATCAGGCCAGGCATCCAGGGACCGGCGAACATGTAGATCAGCATCAGCGCGCCGATCACCGCCAGGGCCGGACCGACCGCGCGGCGCGCCGCTTCGAGCAGCAGCAGCACGCCGATCACCGAGACGATCACGTCCGGCGTCGTCGGCAGCCCCGAGCGCTGCGACAGCTCGCGATAGAACAGGAGGAGATAGCCCGCGGCGACGATGCCGAGACCGGCCAGGATCCAGTCCGTGACCGGCACGCGATCGCGCGGCGAGCGCCTGAACGCCGGGAAGCTGGTGAAGGCCAGCAGGAAGGCGAAACAGAGATGGATGACCCGCGCCTGCCCGTCGTTCACGACGCCGACATTGAACAGATACGGCAGCGGCGACGCGTACCAGAGCTGGAACAGCGCCCAGCAGAGCGCGATGACGAAGATCAGGCGCCTGACCGGTCCCGACGGCTTGCGGGCGCCGGTATCGGCTTCCGCGACCAGAGTCTCCAGCGCCTCGCGCGAGGCAGTCGGTGCCGTGGTGTCGCTCATCCTTCGCCCCCTGCAGCGGTAGGCGGCACCATGCCGGCACCGCCTTTGCCGGTTGCCGACCTACATCCAGCCCTTTTCCTTGTAGTACTTGACGGCGCCAGGATGCAGCGGCGCCGAGAGGCCGTCCTTGACCATGTGCTTGGGATCGAGATGGGCAAAGGCGGGGTGCAGCTTCTTGAACTCGTCGAAGTTGTCGAACACCGCCTTCACGAGATTGTAGACCACATCGTCCGGCACCTTGGCCGACGTCATCATGGTCGCGAGCACGCCGTAGGTCTTGGTCGGCTCGGGGTTGTGCGCATACATCCCGCCGGGGATGGTTGCGTAGGCATAATACGGATGCTCCTTCACGAGCTCGTCCACCGCCTTGCCGGTGAGCGGGATCAGCTTGGCGCTGCATGCCGTGGTCGGATCCTGGATCGCCGCCGACGGATGACCGACGCCGTAGAAGAAGCCATCGATCTTGTTGTCGCAAAGCGCCGTTCCCTGCTCGTCGGCCTTGAGCTCCGCTGCCAGGGAGAAATCGGCCTTGGTCCAGCCCATCTGCTTCAGGAGCTCCTCCATCGAGGCGAGCGTGCCCGAGCCGGGATTACCGACGTTGAAGCGCTTGCCCTTGAAGTCCTCGAACTTGCTGATGCCGGCATCGGGACGGGCAAGCACGGTGAAAGGCTCGGGATGCACCGAGAAGACCGCGCGCAGGTCGGCGATGGGCTTGTCCTTGAACTGCGCCACTCCCTTGATCGCATTGTACTGGACGTCGGACTGGGCCATGCCGAAGTCCTGCTCGCCGGTCCCGATGGCATTGGCATTGAAGACCGAACCGCCGGTCGATTCGACCGAGCAGCGGATGCCTGTCTTGGCGCGCTGCTTGTTCATCAGCCGGCACACCGCGCCGCCCACCGCGTAATAGACGCCGGTGACGCCGCCGGTACCGATGGTGACGAACTTCTGCTGCGCCGCCGCCGGCTCCGCCAGCGACGAGAACGCAAACAGACCTGCCGCGGCGAGACCCGCCAGGCCCGCGATTTTTCCATTGAACATCATTGCCTCCTCTTGATCAGGATCGCCTCAGTCACGCACCGTCGCGATCGCGGCGTCGACCGCATCGCCCAGCCGCTCCACGACGTTGTCGAGCGTCGCCGAATCGATGATGAAGGGCGGCGCCAGCAGCACGTGGTCGCCCCGCGCACCGTCGACCGTACCGCCCATCGGATAGACCATGAGACCGCGCTCCATCGCCGCCTGCTTGATGCGAGCATGCAGCTTCAGCGCCGGATCGAACGGCTCCTTGCTGGTCCTGTCGGCGACCAGCTCGATTGCCTGGAACAGGCCACGCCCGCGCACATCGCCCACGAGCGGATGGTTACCGAAGCGCTCCTTCAGGCGCCGGGCGAGATGGCTGCCTTGCTCGCGGACATTGCCCAAGAGATCGTCGCGCCGGATCACGCGCTGCACGGCGAGCGCGGCGGCGCAAGCCAACGGGTGCCCCATGTAGGTATGGCCGTGCTGGAAGAACCCGGAGCCCTCGGCCAGCGTCTGGACGATCTGCTCGTTCACCATCACGGCGCCGATGGGCGCGTAGCCGCCGCCCAGGCCCTTCGCGACCACCATCAGGTCCGGCGCCACGCCTTCCTGCTCGCAGGCATGCAGGGTTCCGGTGCGGCCCATGCCGCACATCA
Organism: Reyranella sp.; assembly: GCA_035279245.1. Lineage (GTDB taxonomy): Bacteria > Pseudomonadota > Alphaproteobacteria > Reyranellales > Reyranellaceae > Reyranella. The sequence continues at coordinate 5,893 of DATEID010000219.1, forward strand.
CCTCGTCGAGAATCAGGAGGATGCCATGCCGATCGCAGATCTCGCGCACGCGCTTGAAGTAGCCCGGCACCGGCGGCACGGCGCCCAGCGTCGCGCCGACAACCGTCTCGGCGATGAAGGCGATGACAGTGTCGCCACCAAGCGCGTCGATCCTGTCGGAAAGCTCCTGCGCCAGCCGCTCGCCATAGGCCTCGGAGGTCTCCCGATTCTGGCGACCGCGATACTCGTAGCAGGGCGAGACATGATGCACATTGGAAAGCAGGATCGGCTCGAAGGCCCGGCGGCGCCAGAGATTGCCGCCGACCGACAGCGCACCCAACGTGTTGCCGTGATAGCCTTGCAGGCGGCCGATGAAATGCCGGCGCTGCGGCTCGCCGCGCTCGACAAAATATTGCCGCGCGAGCTTCAACGCCGCCTCGACGCCCTCCGAGCCGCCGCTGGTGAAATAGACATGGCCGATGCCTTTGGGCGCATGGCGAACCATTTCGTCGGCGAGCTCTTCCGCGGCCGAGGTCGTGAAGAAGCTGGTATGCGCATAGTCGAGCCGATCGATCTGCGCATGCAGCGCCACCAGCACATCGGGATGGGAATGGCCGAGACACGAGACCGCGGCGCCGCCGGACGCATCGATATATTCCTTGCCCGCGGCATCGCGGATGGTAAGGCCGCGCCCGCGCGTCGCCGCCGGATAGGCATGGCGGATCTGGCGATGCAGCACGTGCGTCATGGCCTGGCTCTTCTTCCCTTGCGGCGGATCACATAGGTGTTGAAAGCGGCAAGCTGCTGCTCGCTCTCGGCGAGCGCCGACAAGGTTTCCTTGCCGCGCCGCGCCGCGACCAGGGCGGCGAGGCACTCCACGGCCGCGAAGGCCGGCGTCATCGTATGGAAAAAGGACGGGCTTTCGGTGCCGATCAACACGACGCGGTCGGCGACCGCGGCAAGCGGCGAGAGTTCGCTGTCGGTCACGGCAACGACACGCGCGCCGCGGGTCTTCACGTGGCGTGCCGTCTCGACCGTCTCCCGGACATAAGGATCGGCGGTGATCGCGAGCAGCACGTCCTTCCGGCCGATGGTGCGCAAGGCATCGCGACCGGTGCCGCCCGGACCGTCGACCAGCACCGATTTGGAGCCGAAGAGCGAGCGAACGTAGTGGAAGATGAAGGCCACGGCGAAGGTCGAGCGTTGGCCGAAACAGAACACGCGGTCGGCGGACGCGATCATCTCCGCCGCAGCGACGAGGCGGGCCACCGCCTCGTCCCCCGAGAGTGCCTGCAGATGGCGGCCAAGAGCGGTCAGGATGTCCTGCGCCAAGGCGCCGTCACCTTCGCTGCCATGCCGCGCCAGCAGCTCCTGCGCCCGGCCGTGGAAGCTCTCCGGCCGCTTGCGCACCGCATCGGCATAAAGCCGCCGGATATCGTCATATCCCTTCAGGTCGAAGCGCTGGGCAAGGCGCGTCAGGGTCACCGGGGCAACCCCCGATCGCCGCGCCTGCTCACGCAACGACAGCAGCGCCACGTCATCGGGATGATCGATCACCCAGCGTGCCGCCTCCCGTAGTTGCGGCGAGAGAGCGCCGAACTGCGCCCGAAGCTTCGAATCGAATGTCGCCGATGACCCAACCGCCACCAGGATTCCTCCGATCCTTCGACGAATGAAACAAACGTGTCATATCCGCCAAATTGCGTCAAACGATTCCAAACGATGGCAGCGTCACTGCCAATAGGACGGCAGCCGGCTCGCCAGCCATTTGGCGATCGCCGCGTTGACGGCGACCGGCTGCTCCTGGGCCATCCAGTGACCGGACTTCACCACCACCTCGGTGAGGTCGGCGCAATCGGCCCGCATCGGCTCGGCGAGGCGCGAGGTCATGGTCTCGCAGGTCGTGTCGTAGGCGCCGTGGAGGAACAGCACGGGCATCGAGAGCTTGCCGCCGTTTGCCGCGCGGCTCGCGTACTCGCCGTTTGCCTTGTGGTTCATGTACCAGGAGTCGGGGCCGAAGAAGCCGTTGCGTGTCAGTGCCGCGACATAGGCTTCCATGTCCTGCTCGGTGATAACGTCATTGTCGCGCGGCACGTCGGGCGCTGGGCCACCCCCGAACCAACCACCCGCCTTGCGTATGCGCGAGGTCGGCGCCGGCTGGCCGATACGACTCGGATCACCCTTGCGAAACAGCGCCTTCACCACGTTGCGGATGTCGGCCTCGAAGCTTTTGCACGCCTTGTCGAAGCTCTCTTCATAGAAGAACTGATAGTCCCACTGGCCAGCCGGATGCGTGTCGATCGGATAGAGCTTGCGGTCCACGAGCGGCATGACCGCCTCCAGCGTGAAGCCCCGCGGTAGATAAGGCACGCAGAGGCTCGCCACACCGACGACCTTGTCGGGATGGTGTGCCGCCATGTTCCAGACCACCGGACTGCCCCAGTCGTGACCGATCCACACCGCCTTGTCGCGCCCGAGTGCCACGAGCAACTCGAGCATGTCCTGCACGATCGGCTCCTGCGCGAAGTCCTCGTGGCGCGTGTAGGTGCTCGACCGGCCGTAGCCGCGCATGTCGGGCGCGATGCAGCGAAAGCCGAATGCCGCGAAAGCCGGCAACTGGTGGCGCCAGGAAAGCGAAAGCTCGGGCCAGCCATGACAGAAGACGAGGAGTGGCGCGTCTTGCGCGCCGCAGGCGAGATAGCCCGTCGTGTGGCGGGGCGTCTTGACGGTGTGTTCGGTGATCAGGAATGTCATGGCCGGAGGGTCCCATGGAAATCGACACCGGAACAAATGAACTTTTATGCGTCGTGCGCGAGGGCGTGGCGCTGATCACGCTCAACCG
>DATEID010000220.1:0-10919 GCA_035279245.1 Reyranella sp.
AGGATAGTCTCGAACACCGTGGCGAGAGTGCCGGGCGACGCGTTGATGACCTGCAAAACCTCGGCGACAGCGGCCTCGTGCCTTTTGCCTTCGTCACGCTCGGCGGTGCGTGCGCGCAGGTCGGCGTTCAGCCCGTCGATCTGTCGCTGAAGGTCGGAAACGCTCGGTGAAGAGGCGGCGGTATCGGCAGGCATGGTCCCCCCAAGTGCCTGGCCACAACTCGAAGCATAGCCTGCAGATTGGCTCAGATGGAAGGCACCCGATCAGTCGAGCTGACAAGTGCAGTGGCTGCGAAGCGCCCGCCAACTCGACTTCGGTCCGGCCTGGGCAGGAGCAGCATCGGCACGCCGGTCACGGTGGAAATAAGAACGGGCCTCGAGGCCCGCGAGCAGCCGATCGAGCGTGAGGCTCGATTCGCGCGGACCTGCAAACAGACGTTCGAGGACGGGAAGCAGCGCCCCCGCGCTCGCTCATTCGGTGCGGGCGAGCAGGCGGCGGGCGAGGACCAGATGGGGCTTGTCGAGCATCTTGCCGTCGAGCGTGAGCACGCCGGCATCGGGATTGCTTTCGAAGGTCGCCACCACGCGCCTGGCCCAGTCGACTTCCTGGGCCGACGGCGTGAAGACCTCGTGGATGATCGCGACTTGGTCCGGATGGATGGCGATCTTGCCGCCATAGCCCATGCGCCGCGCCTCCTGCGCTTCGGCACGCAGGCCTTCGATGTTCCTGATGTCGGGATAGACCGTATCGTAGGCCGTGACGCCGGCAGCGACCGACGCCATCAGGTTGACGGTGCGTGCAAGCCTGAAGGTGTCGTCGTAGATGCCGGGCGCCGGACCCTTCGCCAGCGCGCCGAGATCGGCCATCAGGTCCTCGCCACCCCATGAATGGCCCATCAGGCGCGCATGTTTTGCCGGCGCGGCAGTCAACGCGAGCACGGCGGCAGCGCTTTCCGTCGCGACGGTGAGGATGCGCGTCGCGCCTTGCTCGATCCCCTCGCGGGCCTCGAAGGCGTCGAGGTAGCTGCCGAGCAGGTCGAGATCGCGCTGGCCGACGCATTTCGGGAACACGATCCCGTCCGGCTTGCCTTGCATGACGGTGGCGAGGTCGCCGAGCGTCAGGCCCGTATCGAGTGCGTTCACGCGAACGTAGAGCTTGGGGCCCGCATCGCGGTTTGCCGCGCGGAGATAGCCGAGCGCCATCTCGCGCGCCGTCTTCTTGCGATCGCTGGCGACGGAGTCCTCGAGATCGAGGATCAGGCCGTCGGCGCCGGACTGCGGCCCCTTGGCGAGCTTGCGCTCGGAATCGGCGGGAACGAACAGGAAGGAACGCATGGGGACCTCAACCCTTGGGACGCTTGCGCATCAGCGCCTGGCGGGTGCATTGGGCGACGGTCTCGCCGCGCTGATTGAAAGCAGTATGGCTGAACTCGACGATGCCCGCGTCGGGCCGCGACTTGCTCTCGCGCGCCGACAGAACCTTGGTCTGGACCTTCAGTGTGTCGCCATGGAAGACAGGCTTGGGGAAGCGCACATCGGTCATGCCGAGATTGGCGACGGTCGTGCCGAGCGTGGTGTCGTTGACGGTGATGCCGATCATCAAGCCGAGCGTGAAGAGGCTGTTCACGATGCGCTGGCCGAACTCGGTCCTCGCGGCAAACTCCTCGTCGAGATGCAGCGGCTGGACGTTCATGGTGAGCGAGCTGAACAACACGTTGTCCATCTCCGTGACCGTCCGTGTCCAGGCGTGATCGAACGTGCGCCCCACCGTGAGTTCCTCGAAATAGAGCCCTGCCATCTTCCTCCTCGCGAAAGTTCTGCGTCTTCTAGCACGGATGGACGCTGGGCCATCGACCATCGTATCAATGCCGCCACAGGACGAAACTCGAAGATGCGGAGCAAGCGATGCGGGCCATGATCAGCGAAACGCCGGGCGGACCGGAAAGCCTCAAGCTGATGGAGCTGCCGTCCAAGCCCTTGGGGAAGGGCGAGGTCCGCATTGCCGTGCGCGCGGCGGGCGTGAACTTTCCCGATACGCTGATCATTGCCGACAAGTACCAGTTCAAGCCGCCGCGTCCTTTCGCGCCGGGCCACGAGGTGGCGGGCGACATCACCGAGGTGGGCGACGGTATCGGCGCCTACAAGGTGGGCGACCGCGTGATCGGCATGATCGGCCATGGCGGCTACGCGACAGAGGTCGTCGCCGAGCAAGGGGCGCTCCTGCCGATGCCGCAGAACATGAGCTACGAGGATGGCGCCGCGTTCACCATGACCTACGGCACCTCTTATTACGCCCTGAAGCAGCGCAGCTCCTACAAGCCGGGCGAGACGCTGCTCGTCACGGGTGCCTCCGGCGGTGTCGGCCTGACGGCGGTCGAGCTGGGCGCGCTGATGGGCCTGAAGGTCATTGCCGCCGTCGGCTCGGACGAGAAGATGGAGATCTGCCGGAAGTATGGCGCCTCCATGTTCGTGAACTACAGCAAGGAGAAGATGCGCGACAAGGTGAAGGAGCTGACCGGCGGCAACGGCGCGGACATCGTCTATGACGCCGTCGGCGGCGATGCCTTCGACGAGTCGATCCGCTGCATCGCCTGGTACGGCCGGCTGCTGGTGGTGGGTTTCGCCGCCGGCCGTATCCCCTCGTTGCCGGCGAATCTCGCGCTGCTGAAGAGCTGTGACGTGCGCGGCGTGTTCTACGGCGCGTGGCGCGGGCGAGAGCCGGCGGAGGCGCGCAAGAACTTCGACGAGTTGCTGGCCTGGTATGCCCAGGGCAAGCTCAAGCCGCACATCTCCATGCGCTTCCCATTGGAGAAGGGCTCGGACGCCATGAACGCCTTGCTGTCGCGCAAGGCGACCGGCAAGGTCGTCCTGTCGGTCGCGTGAGCCGAAGATGACCAGGCTCGCAGGCAAGATCGCCATCGTGACGGGCGCCGCCTCGGGGATCGGGGCGGCCTCGGCCAAGCTGTTCGCCGAGGAGGGCGCGCAGGTCCTGGCCGTGGACCGGCCGGAATCCGACATCGACTCCGTTCATGCCGGCAGCAATGCCATCGCGCCGTTCAAGGCCGACATCACTGCGGACGATGCGCCCGGGCGGATCGTCGAGGCGGCGGTCTCGAAGTTCGGTGCGCTCGACATCCTGTTCAACAATGCCGGCGTAAGCGGTCGGGCGTTCGTCGAGGAGATGACCGACGAGATGTGGGATCGGGTGAACGGGGTGAACGTGCGTGGCATGTTCCGGCTTTGCCGCGCGGCGATTCCGGCCCTCAAGGCCAGAGCCAAGGAGAAAGGCCGTGCGCGCATCGTCAATACCGCTTCGGTGATGGCGTTCGATACCGATTACGGACTTGCCGCCTACTGCGCCTCCAAGGCCGGTGTCGGCGGGCTTACGCGCACGCTGGCGCTCGAGCTCGGCAAGTTCAACATCACGGCCAACTATGTCTGCCCGGGCGCCATCTATACCGGCATGACGCGAACCAACTTCGACAATCCGGAGATCCGCGCCGTCTGGGAGAAGAAGGCGGCGCTACGCCGGCTCGGCCAGCCGATCGACATTGCCCGCGGCGCGCTGCTGCTGGCCTCCGACGAGGCCGACTTCATCACCGGCCACGAGCTGGTGGTCGATGGCGGGCTGACGCTGAGGACGTAGGCGCTTAAGTCTGCGGTGTCATCCCGAGCGAAGCGAGGGATCCTTGGTGAACGCAAAAGATCCCTCGCTTCGCTCGGGATGACACTGGATGTGAGGTGGAGAAGCCGAACAATGTCGAACGTCCATTCCTTTGCCGCCGACTACAGCGAGGCTCGTGAGAAGTTCCTGGCTGCCGCACGGATCGCGGGTGCGGCGACGTTACGTTACGACAATCCGACCAAAGGCCCGAAAGGCGAGTCGCTGTCGACCGACGTGGCCCGGCTCGGTCCGGACGATGCCTCCAGAATTGTCGTCGCCATCTCGAGCACCCATGGCGTGGAAGGCTACTGCGGCTCGGGCTTCCAAGTGGATTGGCTGGCCACGACTGGCGCCGCTGCGTTGCCGCAAGACACGGCGGTGCTCATGGTCCACGCCATCAATCCTTACGGCTTTGCCTGGACCCGCCGGGTGACGGAGGAGGGCAACGACCTCAACCGCAACTATGTCGATCACGGCAAGCCTTATCCGGTGAACGAGGGCTACCTGGAGATCGCCGACTGGCTGGTGCCGTCGGACCTCAGCGATGCAGGCCTCAAGGCAGCCGACGCCAAGCTTGCGGCGTATCGAAAGAAGGTAGGGGATGTGGCGTACTTCCGCGCCATCTCGGGTGGCCAGTACAGTCATCCCGACGGCATGTTCTTCGGTGGCGGTGGGCCGAGCTGGTCGAACCGCACCATGCATGCAATCGCCGAACGCTTCCTCAAGGGTCGCAGCGACGTCGCCGTGATCGACTTCCACACCGGCCTCGGGCCGTACGGTTACGGCGAGCCCATCACGCACTATGACGTCGACTCGGCAGGCTCACGCCGCGTGCGGGCTTTCTGGGGAGAGTCGGTAACCGAATCCAAGCGAGGCCAGACGGCTTCGCAGGCGCGCGACGGGCTCGGCCACTACGGCCTCAACCGGGTGCTGAAGGAGCCCGAGACCCGGCTCACCATGTGCACGCTGGAATTCGGCACCTTCGACCGCGAAAGCGGCCAGAAGGCGTTCCGGGCCGATCACTGGCTGCACAAGCACGGCGATCCGCTGGGCAAGGAAGCAGGGCCGATACGCGCCGCCATGCGCCGCCAGTTCTATCCCGACACGAACGACTGGAAGGAAGCGGTGCTGTTCCGCGGCCATCAGCTCATGCGGCAGGCCATCGCAGGGGTGCAGTTGGGCGAAATCTAGGCCGTCGCGGCGTCGGGGCGATTGGGGACAACCGGCAAAAAGCCGTTCGCCGCTCTGGCGATCCTGCTACAAAGCCTGTCATGCGTGCCTTGGCAGCGTTGCTCGCGTTCGCAGTGGTGACGGCGCTCAATCTCTTGTGGTGGTGGCTGCCCAACAGACCGGTCGAAATCGCCGGCTGGACCAGCGCCCCTCTTCAAAGCGTCTCCTTTGCTCCCTATCGGCCGGGCCAGAGTCCGCTGACCCGCACCTTTCCGACGCCCGAGCAGATCGAGCAGGACCTCAAGCGCTTGCAGGGCAAGGTGCAAGCCGTCCGCACTTATTCGGCCGCTGAGAATCTGGAGACCGTCCCGCAGCGCGCCGGCAAGTACGGCCTCAAGGTCTGGGAAGGTGCCTGGCTCAACAGCAACGACAAGGAAAATCTCGAGCAGGTGAACCTGCTGATCGACCACGCCAACAAATACCCGGAGACGGTCGAGCGGGTGATCGTCGGCAACGAGGTGCTGCTGCGCAAGGACCTCACCGTGAACCAGCTCCGGGCCTACATCCGGATGGTCAAGCAGCGTGTCCGCCAGCCGGTGACCTATGCCGATGTCTGGGAGTTCTGGCTGCGCAATCCCTCGCTCGCGGACGATGTCGACTTCATCACCATCCACATGCTGCCCTACTGGGAGGACGAGCCGATCGGCATCGACCGGCGCGAGCCAGACGGGACGCCGAGCATCGAGAAGCACATCCTCGACATCTATCACCGGGTGCAGGCGCGCTTTCCCGGCAAGAAGATCGTGATCGGCGAGACCGGCTGGCCGTCGGACGGACGCATGCGATCGGATGCGCGTCCGGGCCGCGTGGAGCAGGTGCGCTTCTTCTCGATGTTCCGGTCTCTGGCCGAGCGCGAGCACTTCGACTACAACTTTGTCGAGGCCTTCGATCAGGACTGGAAGGCTCGCCAGGAAGGCACCGTCGGCGCGAGCTGGGGGCTTCTCGACGCCCATCGTCACGACAAGTTCGAGCTCGGCAAGCCGGTGGTGGCCGAACCGCACTGGCGCATCCTGTTCGCCGTGTCGACTATCGTGTCAGCCTTGCTGCTGCTGGCCTTCGCCGTTGGTCGCCGGCGGGCCAAGAACCGGCAGATCGCCGTCTTCGCCCTGTTCGCGCAGCTCATCGCCACTTGCTACGTGGAGTCCGTCTGGATCGACCTGACGCGCACCTTCTACCTCGAGAAGTGGCTGGGTGTGGTGTTCTGGGCGGTCCTGCTGGGGGCTTTCAGCTACGCCCTGTTGCGCGGCATCGCCGACAACCTGACCGGGCGCATGGCCGACCCCTCGCTCTATGGCGCGCGCGTGCGGGAGGCATGGCGAGCATGGCGTGAGCTTCCGCGTTTCCGCATCCTGCAGCGCGCCGACCTGATGGCGCAGATCCTTTATCTGGCGCTCACCGTGCTCTGCATCTTCTACCTCGTGGTGATCTCGATCGACTGGTACGACGGCGTGATCCGGCTGAGCGATACCTGGTTCCGGCAGATCGCGATCGACGGCCGCTATCGCGATTTTCCGATCTGGAGCTTCGTCATCCCCAGCATTTGCCTGATCGCCTGGAAGCTGGCGACGCTGTTTCGCAGACAGGCCGTGCCGCGACCTCATCGCCTGGTGCGGGCACTCTCGTTCGGCCGCCTGCTGGGCTATGACGCCAGTCGCGGCTACGTGCGCATGAACCGGAGGCTGAGTCGCATGCGGCCGGTCCTGCCGGAGATCGTGTTGGCCAGCCTGCTGATCTTCTGGGCCGCCATCCTCGTGGTCACGGAGGGGGCCATCAAGCTTTACGACGGTGGTATCGGCGGCTTCATCGCGGCCGACGGCGGGCGCTGGGTGATCAGGACCCTTTTCTGGAACACCCAGTCGGACTGGCTTGCCGGCCTCGCGGTGCTGATGGCCGTGCCATACCTCGCCACGATCTACCTCTCGATCCGCGAACCACTGGCAGAACCGCCGCCGGACTCCTATACCAGCAAGTGGTAAAGCTGGCCCGAGAAGCGGAGTAACCTCATGGAAATCAAGGGCGAATACAGAATCGCGGCGCCGCGCGAAAAAGTCTTCGCGGCGCTCAACGATCAGGCCGTCCTGCAGGCCTGCATCCCGGGCTGCGAGTCGCTCGAGAAGTTGTCGGATACCGAGATGACGGCCAAGGTACGGCTGCGCATCGGGCCGGTGAGCGCGACCTTCAACGGCAAGGTGACACTGTCCGACATCGATCCGCCGAATGGCTACAGGATCACCGGCGAGGGGCAGGGCGGCGTCGCCGGCTTCGCCAAGGGTGGCGCCGTGGTCAGGCTGGCCGATGACAGCGGCACGACGGTGCTGACCTACGATGTCGATGCCCAGGTCGGCGGCAAGATCGCCCAGGTCGGCGCCCGGCTGATCTCCGGGACGGCCAAGAAGCTCGCCGACCAGTTCTTCGGCAAGTTCGCCGAAAACGTCGGTGCGGCGGCGCCGGTCGCCTCGGCCGGGTAGCACGATGGCGCCGTCCGACGATCCGCCACCGCCTGTTCCGACGGCGGCGGCGCGGCGGGGATACCGGCACTGGATGATCATCGGCATCGGCGCGGCGATCCTGATCGTCGTGTTTCTGCTCAGCCGCTGAGGCGCGGCTTTTTGCCGGTCGTTATGCATTCTCCGTAATTCGCTTGACCGGCGTATCGACGCCTTGCGAGAGTCCTGCGAAGGCTCTGCGGCGCGCATTGGCGTTGCTCGAACCAACATGTGAGGGAGAAAGAATAATGACCATTTCCGTCGCCATGACCGTCAACGGCAAGCCGGCGTCCGGCAAGGTCGAGGCGCGCACACTGTTGGTCCAGTTCCTGCGTGAGCATCTCAGCATGACCGGCACCCATGTCGGTTGCGACACCAGCCAGTGCGGCGCCTGTGTCGTCCATGTCGACGGCAAGTCCGTGAAATCCTGCACCATGCTCGCGGTCCAGGCCGAGGGTGCGCAGGTCCTGACCATCGAAGGTCTCGCCGCCAGCGCCGACAAGCTCCATCCGATGCAGGAGGCGTTCCGCGACAATCACGCCCTGCAGTGCGGCTTCTGCACGCCGGGCATGGTGATGAGCGCCATCGACATGGTTAAGCGCCACAACTACCAGCTCGACGAGACCACGGTGCGCCACGAGCTCGAAGGCAATCTCTGCCGCTGCACCGGCTACCACAACATCGTGAAGGCCATCCTGGCCGCTGCCCCGGCCATGAAGGCCGCGGGAGTTTAGCCATGACTGCCGCCACCGGAATCGGCGCCCGGGTCAAACGGAAGGAAGATGTGCGCTTCCTGACCGGCACGGGCCGCTATGTCGACGATCTGCCCCTCGCGCGGGCGACCTACGCGTACTTCCTGCGTTCGCCACATGCTCACGCCGGGATCAAGGGTATCGATCTTTCGGCGGCGGAGAAGATGCCGGGGGTGGTCGCGATCTTCACCGGCAAGGATCTGGCCGAATCCAAGGTCGGCAGCCTGATCTGCGGCTGGGTGGTGAAGGACAAGCATGGCCAGCCCCACAAGGCGCCGCCGCACCCGGTGCTGGCGGTCGATACCGTGCGCTATGTCGGCGATCCGGTCGCCATGGTCGTGGCCAACAGCCACGACGAGGCCAAGGACGCCGCCGAGCAGATCAAGGTCGACTACGATGTACGGCCGGCGAGCGTCGATCTCGCCAAGGCCTTCGACAAGGGCACACCCCAGGTGCATGCGGAGGCCCCGGGCAACCTGATCTATGACTGGGAGCTCGGCGTGAAGGCCGATGTCGACGCCGCCTTCGCCAAGGCAGCGCACGTCACCAAGATCGACATCGTCAACAACCGCCTGATCCCCAATGCCATGGAGCCGCGGGCGGCCGCGGCGGAGTACGACAAGGGCACGGGCCACTACACGCTCTGGTCGACGTCGCAGAACCCGCATGTGCTGCGGCTCATCCTGTCGGCGTTCGTGCTGGGCATTCCCGAGCACAAGCTGCGCGTGATCGCTCCCGATGTCGGCGGCGGCTTCGGCAGCAAGATCTTCTGCTACAACGAGGAGACGGCGGTGTGCTGGGCGTCGAGCCGCGTCGGCCGTCCGATCAAGTGGACGGCGGAGCGGGCCGAGTCCTTCATGACCGACGCGCATGGCCGGGACCACGTGACCCATGCCGAGCTGGCGCTCGACAAGGACGGCAAGTTCCTGGCGCTCAAGGTCGACACCATCGCCAACATGGGCGCCTATCTCTCGACCTTCTCGACCGCCGTGCCGACCTATCTCTACGCGACACTGCTGGCCGGCCAGTACACGACGCCGCTGATCTACGCCAATGTCCGGGCGGCGGTCACGCATACGGCGCCGGTCGATGCCTATCGTGGCGCGGGCCGCCCGGAGGCGACGTTCGTGATCGAAAGCATCGTCTCCCAGGCGGCGAAGGACCTGAACATGGATCCGGCGGAACTGCGCCGGAAGAACTTCATCCCGTCGACGGCCTTTCCCTATCAGACGCCGGTTGCCCTGCAGTACGACTCGGGCAACTATCCGCCGATCATCGACGAGGCGATGAAGATCGCCGACTACAAGGGCTTCGAGGCACGCCGCGCCGAGGCCAAGTCGCGCGGCAAGCTGCGCGGCATCGGCTTCTCGTCCTACATCGAGGCCTGCGGACTGGCCCCGTCGCAAGTGATCGGCCAGTTGGGCGGCGGCGTCGGCCAGTGGGAGTCGGCGCAGCTCAAGTTCAATCCGACCGGCAACGTGCAGGTCATCACCGGCTCTCACAGTCATGGCCAGGGCCACGAGACGACCTTCGCGCAGATCGTTTCCGACAAGCTGGGCGTTCCGCTGGAGAATATCGAGGTGGTCCACGGCGACACCTCGACGACGACCTTCGGCATGGGCACCTACGGCTCGCGCTCGCTGGCCGTCGGCGGCTCGGCGATCATGAAGGCGGCCGACAAGATCATCGCCAAGGGCCGGAAGATCGCGGCCCATTTGATGGAGGCGTCGGTCGACGACGTCGTGTTCGAGAACGGCACCTTCAAGGTGGCGGGCACCGACAAGAACGTGCCGCTTGCCCAGGCCGTGTTCGCGGCCTACGTGCCCCACAACTACCCGTTGGCCGAGATCGAGCCCGGCATGGACGAGAACGCCTTCTACGATCCGGCGAACTTCGTCTATCCGGCCGGCACGCAGATCTGCGAGGTCGAGATCGATCCCGACACGGGCGAGACGCAGATCGTGAACTTCACCGCGGTCGACGATTTCGGCAACATCATCAATCCGATGATCGTCGAGGGCCAGGTGCACGGCGGCATCGTGCAGGGTGTCGGCCAGGCGCTGCTCGAGAACGCGGTCTACGACAAGGAAACGGGCCAGCTCCTCAGCGGCTCGTACATGGATTACACCATGCCGCGGGCGGACGACGTGCCGTCGTTCAAGCTCGGCTACAAGGTCACGCCCTGTCCGCACAATCCGCTGGGCGTGAAGGGATGCGGCGAGGCCGGGGCGATCGCCGCGCCTGCCGCCGTCATGAACGCCGTCCGCGATGCGCTGGCGCCGATCGGCGTCACGCAGATAACCATGCCCGCCACGCCTCTCAATGTGTGGCAGACCATCCATGGCGCTGCGCGCGCGGCGGCCGAGTAACGGGAGGAGAGAGATGTACGATTTCGCTTACCATCGGCCGAAGAGCCTTGGCGATGCCGTGAATGCCCTGAAGGGCAAGGACGAGGCACGCCCCATGGCGGGCGGCATGACGCTGATCCCGACGCTCAAGCAGCGCCTGGCGAAGCCGACGGACGTTGTCGATCTCGGCGGCATCAAGGAGCTGGCGGGCATCAAGGTCGAGGGCTCGAACGTCGTGATCGGCGCCATGACCAAGCATTTCGAAGTGGCGAGCTCGGCCGACGTCAAGCGCATGATCCCGGCGCTCGCCGAGCTGGCTGGCATGATCGGCGATCCGGCCGTCCGCAACCGCGGCACGATCGGCGGGTCGGTGGCCAATTCGGATCCGGCGGCGGATTATCCCGCCGCGGTCCTCGGCCTGAACGCCACCATCACGACCA
>DATEID010000221.1:0-3188 GCA_035279245.1 Reyranella sp.
CGAGACGCTCGGCTCGTCCGTGCAGGCGATGGCTGAAGTGGCGCCCGGTCTCGCGATCGATTGCGACTCCATTCAGGCCAATATGGATGCCGCCGAAGCCGCAGTGTTCGCCGAGCGCGCGACCTTCCTGCTGGCCGAGACCATGGGCAAGCAGAAGGCGCATGCGCTGGTCGAGAAGGCGCTGGCGGAGGGCGGCTCGTTCCTCGAAACGCTGGGTCGGCTCGAGAAGGAGCTCGGCGACCGGAAGTCGCTGCTGGGCCATTCGCCCGAGTTCGTCGACCGGCTGATCGAGGATTTGAAACGCAAGTAGCACATAGGTGTCATCCCGAGCGCAGCGAGGGATCTTTTGCGATGGCAATCAAGATCCCTCGCTGCGCTCGGGATGACACCTATTTTGCTCAAATGTACTCCACTTTCACGATCTCGATCTCCTCGACACCTCCCGGCGTGCGCATCTTGACGACATCGCCCTCGTAGGCGCGCAGCAGCGCCTTGGCGACGGGAGAGATCCAGCTCACATGGCCCCTGGCCGGCTCGACCTCGTCGACGCCCACGATCTTGATCGTGCGCTCGTCGCCCTTCGAATTGGCCCAGGTCACGGTGGCGCCGAAGAACACCTGGTCGGTCTTCGGGCGCTTCGCCGGGTCGACCACCTCCGATCGCTCCAGGCGCTTGCTGAGGAAACGGATACGCCGGTCGATCTCGCGCAGGCGCTTCTTGCCGTAGAGATAGTCGCCGTTCTCCGAGCGGTCGCCGTTGGCGGCCGCCCACGACACGACCTGCACTACCTCGGGCCGCTCCTTGCGCATGAGCGTCATCAACTCCTCGCGCATGCGTTCGAAGCCCTGTGGCGTCATGTAATTCTTCGATCCGGCCGGCAAGCCGCCCGTGTCCTCGGGCAGCTCGTCGTCCAGCTCGGCGTCGCTTTCCTTCGTGAAGGCTTTGCTCATGTCGGTCCGTACTCTATCAAGGGCGGCCCGATGAACGCCACCCACCTCCGCCTGCAACGCGCCTCCGGCGAGAGCCGTGTTGCCTTCGCCGCGCGGGATGGGATGACGCGCTTGGCCGATCTCTATCAACGCGATCCATGCCGGGTTCTGTTCCCTGATCCCGAACCGGGAAACCCGCCCGAGGCGGTGCTGGTCACGACCTCCGGTGGTGTCGCCGGCGGCGACGCATTGAGGATGGTCGTCGAAGTGGGCGCAGGCGCGCGGGCGGTGGCAGCCACCCAGGCGGCGGAGAAGATCTACCGTGCCGCCAGTTCGACCGACCATTGCACGATCGACGTCGCTCTGACGGTGCACCCAGACGCTGCGCTCGACTGGTTGCCGCAGGAGACCATCGTCTTCGACGGGGCACGCTTGAAGCGGCGGACGGTAGCCGAGGTCGCAGCGGGAGGATCACTGCTGGCTTGCGAGACGGTGGTGCTGGGCCGCGCTGCCTCGGGCGAGCGCTTCACCAGCGGTCTTTTGCTCGACACCTGGTCGATATGGCGGGCAGGGCGGCTTGCGTGGACCGATGCGCTGTGCGTGGAAGGCGAGACGCCCAGCGGCGCGGGGTTCGGCACGGCCAATGCGCTCGCGACCGTAGTCGGCATCTGGGACGCGCCCCGACCCTATTTCGGCAAAGCGCAGGCGCTCTTGGAAAATGCAGAGGCGGTGCGCGCCGGCGTCACCCTGGTGAATGGCGTGTTGGTGGCGCGGCTCTTGGGGGAAGCGACCGCGGTGCGACGGGCAGCAACGCAGTTTCTGAGCAATTTGCGTGGCCGGGCCATGCCGCGCGTTTGGCATATTTAATGCAGGCGTCTGGCGGCTATAGTCGGGAATAGGCCAATGGGGGGAGCGCAGGCGATGAATCTCACGCCTCGGGAGAAGGACAAGCTGCTCGTCGCGATGGCAGCCAACGTGGCGCGCCGGCGTCTCGAGCGCGGCGTGAAGCTCAACCATCCTGAGGCGGTGGCGCTGATCACTGATTTTGTCGTCGAGGGTGCGCGCGACGGCCGCTCGGTGGCAGAGTTGATGCGCGACGGCGGGACCGTGCTTCGTCGCGAGCAGGTGATGGCGGGCGTTTCCGAGATGATCCACGAGATTCAGGTCGAGGCGACCTTTCCCGACGGCACCAAGCTCGTCACCGTCCACAATCCGATCCGCTGAGGAGCCGCTCTCGTGAAGCCAGGCGAGATACTCGCGCAACAGGGCGAGCTCGAACTCAATGTCGCGGAGGGCCGTCGTTCCGTGACCATCGAGGTGGCGAACAGCGGTGACCGGCCGATCCAGGTCGGGAGTCACTATCATTTCTTCGAGACCAACGAGGCGCTGAAGTTCGACCGGAAGCGCGCCAAAGGCATGCGGCTCGATATTCCCGCCGGTACGGCCGTGCGCTTCGAGCCGGGGCAATCGCGCAGCGTGCGCCTCACGCCCTACATGGGCGCGCGCCAGGCGCACGGCTTTCAGGGAAAGGTATCGGGCAAGCTCGGTCCGATCGCCAAGGTCGGTGCGCCCAACGAAGGACCGACGCGCATCTCGCGCGCCGCCTATGCCGGCATGTTCGGCCCGACGGTCGGCGACAAGGTGCGGCTCGCCGATACCGATCTCTTCATCGAGGTCGAGAAGGACCACACGATCTATGGCGAGGAGGTCAAGTTCGGCGGCGGCAAGGTGATCCGCGACGGCATGGGACAGAGCCAGCGCACGCGCGCACAGGGCGCTGTCGACACCGTGATCACCAATGCCCTGATCCTCGATCACTGGGGCATCGTGAAGGCCGATATCGGCCTCAAGGACGGCCGCATTGCCGGCATCGGCAAGGCTGGCAATCCAGATGTGCAGCCTGGCGTGGACATCGTCATTGGACCAGGGACCGAGGCGATTGCCGCCGAAGGCAAGATCGTCACTGCAGGAGGCATCGACTGCCACATCCACTTCATTTGCCCTCAACAGGTTGAAGAGGCGCTCTACAGCGGCGTGACCACCATGATGGGCGGCGGCACCGGTCCGGCGCACGGTACGCTCGCCACCACGGTGACGCCGGGGCCCTGGCATCTCGGCCGCATGCTGCAGGCGGCCGAGGGGCTGCCGATGAATCTCGGGTTCTTCGGCAAGGGCAACACGAGCAAGCCTGCCGGCATCCGCGAGCAGATCGAGGCCGGCGCCTGCGGGCTCAAGCTGCACGAGGACTGGGGCAGCACG
>DATEID010000222.1:0-2339 GCA_035279245.1 Reyranella sp.
CGACCAACATCGCCGCAGCCTTGGTAAGCGGCACCGGCGTGTCGGCCAGTAGGAGATCGATCGCCTCGTCTTCCCAGCGAGACGCCTCGAGCGGTGCCGCTGCGCTGTCCTGCAGGCGATGCTCCAGCACGAAGCGGGCGAGCAAGAGGCGCCGCGCATCGCCGCCCGTCGCGCCGAGCTGAGCGCCCTCGGTCGCGAGCATCGCCGCGGTCGCCGCGTGATAGAGCTTGCCGGCGGCGAGACGGGAGAAGCGCTCGTTCTCGGGGCGCGAGGCCACTTCCTCGGCGAAGCGGAAGGCATTGGCGATGCCGCCCTCGAGCCGCGTGCGAAACTGGCCGGGCAGCCCGGATGCCTTGTCGAGGCGCTCCGCCAGCTCCTCGCGCAGGGCCAGATGGGCGCGGACCTTGCCCACGGCACGCTGGATCGCGTCGAGCGCGTTGATGTTGCTGGTGCCTTCCCAGATCAGCCCGAGATGGGCGTCGCGCACCAGCCGGGCGTTGGGCCAGTCCTCGATGTAGCCATTGCCGCCACGCGCCTCCATGGCGCCGGTCGCCACCGTCACGTTGTCGCGACAGGCGCGATACTTGGCGATCGGCGTCAGCATGCGCAGCACCGGCTCGGACGCGGTTGCCGCATAGAGCAAGGCGGAGAGAGCCTGCTCGGTCGGCACCATGAGCTTCAGGAGCTGGCGACGCATCAGCGGATGGTCGATCACGGCGCGACCGAAGGCGTTGCGATGGCGGCTAGCCTGCAGCGCCTCGTTGAGGCAGCGGCGCATCATGCCGGCGGCGCGTGCCAGATGCGAGATGCGGCTGGAATTCACCATGACCAGCATCTGCTTCAGCCCCTGGTCGAGCGCGCCGAGTTGATAGGCGACGGCGCCCTCGAACACGATCTCGCCGCTCGCCATGGTGCGGCTGCCGAGCTTGTCCTTGAGGCGGACGATCCGATAGGCGTTGCGCGTGCCGTCCGGCAGCGTCTTGGGCATCAGGAAGAGACCAAGGCCGCGGCCACCGGCGGGCGCACCGTCGGGCCGCGCCAGCAGCACCGCGAGCTCGGCGTCGGCGTTGGAGCAGAACCACTTCTCGCCCCACAGCCGCCAGTGTTCGCCATCGCGCACCGCCTTCAAATCGCCGGCGCCGACATCGGAGCCGCCGGCCTTCTCGGTCATGAACTGGGCGAAGCGATGCAGCCGATCCATGTCCTGGCTCCATGCCGCCTCGAGGTAGCGGGCACGGATCTCCTCGCTGCCGAAGCGGTCGACCAGCTCCGAGGAGCTGTCGGTGAGGTTGACCGGGCAAAGCAGGCCGAACTCGGCCTGGGCGAAAAGGTAATGGAAGACATACTTGGCGATCGGCGGCATCGGCTCCGGCCATCCCAGCACCCCGCCGCGATGTGTCATGGCGTGCATGCCGAAGCGCCCGAAGGCGATGCGCTCCATCTCGCGATAGGCGGGATGATAGTCGATCCACTCCTCGTCGCGGCCGTAGCGGTCGCGCGCCTGGAGCTGCGGCGGATGATGCTCGGCCGTGTCCGACAGTTCGCCGAGCCTGCCGCCGCCGAGCGCGCCCAGCTCGTGCAGATGAGGCTCGAGATGGGCCAGCAGCGGGGCCTCCATGCGCAGCGGCAGAAGGCTCCGCAGGCTGTGATCGATCGCGAAGTAGTTGAGCCCCTGGCAGGTCGGGGCGAGCGTGTCTGCGCGGCGCGCAGAGGCGGCGCGGGCTGCAAGGGACGAGACGGAAGGAGCGATGGGGAGGTTCATGAACGTGATTTAGGATTGCACCAGACGCCCCGCAAACGACTTGTTCGCCTCAAGCGTTGAGTCATAGTCAAACCATGGCCTGGCGTCGCCTTCCTCCGCTGCATGCCGTACGCGCCTTCGAGGCAGCGGCGCGCCACCTGTCCGTGACACGGGCGGCGGAGGAACTTGGTGTAACGCCGGGCGCGGTGAGTCGTCATGTGCGCGCCCTGGAGACACGGCTGGAGAAGCCGCTGTTCCTGCGGCGCTCGACGGGTCTCGTCCTGACGACGGCGGGCGAGGCCCTGGCGGCGGCGACCCGTGATGCGTTGGACCGCATTGCCGACGCCGCCAGCGGCGTGCGGCTGCGCCGGCTGAGGCGGCTCTCCGTCGGTGTCTATGGCTTCTTCGCCTCGCGGATCCTGCTTCCGCTCTGGTCCGAACTCAAGGCGGCGCATCCCGATCTCGCCATCGATCTGCACACCAGTCTCAACCCTCTGGACATGCTGCCCGGCCGCTACGATGCCGTTATCGCCGTCTCCGACGCAGCACCTCGGGCCGGTCTCGTGACGCATCCCCTTGTGCCCATCGCAACGGTCCC
>DATEID010000223.1:0-7129 GCA_035279245.1 Reyranella sp.
TCGGCCAGGATCGCCTCGGCGTGAACAAGCGTTGTCGTCGGCGAAATCTCCTGCACGGCGTCGTTGGCGCCGAAGGAAAAGACAACACGCCCCTCGACCTCCGGCGGCAACCGCCGTTCGACCTCCGCACGCCAGCGCAGCCGGATCTGGTCGGACCGATCGCGGCGGATGCCGAGATTGTAGCCGGTAAGCTCCGACCTACGGCCGCGCTCCACCTGCAGCACGCGACCGACCCAGCCGAGATAAGCCGGGTCGCCGGTGCCGTTGACCATGCTGTCGCCGACGAAGCAGATACGCATCAAAAAGCGGGAACCGGCGCCTGCGGCACTTCCCTCCAGAAGTCGGGATCGTGGCCGAAGAACAGCTTCGCGCCGCTCTCCTCCAGCCTGTCGAGTCTGTCGAGCGAGGCGAGCATCGCCTCACGATCGAAAACGAAGCGCGGCAGGCATCGCTCGCGCAAGGTGCGGCAGAAATAGCAAGCGTCACCCGTCAACACGACCTCGCCCTTCTCGGTGCGCACCTTCAACGACTGATGCCCGGGCGTGTGACCGTATGTCGGAATGCAAACCACGCTGCCATCGCCGAACAGATCGTGCTCGCCGTCGACCTGTTTCACCGGATGGCCGTGGTCGAAGTCGACCTTGAAGAAGCCGACCTTGGCGGCAATCTCGGGATCCTGCGCCGCCTGCCATTCGCGCTTCTGTACCACCATCGTCGCGTTGGGCACCAGCTCGTTGCCGCCGGCATGATCGAAATGAAGGTGCGAATTCACGATGTAGTCGACCTTGCGCGGATCACGATCGACCGACTCCAGGCGCGACGCGATGTCGTCTCCGGCTCCGTAGTGCTCGAAGCCGAAAATGCGCGCCACCTGCTCGCCGAGACGCGCAGCCGCCTGGGTGCGGCATTGAGGATGCATGCCTGTGTCGAACAGGACGCGCCCCTTGGCATGCTCGATGAGATAGGATGGAATGGGCAGCGCTACCCGGCCGTCCTCGCCCTCGATCATGTCCTTCAGCCGTCCGACCAGATGGCCGCAGGTCATCGCATAGAGCTTTGCTGTCATCACGGGAGCCTAGCACATGCCGATCGGGGAACCGAAGCGTCAGGGGACCGTTGCTGCGTCTGTCACCGTTCGGGATACGAATCGTGAAAGCTATAACCGTCCTGCCGGGAACGCCGGCTTCCGTCCAACTCGATGACCGACCGGAGCCGCAGGCAGGCCCCGACACGCTCCTGGTGCAGGCCGTCGCGCTCGGGGTCTGCGGCACCGATCGCGAGATCATTTCCGGTGCCTACGGCTGGGCGCCGCCCGGGAAGGACCGCCTCGTCTTGGGGCACGAATCGCTCGGCCGCGTCATCGAAGCACCGTCGGGCAGCGCCTTTTCCAAGGGCGATCTCGTGGTCGGCATCGTGCGCCGGCCCGATCCCGTTCCCTGCCCCTCCTGCGCCGTCGGCGAGTGGGACATGTGCCGCAATGGCCAGTACACGGAACGCGGTATCAAGTCGATCGACGGCTTCGGCGCCGAACGGTATCGCCTCGAGCCCGACTATACGGTGAAGGTCGATCCATCGCTCGGCTTGTTGGCCGTGCTGCTCGAGCCCGCCACGATTCTCGCCAAGGCATGGGACCATATCGACCGCATCGGCGGGCGCACCAGGAGCTGGTCGCCGAAGACCGTGCTCGTCACCGGCGCAGGCCCGGTCGGCCTGCTCGCTGCCTTGATGGGCCGCCAGCGCGATCTCGAGATCCATGTCCTCGATCTCGCCGACACGGGGCCGAAGCCTGATCTCGTGCGGGCGCTCGGCGGCACCTATCATGCCCGGACGTTGCCGGACGATTTCGCCCCCGACATCATCATCGAATGCACCGGCGCGCTTCCGGTGCTGGTCGATGTGATGAAGCGGGTCGGCAGCGACGGCGTCGTCTGCCTCACGGGCGTGTCGAGCAGCGGGCATCCCCTGCCTTTCGACTTCGGCAACTTCAATCGCCACGCGGTGCTGAACAACACCGTCACCTTCGGATCCGTGAACGCCAATCGGGCGCACTACGAGGCCGGCGCCGCAGCGCTCGCCAAGGCGGACCGGCAATGGCTGTCCCGCATGATCACGCGGCGCGTGCCGCTCTCGCACTGGCACGAGGCGTTCGAACGCCGGCCCGAGGACATCAAGGTCGTCCTGCAGTTCGAGTCCAGCGAAACATGAGCGAGCCCATCGAAAGCTACGGCATGATCGGCGACTGCGAAACGGCGGCGCTGGTCGGAAAGAATGGCTCCGTCGATTGGCTCTGCTGGCCGCGATTCGATTCCGATGCCTGCTTCGCCGCGATTCTGGGCGGCCAGAGCAACGGATACTGGCAGATCGCACCGCACGACGAGACCAAGTCTGTCCGGCGGCGCTACCGACCGAATACGTTGATCCTGGAGACCGAGTTCGAGACCGAGACGGGTCGGATCACGCTGATCGATTTCATGCTGCCGCGCGACACCACGTCGGACCTCGTGCGCATCGTCAAATGCGACAGGGGCGAAGTTGCCGTGCGAATGGAGCTTGCCTTGCGCTTCGGCTATGGCGCGACCACGCCGTGGGTCACACGCCTCAAGAAGGACGCGGTGCGCGCCGTTGCCGGCCCCGACATGGTCGTGCTGCGCACACCTGCCCCCTTCAAGGGGCAGCATTTCAAGACGGTGGCGCAGTTCTCGCTGGCCGAGGGCCAGTCGATGCCGTTCGTGCTTAGCTACGGTCCGTCGCATCTGCCAGTTCCTGCCGCGATCGATCCGCACGACGCCCTCGTCAAATGCGAGGAATTCTGGTGCGAATGGACGACCAAGACCAAGGCGGACGGGCCTCATGCCGAGGCGATCAAGCGCTCCCTGATCACCCTCAAGGGCCTTACCTATTTGCCGAGCGGCGGCATCGTTGCCGCGCCGACGACATCGCTGCCCGAGCAGTTCGGCAGCGAACGCAACTGGGACTATCGACTCTGCTGGCTGCGCGACGCGACGCTCTCGCTGCTCGCCATGATGAACGCCGGCATCTACGACGAAGCGGCGGCATGGCGCGACTGGCTGCAGCGGGCCGTCGCCGGCTCTCCCGACGAGATGCAGATCATGTACGGCCTACGCGGTGAGCGGCGGCTGACCGAGTGGGAGGTCGAATGGCTGCCGGGCTACGCCGATTCGCGCCCTGTCAGAGTGGGAAACGCCGCCCACGAACAGTTCCAGCTCGACGTCTATGGTGAGCTGATGGATGCCTTCGAGCAGTCGCGCAAAGGCGGCCTGGCGGCAACGGCGGATGGATGGGAACTGCAACGTGCCCTGATCGACCACGTCGCCAAGGTCTGGCAGGAACCCGACAATGGCATCTGGGAGACGCGCGGGCCGCTGCAACACTTCGTCCATTCCAAGGTGATGGCCTGGGTGGCGTTCGACCGTGCCATCAAGGGGGTCGAGAATCACGGCCTCAAGGGACCGGTCGAGGAATGGCGGGAGATCCGCGACCGCATCAAGGCGGAAGTCTGCGAAAAGGGCTTCGACAAGGAACGCAACACCTTCCGTGCCGCCTATGACAGCGATCTCCTGGACGCCAGTCTGCTGCTGATGGCGCAGACCGGTTTCATCACGGCCGACGACCCGCGTTTCGTCGGCACGGTGGAGGCCATCGAACGCGAGCTGCTGCAGAACGGCTTCGTGATGCGCTACAACACGCACAATGCCGACGACGGACTGCGGCCGGGCGAAGGCGCCTTCCTGGCGTGCAGCTTCTGGCTGGCCGACGCCTATATCTCGATCGGTCGGCTGGCCGACGCCGAGAAACTCTTCAATCGACTGCTCGCCATCCGCAACGACCTTGGCCTGCTGGCCGAGGAATACGACCCGCACGAAAAACGCCAGCAGGGCAATTTCCCGCAGGCCTTCTCGCACATCGCGCTGATCAACACGGCGTTCAACCTGACGCGCAGCCAGAAGCCATCCGAGCAGCGCGCCGACGGCCACCACGGCCTGCGGAGCGAGGCCAAGCCGGACGCCAAGAAGGTTTCGGCGCCGCCCAAGCTCAACCGTCGAAAAACTTCCTCAAGGCCTCGTTGACGGTCTTGGGGTTGGCCTTTCCACCGGTGGCCTTCATCACCTGGCCGACGAACCAGCCGAACATGCTGGGCTTGGCCCTGTAGGCGGCCACCTTGTCTGGATTGGCGTCGACCACCGCCTTGATGGCCGCTTCGATGGCGGCAACGTCGGTCACCTGCCTGAGACCGCGTTCTTCCACTAGGACGCCCGGATCCTTGCCAGTCTCCTCCATGGCGACGAACAAATCCTTGGCGATACGGCCGGAGATCGTGCCGTCGGCCTGCAGGTCCAGGAGCTTGCCGAGATGCTCCGCGCTGACGGGTGACTGGTCGATGCCGACGCCGCGCCGATTGAGCATGGCGAAGAAGTCGCCGGTGACGAGTTTCACCGCCTCCCGGGCATTGCGCCCCTTGGCGACGGTCTCGAAGAACTCGGCCGTCTCCCGCTCCGCCACCAGCACGCCCGCATCGTAAGGCGTCAGCCCGTAATCCTTGATGAAACGCGCCTTCTTGGCATCGGGCAGCTCGGGCAGGCTCGCCTTGATGCCCTCGACGAACTCGGGCTTCAGGACCAGCGGCAGCAAGTCGGGATCGGGAAAGTAGCGATAGTCGTGCGCGTCCTCCTTGGACCGCAGCGAGCGCGTCTCGCCGCGACCGGGATCGAACAGCCGCGTCTCCTGCACGATTGTGCCGCCGCCCTCGATAACCTCGACCTGACGCCGCGCCTCGTACTCGATCGCCTGCCTGACGAAGCGGATCGAGTTCACGTTCTTGATCTCGCAGCGCGTCCCGAGCGGCCCGCCCGGCTTGCGCACCGAGACGTTGACGTCGCAGCGCATGGAGCCCTCGTCCATGTTGCCGTCGCAGGTGCCGAGGTAGCGCACGATCGAACGCAACTTGCCGAGATAGGCCGCCGCCTCGTCGGCCGAGCGCATGTCGGGCTTGCTTACGATCTCCATGAGCGCGACGCCCGACCGGTTCAGATCGACATAGGTCTGGCTCGGGTGCTGGTCGTGCAGGCTCTTGCCGGCGTCCTGCTCGAGGTGCAGGCGCTCGATGCCGACCGTGCGGCTTTTGCCGCCCTCGAGATCGATCTCGATCTCGCCCTCGCCCACGATCGGGTCCTTGTACTGCGAGATCTGATAGCCCTGTGGCAGATCGGCGTAGAAGTAGTTCTTGCGGTCGAACACCGAGCGCAGGTTGATCTTCGCGTTCAGGCCCAGACCTGTCCGCACGGCCTGCTCGACGCAATGCGCGTTGATCACCGGCAGCATGCCGGGCATGGCAGCGTCGACCAGCGAGACCTGCGTGTTGGGATCGGCGCCGAACGCAGTCGGTGCGCCGGAGAAAAGCTTGGCGGCGGAGATCACCTGGGCGTGGACTTCGAGCCCCAGCACGATCTCCCAATCGCCGGTTTCACCTTTGATAAGCGACATGGGCCGTTAATAGGGCTGCCGGTTGGGCAGGATCAAGGCTTTCCGGAGGGCCGGCGGCTGAAGTAGGTTCTCGGTCCATAGTTGGGGAGAAAATCGATGATCGTCCTGAGCCGCCGCACACTGCTGGCGGGCACCGCCGCGGCGACCCTTGCGACGCCTGCGTGGGCCGATGGGGAATGGCCGAAAGGATCGATCCGGATCATCGTCCCCTTCCCGCCGGGCGGCTCGACCGATCCGGTCGCCCGCATCATCCAGGCCAAGCTGATCGAGACCACGGGCTGGAACATCATTATCGAGAACAAGCCGGGCGGGACCGGCGCGGTCGGCTCGGCCGTGGCCGCCAAGGCGGCGCCGGACGGCCAGACCTGGATGATCACCTTTGACAGCCACATCCTGAACCCCGCCTTTGCACCCGGCCTGCCCTACAAGGACTCCGATCTTTTCAACGTGATGGAGATCGGCCGCACGCCGCAAGTGATCACGGCCCATCCCGATCGCCCTTACAAGACGTTCGCCGAAGCGGTGGCGGATGCGAAGAAGCGGCCCGGCCGGGTCAATATGGGTGTCCTCGGCGCAAGCCAGGCGCTGGTGCTGATGACGCTGATCAAGAAAGAGAACGACGTCGACATCAACCTGATCCCGTACAAGGGCGGCGGCCCGCTCAACCAGGACCTGCTCGCCGGCGTGACCGATATCGGGATCGGCAGCCTGACATCGTTCAGTCCGCACATCCGCGCCAACAAAGTGCGGGCGATCGCCGTCACCGGCGAGGCGCGGACACCGGCGCTGCCCGACACGCCGACGCTCGCCGAGCAGGACATCAAGGCCTTCCCCTCCTACTCCTGGTGGGGCGTCTATGCTCCTGCCGGCACCCCGCGTCCGATCGTGGATCGCATGCATGCCGAGATCGCGAAGGCGGTGCGTTCTCCCGATGTCACGCAGAAGTTCGTCGAGCAATTCAACATGGAGATCCTGACGACCACGCCGGAAGAGTTCGCAGCCTACCAAAAGAACGAACAGGAGCGCTGGTTCAAGGTCATCGCGGACAACGCCATCAAGGGCGACTGAGCCCGGCGGCATCGCCTCAGTCGTCCCGGGTCAGCTTCCGCAGGTCGTTCACCGCCCGGAAAAAGCTGTCGGCCGGTGTCGAGTCGGGATCGATCAGGCGGTGGAGACGGAAGCCGTCCTCGAGCGCCAAAAGCATGGCGCTGGCCCAGGCGGGATCGCGGACGACCGCCCCGGCCGCCTGTGTCGTCGACGTGACGATCTCCGCGACGAGCTTGCGGCGTGCTCGCAAACGCTTGGCGAGCTCTGGCCGGCGCTTCTCCGCACGCGCGACGTAAAGGACCAGCTCCATATGCAAGAGCGGCGCCCGGCCCAGCGGATCGTGCCGGTTGCGCTCGGTGGCGCGCAGCGCCGCGACGTAGTCGTCCGGCGTGCGATGGCGCTCCAGAAGCTCGCGATGATGCGCGATCGAGCGTTCGACATGGTCCTCCAGCATGGCGGCGATCAGATCGTCCTTGCTGGCGAAGTTCGAGTAGAAGGCGCCGCGCGTGAAGCCGGCGGCTGCGGCGATCGTCTCGATGCTGGCCGCCCCGATACCGCGTTCCTCGAACACCCGGGCCGC
>DATEID010000224.1:0-7259 GCA_035279245.1 Reyranella sp.
GCTGGGCCTGGAGACCATGGGCGGGTTGGTCGAGAAAGTCGTGCCGCGCAACACGCCGATCCCGGTACAGCTCGCACAGGAATTCACCACCTACCAGGACGGCCAGACGGCGATGGCGATCCACGTCGTGCAAGGCGAGCGCGAGATGGTCGCCGACTGCCGCAGCCTGGCGCGCTTCGAGCTTGTCGGCATCCCGCCGATGGCGGCGGGTGCGGCGCGCATCCGCGTGACCTTCGCGGTGGATGCCGATGGTCTGCTCACCGTATCCGCCCAGGAGAAGACGACCGGTATCGCCCAGCGTGTCGAGGTGAAGCCGTCCTACGGCCTCAGCCACGAGGATATGGCCGACATGCTCTATGACAGCCTGGAGCATGCCGAAGAGGACATGACGCAGCGCCTGTTGACCGAGGCGCGCATCGAGGCGCGGCGCAATCTGTTGGCGCTCGAGGGTGCCTTGGCGAAGGACGGCAATCTCTTGTCGGCGGAAGAACGTGCTGTCCTCGACGAGGCGCGCCGCCGCCTGGAGGCAGCGATTGCCGGCGAGGACCGCGACGAGATCAATGCCGCTGGCGAAGCGCTCGAAGCGCTATCCAAGCCGTTTGCCGAGCGGCGCATGGACCGCGGTATCCGCGAAGCGCTGTCGGGGCTGTCGATGAGCGACCTGGAACGCCGGGTCGGGGAGTGACGAGGTTCTGTTTGATGCCGAAGATGACATTCATTCTCAAAGATGGGACCCGCAAGGAGGTGGATGCCCCGATCGGCCTTTCGGTACTGGAGATCGCCCACAACAACGGTGTCGATATCGAAGGGGCCTGCGAAGGCTCCCTCGCCTGCTCGACCTGCCATGTGATCGTGGAGGGCGCGTGGTTCGAGAAGCTCGCACCGGCAAGCGAGGACGAGGAAGACATGCTCGACCTTGCCTTCGGCCTTACCCATACCTCGCGTCTCGGTTGCCAGATCCGCATGAGCGAGGCGCTCGACGGGCTGGTCGTGAAGCTGCCGGCGGCGACACGCAACATGATGGTCGACAAGTAAGGGGGAGGCGATGGCCCGAAAGCTGCGCTGGACCGACGTTCAAGACATCGCGATAGAGCTTGAGGAACGCCATTCCGACGTCGACAATGTGAACCTTCGCTTCACCGATTTGCATCGCTGGGTGACGGAGTTGCCGGACTTCGAAGACGACCCGGGGCGTTCCAACGAGAAGATTCTCGAAGCGATCCAGGCGGCCTGGATCGAGGAACGAGGCTGACGGACTGCCCCAAATCGGTCTCAATTCCTTCCGTACAGTGGTGCTGGAGGGGCATATGAGGGGCAAGAGCTTGCTGAAACCGGCGCTGCCGCTCCTGATGGCAGCGAGTGTTGGCGCTTGTGCGACCAACGGCGTCCAGCCCGGCATCGTCAGTCGATCCGGCGCATCTTCGGGGTACGGGCCGACCCAGACCTATGTGCCCAATTCGGCCTATGGCGCTCAGGGCCACGTGCAGAACGCCTCTGCGACGGGCTACCCAGCTCCGTCTACGACGCCGTCCTCTTATCCTGCTCCGCAACAGGCGGTGATCGGCGAGAGCGGGCGGGTCGTCTCGATCAACGAGATCGGCCTTCGAGGCGCCGGCGGAGGTCCGGGCAACGGCACCATGATCGGCGGCCTGCTTGGCGGGGCGGGCGGCGCCACGATCGGGGCGGTTACCGGTCATACGCTGGGCGCCGGCATCGTGGGCGGTTTGCTCGGCGCCATTGGCGGCGCGATCGTGGGCACGATCTTCGACGGCAATCATGGCGGTGCAAGCGGCGGCCGCGGCATCGAGGTCACGGTCCAGAAGGACAATGGCCAGAAGGTCACCGTCGCGCAGCGCGACGATGGTGACATCCAGCTCGGCGATCGCGTGCAGATCGTCCAGGGTCGCGACGGCGTGGCGAAAGTCGTGCGCGACACCTCGCGCAACTGGGACTAGATTTGCAACGGTCCGCATTCCCATGATCGAAAGAGGATAGAGCGATGTCTGCGAAGTGGCTTCTCGGTTTGCTTCTGCCGTTGGCGCTCGCGACGACGCTCGGAGCCTGCCAGAATCAGGGCGTGCAGCCTGGCGTCGTTCAGTCGGCTGGTGGCTATCGCGGCGAAACGGGCCGCGTCATCTCGATCCGTGAAGTGCCGCTGCGCGGCCAACCTGGCATGAACAATGGGACTCTGGTCGGTGGCGGCGTCGGCGCCGCGGGCGGCGCAGCCATAGGCGCCGCCACGAGTCACTCGGTGGGCGGCGCACTCGTCGGCGGCCTTCTGGGTGCGGTCGCCGGTGGTATCGCCGGCACTGCGATCGACCAGAACAGCGGCAGCCGACGCGGCATCGAGGTCACGGTGCGCAAGGACGACGGCACCCGTGTGACCATCGCCCAGCCCGACGACGGCGACGTGCAGATGGGCGACCGGGTGGTGGTCGTCTATGACCGAAATGGCGTCGCCAAGGCGGTGCGGGACACCAGCTACCATCGCGACTAGCATCGCTGGCGGGCATCGATCCGCGGGCCTATATAGGCCCCGTCATGGCCCGCAATTCCCTCGATATCGACAAGGATCCGGCTGACTCCCGCGTGGTGGTCGCCATGTCGGGCGGTGTCGATTCGTCGGTCACGGCGGCCCTGCTGAAGGAGCAGGGCTACGACGTCGTCGGGATCACACTGCAGCTCTACGATCACGGCGCCGCCACCGGACGGGCAGGCACCTGCTGTGCCGGGCAGGATATCCGCGATGCCCGGGAGGTGGCCGATCGCATCGGTATCCCGCATTACGTGCTCGACTACGAGAGCCGTTTCCGCAGCGAGGTCATGGACTCGTTCGCCGACTCCTACCTGCGCGGGGAGACGCCTGTTCCATGCATCGCATGCAATCGCACCGTGAAGTTCCGTGACCTGCTGGCGACGGCGCGCGAACTCGGCGCCGATGCGCTGGCCACCGGCCACTATGTCCGCCGCGTAATGGGAGAGGCGGGGCCCGAGCTGCATCGCGGCAGCGACCCGGTGCGCGATCAGAGCTA
This sequence comes from Reyranella sp., assembly GCA_035279245.1. Taxonomy (GTDB): domain Bacteria; phylum Pseudomonadota; class Alphaproteobacteria; order Reyranellales; family Reyranellaceae; genus Reyranella. The sequence goes on from DATEID010000224.1 coordinate 3,033, forward strand.
CTTCCTATTCGGCACCACGGCCGCGCAGCTCGACCTCCTGCGCTTCCCGCTGGGCGATCTTTCCAAGAGCGAGACGCGCGCACTCGCCGAGCGCTTCGATCTCCCGGTGGCGGACAAGGCCGACAGCCAGGACATCTGTTTCGTGCCCAACGGCGACTATCGCTCGGTGGTGCAGAAGCTTCGGCCCGAAGCAAGCGAGCCGGGCGACATCGTCGATGCCGCTGGCAATATTCTCGGCCGGCATGAGGGCATCGTTGGCTTCACGGTGGGACAGCGCCGCGGCCTGGCGCTGGGCGGTCGCATCGGCAGCGACAACGAGCCCCTCTACGTGGTCGGCCTCGAGCCAGAGACCCGTCGTGTCGTCGTCGGCCCTCGCGCCGCGCTTGGTCGATGCGAGATCGATCTCGACGACGTGAACTGGCTCGGTCCGGACCTGAATGGTTCGCTGCCGGTCCAGGTGCGCGTGCGCTCGTCGCAGCACTTGCGTCCTGCCGAGGTTCACGGCGACGGCGTATCCCTTGCTGTCCGGCTCGCCGAGCCAGAGTTCGGCGTGTCGCCGGGCCAGGCCTGCGTCGTCTACGACGGCGCGACCGGGAGCCGTGTGCTCGGCGGCGGCTTTATCCGGCGCTTTGCATAGTCGAGTTACGCGACCGAGAAATGGGATCCCGCGGTTCCTTGACACTCCGCGCCGGACCCGCATAAAAGCCCGCACCCATGGCTGGGTAGCTCAGCTGGTTAGAGCACGGCACTCATAATGCCGGGGTCGGCGGTTCAAGTCCGCCCCCAGCTACCAATTCAGGCCTCGGTCGATGTTCCGGCCGAGGCCTTTTCTCTACACGGCGGCTCGGCCACCCTAGGATCATGACCAACGGGCACATGCACCAGACCGACGTCGTCATCGTGGGCGCAGGGCCGGTCGGCCTGTTCGCCGTGTTCGAGTGCGGCATGGTGCGGCTCAAATGCCATGTGGTCGACGTGCTCGACGATGTCGGTGGGCAATGCACCGCGCTCTATCCCGAGAAGCCGATCTACGACATTCCCGGCTTTCCGCGCGTCGAGGCCGCCGAGCTGATCGTTCGGCTGCGCGCGCAGGCGGCGCCGTTCCAGCCGGTCTATCACCTCGGCCAGCAGGTGCAGTCTCTGGAAGCGACGACGGGGGGCTTCTGGCGGCTCACGACCTCCAGCGGAACCGTTCTGCAGGCGAAGGCCGTGATCGTGGCGGCCGGCGTCGGCGCCTTCGGGCCCAACCGCCCGCCGCTCGAGGGCATCGAAGCCTTCGAAGGCAAAAGCGTCTTCTATTACGTGACGCAGCGCGAATCGTTTCGCGGCAAGCGCGTGGTGATTGCCGGCGGCGGCGATTCGGCGGTCGACTGGGCGCTGTCCCTCGGTGAGATCGCCGATCGCGTGTCGGTGATTCACCGCCGCGACAAGTTCCGCGCGGCGCCGGAAAGCGAAGCGAAGCTCAAGACGCTCGCCAAGGCCGACAAGATCGACCTCGTCGTGCCGTATCAGCTTCACAGCCTGGATGGCAGCGATGGGCAGCTCACCGCAGTCAATGTCGCCACGCTCGACGGCGTCGAGAAGAAGATTCCCGCGGACATCCTGCTGCCGTTCTTCGGCCTGTCGATGTCGCTTGGACCGATCGCCGAGTGGGGCCTGGCGCTGGAGCGCAACCAGATCGTCGTGGATCCCGCGACGGCGGCGACCGACAAGGCCGGCCTCTTCGCCATCGGCGATGTCGTCACCTATCCCGGCAAGCTCAAGCTCATCCTGACGGGATTCTCGGAAGCTGCCATCGCGGCGCGCTCAGCCTACGTGCTGGTCCACCCCGAGCAGCCGTTGCATTTCGAATATTCGACCACGTCGGGCGTTCCGACGGCCTGACGCTCAGTCGGCGGCCTGGCGATCGAGAAAATTCAGCACGCCGTCGCTGCGTTCGCCCTTGAGATAGCGAAAGGTGCCGGCGCCCGTTGCGATGAGCGCTCCGCGCTGATCGTAGATCTCGGTCTCGGCGGCAAAGGTGCTTTGGCTGGTCGAGGGGCGCCAGGCACCGAGGATGGTCAGCGTGTCACCGTCCCGCGCCGCCTTGATGAACTGTGTGGTGAAGGCGAGAGTCACGGACAGTCGCCGCGCCGTCGCCGTCTCGTTGAAGGTGCAGGCAAAGCCGCTGGCGGAGTCGAGCAGCGTCATCAAGACGCCGCCATGCAGTAGGCCGTTGGCATTGCAGAGTTCGGGCCGCACCTTGAGCGTCATTTCGACGAAACCCGGCCGCCAGGCCACGACCCGATGGCCGATCAGCCCGTTGAAACCGCGGAACTCATAAGGCGCGACCGGCCGCGCGTCGGCCGGTCGTTGGATTGCCATGTCTTCCTGGACGGGATTCTAGCGGCGTGCCATCGCGGCCATCGGCGGACGCTGGCCGCCCATCACGGGGCGCACCGGCGAGGCCGTCATCGGCTGGGCCGCGGCCGGTTGGGCCGCCATGGCAGTGCGGATGTCGCGGGCGACCTTCACCAACCGCGGGCCCCAGTCGGCCTCCAGGCGATCTCGGCTGATCTGGTAGATCGGCGCCGACGCATTGACGGCGTAAGCAGCGGTGCCGTCGGTATTGCGCAGCGGCGCGCCGACACCGCAAAGCTCCGTCAGCCAGTCGCCCCAGGTGACGCAGAAGCCACGGTCGGCCAGCTCCTTGAAGGACCGCTCCATTCCGGTCTTCACCTTGGTCCAGTCGTCGCGCCAGCGGCGGCGGATGGCGTCGATGTGCTTGTTGCGGTCGATGTCGGGCAGCGAGAAGAGGTAGGCCCGACCCATGGCCGTGGAGGCCATCGGCACGCGCGTGCCGACATCGTGCGTGATCGCGACGACCGACGGGCCGCGGCAGGCTTCGAGGTAGATCATCGAATGGCGGTCGCGGCCGCCCAGCGCGGTGGATGCGTTGAGCGCGTGCGCGAGCTGCTCGAGCGGTCCCCGCGAAGCGCGGCGGACGTCCATGCTGGAGATCGCCGCGTAGCCCAAGGCCAGCACCGAGGCGCCCAGCTCGTATTTGCGGAAACGGCGAATATAGTTGAGGTAGCCGAGCTCGGTCAGCGTATGGGTGAGGCGGGCGACGGTCGGCTTGGGCAGGCCGGTGCGATGGGCGATTTCCTGATTGCCCAGCATGCCCTCGCCGGCATGGAAGGCGCGGAGGATGTCGAGGCCACGTGCCAGCGCGGTGACGAACTGGCGGTCCTTGGACGGCAGTCCTTCGCCGAGGCCGTTCTCGAGGGAGCTCTGCAGGGCCGCGGTTCGTGTGACGAGGTGGCTGACATTGCCCATGTGCGTTCTTCTCCTATGGTGAATGGCCGTTTATTTTCTGGTCGAAAGCTGCCATCCCCTCAGCCTTGCTGCAACGCCGCAAAGGCGATTTTGGCCTGCGAACATGCAAAGCCGCCATGCTGCAAATGCGGGCTTTAGTGTACAAAGGTTGTCGAACCGCCGGCCAACTCGCTTTTACCGGTCAATTTGCATGCTTTTTCAGTCGCCCCGCTGGCCCCTGAGAGCGCTGGCGGCTAGCATGCGCCTCCCACTCTGAGAGAACGAAATTGGCCAAAGAACCAACCTTGCCCAAGGATATTGCGGATCTGTCCTTCGAGGACGCCCTCAAGGAACTGGAAGGCATCGTCCAGCAACTCGAGCGCGGGCAGGTGAAGCTCGACGAGGCCATTTCGGCGTACGAACGCGGCGCGCTGCTGAAGCGCCACTGCGAACAGAAGCTGGCAGAGGCGAAGATGAAGGTGGAGAAAATCGTCTTCGCGGCCGACGGCTCGGTCGCCAGCCAGCCTGCCGAGCTGGGCTGAGCCGACCACGCTTCCCATGCCGTTGTCGTCGTATCGCGACTTCAGTGCCGCCTTGGGCTTTGCCGCCGAGTCGGTCGAGCGCACCATGGACCGTCTGCTGCCCAAAGGGGAAGCCGGCGAGGCCCGTGTATTCGAAGCCATGCGCTATTCGAGCCTGGGCGGGGGCAAGCGCCTCAGGGCTTTCTTCGTGCTGGCAAGCGCCACGCTCTTCAAGGTCGGCGCGCGCGCCGCGATGCGCACCGCCAGCGCCATCGAGTTCGTGCACGCCTATTCCTTGATCCACGACGATCTGCCGGCCATGGACGACGACGATCTGCGCCGCGGCAAGCCGTCCTGTCACAAGCAGTTCGACGAGGCCACGGCGATCCTGGCTGGCGATGCCCTCCAGGCG
>DATEID010000225.1:0-3030 GCA_035279245.1 Reyranella sp.
CGTCACCACGGTCGACGGCATGTGGTCGATTGTAGACGAATGGCGGCAGCGGCGGCACGAACTCGACGACCTGCTCAGCTATCGCTATTCGCAGCTCACCTCGGTCCTGGCACGCCTCGTCTTCGCAGGCCATCTCGACGAGAAACAGTTGACAGGCCTTTCGGAAGACAAGCTGGAAGAGATTCGCCGCGTCGTATCGGTCATGAGAGCGCCATGAAGGGAAACGCCAAGCGAGAAGGGCCGGCGATGCCGGCCCTTTCCACTGAAGTGGAAAAGATGAACGTCACCTAGCCGCCTGCACCATGATCTCGACCTTGAGACCGGGCGCGGCGAGCTTGGCTTCGACCGTGGCACGCGCGGGCGCGTTGCCGGGCGCCACCCAGGCGTCCCACACCTCGTTCATCTGGCTCCAGGTCGAGATGTCCGTGAGCCAGATATTGGCCGACAGGACCTTCGATTTGTCGGTGCCCGCCTCGGCCAGGAACTTGTCGATCTTGTCGAGGATCTGCTTGGTCTGACCCTTCACATCGAGCTTGGAATCGTCGGCAGTGAGGCCGGCAAGATAAACCGTGTCGCCATGGACCACGGCGCTCGACATACGCGGACCGGCATTGATGCGCTTGACGCTCATTTTCTCTCCTCCTCGGATAAAGGCGCGTGACCTTAGACTAGACTGAGACCACGACCAAGATTTCTACTTTCCATGCGGCATAGGCTACGGATACCGGGCCGGCTCAAGGGAGGAACCCAACGATGATCATCGATTCGCAAGTTCACGCGTATGAGGCGAACACGCCGAAGCGGCCCTGGGCGACCAAACCGAATTGGCCTCCCCACGTCACCGGCAACGAGATGATTGCGGCGATGGACAGGGTCGGCGTCGATGGCGCGATCTTCATCTCGGCTTTCTCTATGTATCGCTACGATGCGAGCTATGCCGTCGAGGTGCAGAAGGCGCATCCCGGACGGATGGCCATCGTCAAGCCGGTCGATCCGAACGATCCGGCGGTGGCCGATATCGTCGCCGAGTGGAAGAAGACGCCGGGCGCCGTCGGTGTCCGCATCTTCCTGCGAGAGGAGAATCCCCGCGCCCCGACCGACCCCGGCTTCGACCGGATTCTCCGAGCGGCCGTCCATCACGATCTGCCGGTCAATTTCCTGTGCTGGGGCAAGCTGGACGAGGGCACCCAGCTCATCGACCGCCATCCCAACGTGCGCTTCATCCTCGATCATCTCGGCCTCGTGCAGCCGCGCGTGCCACCCGCGCCGCCGCAGCCTTGGGCGGACCTGCCCAAGGTGCTGGAGCTCGCCAAGCGTCCCAACGTGGTCATCAAGGTGAGCGGTGCCTGCACTTTGTCGCGTGAACCCTACCCCTTTCCCGACATCTGGGATCCGCTGGCGCGCATCTTCGATGCCTGGGGATTCGAGCGCTGCCTGTGGGGCACGGATTGGACGCGCGCCTTCGCCGTCGTCAACTACGAGCAGGCGGTCAACCCGTTCCTGGAGACCAAGCGACTCAGCGACAGCGAACGCGCCATGCTGATGGGCGGCGCCTGCGCCAAGGCCTATCGCTGGTCGCCGACCAGATAATCAGGCCGTCGATCGCACCAGCTTGCCGGGCCGCGCGCCGGTCTCGTCGCCCTTCTCGAAGATCGGCGTGCCCGAGCAGATCGTCATGTCGTAGCCGTCGACATGCTGGACCAGACGACGTCCACCGGCCGGCAGGTCGAAGATCATCTTCGGCGAATAGAGGCGCAGACCGTCGAAGTCGATGATGTTCACATCGGCCTTCTTGCCCGGCTGCAGCCGGCCGCGGTCGTGGAAGCCATAGAAGTCGGCCGTGCTGCTGGTCATGCGCTTGACGACGAATTCCAGCGGCAGGCGCGGTCCGCGCGTGCGGTCGCGCACCCAGTGCGCCAGCATCGTGGTGTTGAGCGAGGCATCGCAGATCACGCCGCAATGCGCGCCGCCATCGGACAGGCCGAGGATGGTATGCGGATCCTCGATCAGCTCGCGCACCACCTCGAGATCGCCGTGCACGTAGTTGGTGACGGGAAAATACACCATGCGCTGCCCGTCGCCGCCGACCAGATAGTCGTAGCAATACTCGGCCGGCGTCACGCCAGCGGCGGCGGCCATGGCGGCCACGCTGCGTTCCGGCGCGGGCTCGTAGTCCGGCGTCTCGCCCAGGAGATACATGCGATCCCAGCGCGTGGCGATCTGCCGCGACAGCGGCGGCAGCACGTCGAGGAGCCGCGGCGACGCCTCCTGCGACAGTACCAGACGGCGCGTCTCGGGCGTGCGCAGCCTGGCCAGCATCTCGACTGGCGGCTGCTTCGACACTTCGGCGAAAGCCTCGCGCAGCGCGAACGGATTGAGCGAGGTGCCGAGGCCGAGCGTCAGCCCGACCGGGCGTCCTGCGACCTGGGCGTAGAGCGGCAGGTTATCGGCACGTGCGGCCCGCACGCCGTCCATCAGACGGCGCCAACGCTGCGGGTCATAACTGCGATCGGTGAGCAGGAACCAGGCCGGCCGACCGCTGTCCCTGGCGACCTGACGCAGCCAGCCGAACTCGGCTGCTTCGTCCTCGAAGTCGGAAAGCATGCCGAAAGTGCCGCGGCCGGCGCGGCCCATCGCCTTGCCGATGGCAATCAGCTCCTCGTGCTCGGCATAACGGCCCGGTGTCAGGTCGCCCGCCAAGGTCTTGTGCTGGTCGGTGCGGCTGGTGGTGAAGCCGACGGCGCCGGCGCGCAGGGCCTCCTCCGTCAGCCTGGCCATCGCCTCGATGTCCTCGGCCGTCGCATGCTCGCGGGCGATCGCGCGCTCGCCCATGACGTAGAACCGCAGCGGATGGTGCGCGAGCTGAGCCGCGATATCGATGGTGCGCGGCAGGCGCGAGAGCGCGTCGAGGTAGTCCGGAAAGCTCTCCCAATCCCACTCGAGGCCTTCGGACAGCACGATGCCCGGAATGTCCTCCACGCCCTCCATCAGCTCGATCAGCGCCTTCTGGTGCTGCGGCCGTGCAGGCGC
>DATEID010000226.1:0-5293 GCA_035279245.1 Reyranella sp.
ATCTTGCGGTCGTACTCGGAGATGACGCTCACCCGGTCGAGGAAGACCGCCTTCACGGCGTCCTGCCAGGACCAGATGGACAAGGGAAAGTAGGATAGCGGCCGGAAGTCGGCGTTGAGCACAAGCGCATGGCAGGACTCAAGGCCCGGCGTCACGGCTAGCTCCGCCGCCGTTGAGCGGGACTACTGCGAAAGTCGAGATGGTCCACAGGTCGATGGGGCATAGCGCACATTGTGGCAATGTTTTCTGGAAACACAATATGTCGACATCAAGGTCTTCGAGATGTCGTGAAAGGGCAATCGGACGGTCACCGGTTTCGTCGTCAACGGTTGAGCCGTTCGCGCGCTCCCGCTTCCGCCCCGAGCGACGTCGCCGCCAGCGCAAGTGCACATACCGAGAAGATCATCACCGCCGCATAGCCGCCCGTCAGATCGTGCAGCAGGCCACCGATCCAGGCACCCACGAAGCCGCCCAGTCCCATGCCCATGCTGATGAGCCCGTAGATGCGGCCGAAATTGGCGCCGTGATAGCGCAGCGTCGCCAAGGTGGAGATCATCGGCCCACGCGAGCCCTGACTGCCGCCAAACAGCAGCACGTAGAGCCAGAGCCATAGGTCGTCATGCGGGCCGCGGACCAAGGCCAGCATGCCGACGCCGACGATCGAGCAGGCGTAGGCCAGGATCGCGGCGAGCTTGCGGCCACCGCGGTCGGACAGCCAACTGAAGCCAACCATGCCGAGCGGCGTCAGCATGCCGGCAACGGCGAGCGCACGCGCGGCGTAGCCGCCTTCCATGCCGCGCTCCAGCAGGTAGATCATCGCCTGCGGCACGATGGCGAAGATGCCGAGCGAGGTGAAGCCAAAGGAGAAGGTGAGCGCCCAGAACGGCCATTCGCGCACCGCCTGGCTCACCGTCATGCCGGTGTTCAGCGAGGCCTTCGCGCGCGCCAGGGTCGGTGCGCCGGCGGTGATGCGACGCCACGGCAGCACGAGCAGCAGTGGGATGAAGGCGGCGCTGATGCAGGCGAAGACGAAGTAGGCGTGACGCCAGCCGGCGGTGGCGATGATGTGCTCGGCCAACGGCAGGATGACGATCGCCCCCACACCGGAGGCCGACCAGGCGACGGCCAGCGCGACGCCCAGCCGATGGGCAGGAAACCAGCGCCCGAGCACCGACGAGCTCAGGACGCCGGAGAGCGAGGCGCCGGCAAATCCCATGACGACGCCGAGGCCGAGATAGAGCTGCCAAAGGTGGGTGGCTTGGGAGGCGCTGGCGGTGGCGATCGTCGCCGCCGCCATGCCGATCACCGTGAGCGCCCGCAGGCCGAAACGATCGACGATCCAACCTGCCACCGCTGCGCCGGTGCCGCCGACCAGCAACGCGAAGCTGTAGACCACCGTCACCGAGCTGCGGCTCGCGGCAAAGGCATGCTGCAGCGACGGCACGAAGACGACAAAGGAATCGCTGATCGACCGGCTAGCAACACCGACGGCGAAGCACAGCGCCACCAGCGACCAGGGCACGAACCGGCTCATCCTCTCCAGCCATGGCGATGCCGCCGCGATCGTGCAAGCGCTTTGCCGGCCGGCAGGCTTGCATTTGCGACATGCGCGCGGCACGTTCCGCGCCGCGGAGGAGATCGTGACGGAAACCTTGATCGTCGAACGCGGCTTCAATGGGCCGCGCCTGTCCGGCAATGGCGGCTATGTCGGCGGCATGCTGGCGCAGCGCCTCGATCCCGATGCCGCGGTCGAGGTCACCTTCCGCGCGCCGATTCCACTCGAACGTCCGATGGCCTTGCATCGATCGAACGGCAGCCTCGAGCTTCGCGACGGCGGCACGCTGATCTGCGAGGCGCGCCCAGGCTCGGTGGACCATCTGTCGCCGCCGCCACCGCCGGCCGACTGGACCGACGTGATGCGGCGCGAGCGCGAGGGCGGCAGCTTCGAGGACAGCGACTTCCACTACTGCATCGTGTGCGGGCGCGGCCGTGCGGTCGGCGACGGCTTGCGCGTGCTGGGCACGTCCGGCCCCGCGCCGGGCCGTTCGCTTTCCTGCTACATGCCGCATGCCGCGCATGCCAATGGCGACGGCCGGATCAAGCGGGAATTCGTCTGGGGAACGCTCGACTGTCCCGGCGCCTGGGCGGCGCAGGACCCGAACGACTGGCGACCCGCCCTCACGGGACGCATGACCGCAAAGATCATCGACCCGCCGCGCGTCGGCGAGCGCTGCGCCGTGGTCGGCTGGAAGCTCGGCGCCGAAGGCCGCAAGCTCTATTCAGGGACCGCCCTCTACACCGAGAGCGGCCGCCTCTGCGCTCTCGGGCACTGCACCTGGATCCTGCTCAAGGACTAGCGATCGCGCACGAAGATCGTCGCCTGGTCGTCGGTGTAGGCGAGGCGCCAGCCGGGCAGATGGGCGAGGAGCTTGTTGGCGGGGAGGTTCTTGGCAAGGAAGGTCCACTCGATCTTGTACTCATCGAGTAGGCTTTCGAGCGAGACATCCCCGCTCAGATACGCGGCATCCACGTAGCGCTTGATGAAATCGCCGCCGAACAGCTCGCCGCGGCCATCGATGAAGGTCGGGACGCCCGACTCGATCAAAAATCCGCCGTATCCATAGTGATTGAACACATGACCCTCGAGACCGGCCTTCCGCGCGAATGCAAGCGCGGCCGATGGCGTTGTCGCCTCGGAAGCGGTCACGACGCCGGGGCGTGCCAAGCCGACGACCAGCAACGCGGTCAGGGCAAGGCACAGGGCCACGATGCCGCGACCCGCCGGTCGCGCCAGGACCGCCAACCGACCGCTCGCTCCGGCCGCCGGCCGCAGCGACGGCCATTGCCGCGCCAGCACCGGTGCGACCACGAGCGGCGTCAGCAGGGCCAGCAGCTCGATGTTGCGGACGTAGCGCAGGAACAGGTGCACCAGCCCGATCACGATCAGCAGGCGAATCAGCGGCAACTTGAGACCGCGCGACAGCGCGAGATAAAGCGCGATCAGCAGGACGAGTTCCTGCATCGGCTCCTGCTGGAAATTGGGCGACTTCCATTCCGAGATGGTGGCGAGCGCGTCGCCGAGACCGAAGATGCGCAGCGTGACCAGCATCGATTCCGGCCCGTACGGCGTCACGCAGGCCACCAGGACAGCCGCGACGCCGAACTTCGTCCACGCGACAAAGAGAGACCGCCGTTCGGCACGGTCCTTCGCCCCGACCAACGCATCGAGCGCCATGGCGCCGGCCAGCAGCAGCCCGAGCGTGAAGCCGCCATGGAGGTTGGCCCAGAACAGCATGGCGACCAGCAGCAAGGGCTTCGGCGCACGCCGCTCCTCCACGGCGCGCACCAGGCCGGCGACCCACCACAGCATGAACGGAAAGGCCAGCACGTGCGGGCGCGCCAGGAAATGCATGCTGGTCAGGGTGAAGGCGGCGACGGTGAACAGAATGGCTGGAAAGGGCGTGATATCGCGCAACAGCAGGCGCAGCAGCAGGGCGAACGTCACGCCCACTGCGGCTGCGGCCAGTGCTACTACGCCGCCCCATCCGCCAAGATCGTAGGCGGCCGCCAGCACGACCTGGGACAGCCATTCCTTGGCGATCCAAGGCTGCCCGGCAAAGGTGAAGGAATAGATGTCGACATGGGGAACCGCGCCGTGCTGCAGGATCCAGTTGCCAACCGTGATGTGCCAATGGGTATCCGGGTCGGCGAGCAGGAGCTGCCCCTTGAGGGTCGCCAGCCAGACGAAGGCGATCAGCCCCATCAGAAGTGGCCAGGACGGCCTCCAGAAGGAGTGCAGGGGCTTGGTTTGATTGTCGGCAGGGAGAGAAAGGCCGGAGGAAACGGCCATGAGAAGCTCCGAAATTACTAAAAGAATATAAATTAATTTACTGATATTACGCGATTTTCTTCGAGAATGCTAGATGCTGACTCCATAGGGCGCGGCGCAAGGCTTGGGCCGCTAGACTGATCGGCAACAAGGGATTGAGAGAGAAGCAGCATGGCGCAGGCAACGGCGAGCATCGGCACGACGAACTACGAGACGGCCGTAACGACCGGCCATCATCGGCTGAGGGCCGACGAAGGACCGGGACTGGGCGGCAAGGATTCGGGTCCTGGCCCCTATGACCTCCTGGTCTCCGCTCTGGCCGCCTGCACGGCGATCACCCTTCGCATGTATGCCGAACGCAAGGATTGGCCGGTCGAGGCCGTCCATGCCGACGTCCACTTCGTGCGCGACGGCGACAAGGAGCGGATCGATCGCCGCCTGCGGATCGAGGGCAAGGTCGACGAGCAGCAGAAGAAGCGTATGGCCGAGATCGCCGAACGCACGCCGGTGACGCTCACCCTGAAACGCGGCCTCGAGATCCGCACCACACTGGCTTGAGGAGAAGACGATGCAGATCGGTTTCAGCGCGCCCACCGCCGGCCCGCTCGCAAGCGCCGACAATCTCACCCGGCTCGCCACAGGCGCCGAGGAGATCGGCTATCACTACGCCACCTTCAGCGACCATGTCGTCATCCCGACCGACATCGCGGCGCGCTATCCCTACAGCGAGACCGGCGAATTCAGCACCGCCGGCAACGGCGAGCGCAACGAACAGTTGATCGAGCTCGCCTTCGTGGCCGCCCGCACCTCCAGGCTGAGACTCGTGACATCCGTCATGGTAGTGCCGCACAGGCCGGCCGTGCTGGCTGCCAAGCAGCTCGCCACGATCGACGTGCTGTCCGGCGGGCGCGTGACGCTCGGCATCGGCGCGGGCTGGATGCGCGAGGAATTCGAGGCGATCGACGCGCCCGACTTCGACCGGCGCGGCAAGGTGACCGACGAATACGTGGCGGCCTTCCGCGAGCTGTGGACCAAGGACAATCCCAAGTTCTCGGGTGAGTTCGTGCGCTTCGACAAGATCACCTTCGCGCCCAAACCGGCGCAGAAAGCCGGCATCCCGATCTGGGTGGGCGGCGAGTCGGGGCCGGCGCTGCGCCGCACCGCGCGACTGGGCGATGCCTGGTATCCGATCGGCAGCAATCCCGCGTTCCCGCTCGACAGCCTGGCACGCTTCCAGGCCAGCGTGGAGAAACTGCGCAAGCTCGCTTCCGACGCAGGCCGCGATCCCCGATCGGTCGGCCTCGCCTTCCGCTTTCCGCGCTACGGCATGGCGTTGCCGGACAAGGCGGGCGATGGCGAGCGGCGGCTTTTCTCGGGCTCGGCGGCGGCCATCGCCGGCGACATCAAGGCGCTGGCGGCGCTCGGCGTCAGCGCCATCGACCTCAGCTTCGGCGGCGACACGGT
>DATEID010000227.1:0-8801 GCA_035279245.1 Reyranella sp.
GGCCGATCGCCAGCGCGAACGCCGTCACGATCCAGAGCGCCGGCAGCACGCGCTGGCTGAAGCGACGGAAACGCGCAGGGTTGGCGAGGAAATGGAGGGCAGCCATGGTGGTCGTCACCTTCTATCGCCTCACTCGCCGGCTTGGCGCAAGGCCGCGGCGATCGCCCACGGAAGCGTCGCCAGCGAGACCAGCGCCAACGCCCCCAGAATCGCCAGATGCACCACGAAGCTCTCTCCGGTCGCGGTCGCCTCGATGGCCGAGGCGCCGAAGATCAAGGTGGGCACGCAGAGCGGCAGCGCCAGCAGCGCCAGCAGCGCGCCACTGCGTCGCGCCCCCAGAGTGAGCGCCGCCGCCAGCCCGCCGATTAGCGACAGTGCCGGCGTGCCGACCAGCAATGTCAGCGCCAGCACGCCCAGGGTCGCATCGTCGAGGCCGAAAGCGACGCCGATCAACGGCGCCAGCAGCGCCAGCGGCAGGCCCGTCACGGCCCAATGGGCGGCGCATTTGGCGAGCGCCAGCAGCTCGAGCGGCCATGGCGCCAGGAGCAGGAGGTCGAGCGCGCCGTCCTCGTAGTCGGCGGCGAACAGACGATCGAGCGAGAGCATGGAGGCGAAGAGCGCCGCTGCCCACAGCACGCCGGCCGCAATGCGCGCCAGCAGATTGGATTCCGGGCCGATGCCGAGCGGGAACAGCACCGTCGCCACCACGAAAAAGGCCAGCACGACCGCGACATCGCCCGGCCGCCGCCACACAAGCCGCAGATCGCGCAGAAAAAGCGCCATGACGCCCATCAGGCCGCGAGCTCCAGGGTACGCGCGGCTTGGAGCGGCGCATGAGTGGCAGCGATGGCGATACCGCCCGAGGCCAAGTGGCTGGAAAGCACCTCATGCAGGGCTTCCTGCGCGGGCGCATCGAGCGCGTTCAGCGGCTCGTCGAGCAGCCAGACCGATGCCTGCGAGGCGACGACCCGCGCCAGTGCGACACGGCGGCGCTGGCCGGCCGACAATGTGCGGACCGCGCGGTCGGCAAGGCGAATGAGGTCGAATGCCGCAAGGGCCCGCTCGATGCGGCCGGGCTCGGCAGATCTGCCGCGCAGCCGTTCGGCGAACGTAATGTTCTCGGCCGATGTCAGGTCGCCCTTCAGCCCGTCCTGATGGCCCAACCAAGCGAGCATGCCGCGCCAGTCTTCCCGGTCTGTGCGAACATCTGTGCCCTGCCAGAGAATGGCCCCCGCTCGCACCGGCACCATTAGCGCGAGTGCCCGCAGGAGTGTTGTCTTGCCGCTGCCGTTGCGCCCGGTCAGCGCCAGTAGCTCGCCCTTCGCGACGGCAAAGGAAAGGCCCTCGAATACCCGTCGCCCGCCGCGACGACAGGCAAGGTCCGAGACTTCGAGAACGGTAGCGGTCATGCGCCGCCCTCGTAGCATGCAGGCGGCAACGCCGGCCGAAAAGAAAAAGGCCGTCCTGTCGGGGGAGAATGACAGGACGGCCGAACGCCTCCGAAGAGGCTGAACGTGGCTTTGGGGGGACCACGTTCGGGGGAGATACAGCCCGAACATGGAAAGCCGGGGTGGCCGTCGCTAGACCCAAATAGGGCGGAAGTGTGATTTTTTAATCACACTGAATGTTTGTGGACTTTCTCTGATTCGGCCGGATTTACAACGGCTTGGCCAGAAAGCCATGTCCTACGCGTAAGGATCCGCCGCATCGCGCATGCCGTCGCCCATGAACTGGTAGGCCAGGATGACCAGAATCACCGGCACGACCGGCAGCATCAGCCACCAGTTCACGGCGACGACATTGATGTCGGTCGCCTCGTTGAGCAGCACGCCCCAGGAGGTGATGGGCGGCCTGAGGCCCAAGCCCAGGAAGCTCAGCGCCGTCTCGGCCAGGATCATGCTCGGTATGGAAAGCGTTGCCGAGGCGATCAGATGGCTCATGAAGCCGGGCAGCAGATGGCGGCCGATGATGCGGGCGGGCTTGGCCCCCATCATCTGCGCGGCAACCGCATAATCCTCCTCGCGCAAGGCCAGGAGCTTGGAGCGGACGGCGCGCCCGAGGCTCGGCCAGTCGAGCAGCGCCAGGATCAACGTGATTCCGAAATAGACCAGCAACGGCGACCACGTGACGGGCAGTGCCGCCGACAGCGCCAGCCACAGCGGCAAGTGCGGAAAGCTTTTGAGGATCTCCGTGATGCGCTGGACGACGAGATCGACCCAGCCCCCATAGTAGCCCGCCAGTCCGCCCAGGATCAGCGCCAGCGCGAACGAAAGCACGATGCCGATGATGCCGATCGTAAGGGAGATGCGCGCGGCGTAGACGATGCGGCTCAGCATGTCGCGGCCCAGCCGATCGGTTCCGAACAGGAAGAACGTGCCGTCCTTGGGCGGGCAGACGAAGTGGAAAGAGCCCTCCACCAAGCCCCAGAACTTGTAGGGCTCGCCGCGGCAGAAGAAGCGCAGCTTTTGCGGCTCGTCGTGCTCGGGTTTGTACACCCGCTGCAGCGTGTCCATGTCGCGGTGCACGGAGAAGCCATAGACGAAAGGACCGATCAACCTGCCGTCGTGGAACAGATGGACGCCCTGCGGTGGAGCGAAGATGTAGCGCGTATGGCGAGTATGAAGGTCGTAGGGCGCGATCCATTCGCAGATCAGGATCGAGAAATACATCAGCGCCAGGAAGAGAGCCGACACCACGGCCGGTCGATGGCGCCGAAAGCGCCACCACATCAGCTTCCATTGGCCGGCCATGTAGTATTTTTCCTGGTCGGCGCCCAGCTTGTCGGCGGCGTACGGATCCCACGGCTCGCGGCTCACGAAGTGCGGCGTGCGCCGGGGCGCCCTCTCACGAGACGGCGGGGGAACGGCGTTACTCATCGTTCCCTCACTTCTCGCCCGCCGCGCCGAAGCGGATACGCGGATCGAGCGCGGCCAGCAGGAGATCGGAGATCAACATGCCGATCACCGTCAGCACCGCCACGAACAGCAGGAAGGTCGCCGCGAGGTTCACGTCCTGCGTCTTGAGCGCGGTGAGCAGCATCGGGCCCATGGTCGGCAACGACAGGACCACCGAAACGATCACCGATCCCGAGACAACTTCTGGCAGGAGATGGCCAATATCGGAGACGAACGGATTGATGGCATGGCGCAGCGGATACTTGACCAGGAGCTTGAGGGGCGCGAGGCCCTTGGCGCGGCCGGTGACGACATACTGCTTCTGCAGTTCGTCGAGCAGGTTGGCGCGCAGGCGCCGGATCATGCCGGCGGTGCCGGCGGTGCCGATGACGATGGTCGGGATGACGAGGTGTTGAGCGACCGAGCCGACCTTGGCCCAGGACAGCGGCTGCTCGATGAATTCGGGATCCATCAACCCGCCGATCGACACGCCGAAATAGACCTTGCCGACATAGAGCAGCACGAGCGCCAGCAGGAAGTTGGGAATGGCCAAACCCAGAAAGCCGACGAAGGATGCGGCATAGTCACCCAGCTTGTACTGGTGGGTCGCGGCGTAGACTCCGATGACGAACGACACCGTCCAGATGAAGACGATGGTGCAGCTTTCCATGATGATGGTGAGGACCAGTCGCTCGCCCATCAGGTCCTTTACCGGAACCGTGTCCTGGCACGAGAGGCCGAAGTCCCAGCGGAAGATGCCGCCCAGCCAGTGGAAGTAGCGGTACCACACCGAATGATCGAGGCCGTAAAGCGCGCGCAATTCGTCGGCGCGCGCGAGCGCGTTGGCATCGCCACGCGCCAGCAATTCGTCGATCTGCGCCGTCACGCAGTCGCCGGGGGGCATGTTGATGATCATGTAGACCAGCAGACTGATGACGAAGAGGGTCGGGATCATCAGCAGCAGGCGCCGGGCGACGTAGTGAAGCATAATCAGGCGTCCCCGCGCACCATGCGCACATGGTGGCCCGGCTCGACCTCGGTCCATTGGAGCGTCTGTGCACCCGTGTCGGTGAACGGCGCAGGCCATGCCTTCGGATCGGACGCCTTTCCCTCCATCAGGGCCTCCAGGTCGAGCCGCTGATCGGGGTCGGGGAACGGCACCGCCGAAACCAAGGCGCGGGTGTAGGGGTGGAGTGGATTGCGGAACAGCACGCCGGCAGGCGCCAGCTCGACCAGACGGCCGGCGCACATCACGGCGACGCGGTCGGCGATGTAGTCGACCACCGCAAGATTGTGGCTGATGAAGAGATAGGTGAGGCCGAGCTTCCTTTGCAGGTCCTTCAGGAGATTGAGGATCTGCGCCTGGATCGATACGTCGAGGGCCGATACTGGCTCGTCACAGATCACCATGTCGGGCCGCAGCGCCAATGCCCGCGCGATGCCGATGCGCTGGCGCTGGCCGCCCGAGAAGGAATGCGGGTAGCGGCTGAGCTGGCGCCGGTCGAGGCCTACCAGCTCCATCAGCTCGCCCACCATTTCGCGGCGATAGGCCTCGTCGCCGACCTTATGGATGATCAATGGCTCGACCAGGATGTCGTAGACCGTCATGCGCGGATTGAGCGAGCCGAACGGGTCCTGGAAGATGAACTGCAGCTTGGTGCGGAAGCGGTCGAGCGCCTGGCCTTCCAGCGTCAGCACGTCGGTCTTGCGGCCCCAGTCGTCGAACACGATGCGGCTCGTTTTGTCGTTGCGGTCGATGGAGATGCCGCGCATCAGCATCTTGCTGAGCGTGGTCTTGCCGCAGCCCGATTCACCCACGAGCCCCAGGCATTCGCCGCGCTCGACGTCGAAGCTCACGTCGTTCACGGCGTGCACGACGCGGGTCGTTCCGCCGCCCATGAGCTGTTCGAGCAGCGTATCGGCTTTGCGGATCGTGAATGTCTTGGAGAGGTGGCGGACCTTCAGCACCGGCGCCTCGGCATTGAAGGTCGGCGTCGGCTGGACCTCGGGCTTCTGCTGCAGCAGATGCCCGGTCGCCGCCTTGATCTCGCGAATCGGCTGGAGCCGCTCGCCGGGCTTCATGTCGAAGCGCGGCACGGCGTTCAGCAGGGCCTTGAGGTAGGGATGCTGCGGGTCGCGGAAGATGTCGTGCAGATCGCCCGCCTCGACCACCTTGCCGCGATACATGACGACGACATCGTCGGCGACGTTGGCGACCACCCCGAGGTCGTGGGTGATCATCAGGAGGGCCATGCCGAGCTCGGCCTGCAGGTCCTTGATCAGCCGCAGGATCTGCGCCTGGATGGTTACGTCGAGCGCGGTCGTCGGCTCGTCGGCGATCAACAGGGCCGGTCGACAGACGAGGGCCATGGCGATCATTGCCCGCTGCCGCAGCCCGCCGGACAGTTCGAAGGGATAGGTCCTGAGCGCACGCTTGGGATCGGGGAAGCCGACCATGCGCAGCATCGAGATCGTGATGTCGTCGATCTCGGCGCGGCTGATCCGGCTGCGCGCGCCGCCGCGCCCTACGTGCGCGCCATGCAGCTCGACGGCCTCGCCGATCTGGTCGCCCACGGTGTGGAGAGCCGACAGCGAGGTCATGGGTTCCTGGAAGATGATCGAGATCTCGCCACCGCGGATTGTCCGCATCTCCGGGCCGGACGGCGAAAGCCTGGCGATGTCGACGACAGGCGCATCGTCGCGCGGGTCCTTGAAGAAGATGGAGCCGGACGGGATGGAGGCGGCGCGCGGCAGGAGACCCATGATCGCCTGGCTGCAGACCGATTTGCCGGACCCCGACTCGCCCACCAGGGCCACGGCGCCGCCGGGCGGAATGGCGAAGGAGACGTTGTCGACTGCGCGCAGGATGCCTTCGTGAACGCCGAACTCGACCGTCAAGTTCTCGACCCGCAGCAGATCCTTCATTCTGCCTCTTCCTGACCTGCCACGGTGATGCCCATCGACCGCAGGTTGACGCGCGTGGCAACGCTTAGCTCGAGATTGCGCACTTCCGCCGCCTTCGCAGCCCGTTCGACGATATCGTAAAAGCCGTCGAGCGACGAATCGACCTTGACAGAACGGGCACCCGCCGACCGCAGCGCGAGCTGCATCCATCCGCCCGACCGGTCGCGCTTGGTGGAGTAATACGACAACGCCATCCGATCCAGCCGCTCCCATTCGACCAGACCGCCGGCGGGACCATCGGCGGCGAAGGTGTCGGGGCCGAGAATGTACCGGGTCATCTGACGGAGGGCAGTCCTGACAAAAAAGAGCAGGAACAGCACGCAAGCCGCTCCCAGCAGGAGCCCGACCCAGCGGTTGACCTGAAGCAGCAGCAGGGGGAGTCCGCACAGCAAGGCTCCTGCAACGGCGCGGATATAGTCGGCCCAGAGCGTCTGGCGCGGATAGCGCAAAACGGCAGAACTCAAGGCCGCGCCTCCCGTGACGCGAAAATACGACTGGCGGCGCGCACCTCGACGCCCGACATCGTTCTCGCTCTTTCCAGCAACGACCTTAGGAAATCCCACGCAGCCTCGTCCATCACAAGATGATGACTGAGCACGCCAATGGGTTCATTCGACGAGCAGCGCGCATGGCGCAAGGCCGCCGTGAGCATGGCGAGCGCCGTCTCACCACCGACGAAGCCACGGCTTCCCTTCCAATCGACGAGGTCGAGATGCGCGTTCACCTGCTTGAGGCCGCTCACCGGCACGGCTCTCGAGCGGTGGCCGAAGGTCGATAGGCCCTTGAAGCCGATCTCGGGCAAGGCCGACACGAGCGCCGGCGCGATGCGATTCCAAGGCGGCACCAGAACCGGCAGCGGCCGGTCGCCGAACAGCCGTTCGAGGGCGAGCCATCCGGTCGCGAGCTCGCCCAGGACCAGCATGGCCGGACGGTGCGGCCCGAGCTCGCACTTCTTGTCGGCGGCCGGTGCATGGTTGGTATGGGCATAGCCGTGCTGAAGCAGATCGACCCCCGGCTCGTCGGCCAGCCGGGCCGCCAACATGGTTGTGGCGTCGGCTGGGACCACGGCGAGCGCCAACGGCGTGCCGGTCGCGCGATGCAGGTCGAGCAGGCGGTCGAGCCCGACCGTCACGTCAGCGGCATCGTCATCGCGCCACCACAGCTCAGCCGTGCGCCCGGCGTCGCGCCAGCGCGCGATCTCCCCGTCCAAGGCCTGCCAACCCGTCATGCCACTCTCGCCCGCAGCAGTTCGACCGTGGCCTCGGCGCCGCCGACGTCATAGCGCGGGAAGCTGCGCAACGAAGGGCCGGCCAGGGCCTGCTCGATGGCGACGGCAAGGCTTTCGGCCGACAGCGTCTCCGCGGGCACGACCGTGGCGAGACCGCGCGCGGCGAGCAAGCGCGCACGGTCGGATTGCTCGGTCTCGCGCGCCGTCGAGAAGGGCACGAGCAGCGCTCGGTCGGCGAAGCGCAGGATGTCGACAACGGTGTTGTAGCCTGCCTGCGAGATCGACAGGGTGGCGTTGGACAGCAGCACCGGAAAATCGGTCCGCGCCGGCTCGATGACAATACCGTCCTGCGGCTTGAGATTGGCCCGCTCGACAGCCGACAGGTTGCTCCCGACCAGCAGGCGCCAACGACGTCCAGCGAGGGCACTTCCCTGGCGCGCGGCGAGCGCCGCCTCGAGGAGCGGCGCGCCGACCGCGCCGCCGCCGACCGACACGACGACCTCGTCCTTCCCGGCTTCGCTCGCATGCGCGCTCTCGTTCGGTGGCGCGACGTAGCCGGTGTAGACGGCGCGCGGGGCAATGCGGTCCCAGCCTGCGAAGCTTGCGGCGAAGTCGGCGATCCGCGGATCGGCATGGATCAGCACCAGGTCGAAGGCGGCAAGGATTTCCAACGTCTCCGAGACCCGTTGCGGCGAAACCGAGCGGCGCACCACGTCGCGCACCGACGAGACGATCAGCGGCCGCGGCCGCTGCGCCTGCGCCGCCTCGATGAGGGGCAGCAACTCGAAGCGCAATTGCGTGCGGCCAAACGGAAACTGCTCGGTGATCACGATCGACGGAGCTTCGGCCTGCAAAAGCGATACCAGTTCGCGCGCGCGGTTGGCGCGAAAAGCATCGTCGATCGGAACGCCGTCGAGCCTGGCCAGTGCGCGCAGGGTCTCGTCGCGCGCTCGGACGGGCGGCAGTTGGTGGAAGCGGGCGCGACCCAGCTCCAGCGCAAGCGGAGCGCCACCCGACACCATCAGCACGTCGAAACCGCCATCGGCGAGCGCCCGCGCAAGGATGGCGGCGCGGCGCAGATGACCGATGCCCAGAAGGTGCTGGACGTAGAAGAGGATGCGCGGGGTCATGCCCGTTCCATCGACACGTTGAGCTTGTCGACGACCACGGCGCCATTGGGCTCGGCGACAAAGTAATGGAGTCTCTGCCAATCGAGCTTCACCGGTTGGCGGCCGGTCATGTCCCATCCTGTCGCCAGTGCGAGAAGCGCGCGAATCGCCGCCTTGTGCGAGATCGCGACGACGGGCTGGCCGGCAGTTGCGATCTCCGAGGCCCACTCCGAAAGACGGGACATGGTGGCGCGCGGCGATTCTCCGCCGGGGGGCTGGAAGTCGAGCCCTCGGCCTTCGGCCTCGAGGAACGAGGCGCCCATCGTGGTGCGCAGCTCGGCGATGGTCCGCCCTTCCCAGACGCCGAAGCTCATTTCGCGCAGCCGTGGCTCGACGGTCGCTGGCACTGGCGGATGCAGCAGCTCGGCGGTGCGGCGCGCGCGCACGAGCGGACTGCAAACCCGCCGCCAATCGCAGGCCGGCGCCGGCAGGCGCCAACGTCGCGCCAGCGCCTCGCCCTCGGCGCTGAGCCAGATATCGGTCATGCCCTGTAGGCGCCGGGACTCGTTCCATTCGGTCGGTGCATGGCGAAGGACGGCGAAACGG
>DATEID010000228.1:0-5378 GCA_035279245.1 Reyranella sp.
CCTTGGGCGCGATGCCGGCATGGGCTATCGCCTCGGTCGCCGCCTTCACGACCAGCGATTCGCTCGTCTCGCCATCGAGCTTGCCGAACTTGCCGTGGGACCAACCGACGATGCAGGCTGTCATGGAGCGCTCCTGGAATCTCTTCCGCGTGTGCAGATACACTTATATAGGGTGCTCCGCCGGGCCAAGCCCGCTTGCAGGAGATTTGCTCATTGCCGGCCCCGATCGAGGCCTGGCTCCGCCCAAATTCCGCCGTGCCGGCCGGGTTGACTGCGGCGGAAATAGGAGCGCAATTGAGCGATGGCCGACACCCCGCCGCCTGCCCATCCGGCTGAACCGTCCCGCCCGCGCTGGCCGCTGATCCTGGGCGGGCTGGTGGGCGGCGCGCTCCTGGTCGCGGCCGGCCTGGCGCTCGGCTGGTATCTCTTCTATCGGCCGATCGTGAACGTCGCCGTCCAATTGCCGGCGCCGCCGCCTCCGCCCGCACCGCCGGGACCGGATCAGAAGGAGGTCAAGGCGCTGCAGGACCAGATCGACAAGCAGAAGGCGGCCAACAAGCAGATCGAGGAGCAGATTGCCGTCCTGAAGGAACGGTTGAAGGCCGATGTCTGCACGATCAAGGATCCGCTGGGCAAGACGACGCCCAACGGCACGTCGGCGCCAGAGGCCGCACCCGGCCATAAGACATGATTCCTGTCATCCCGAGCGTAAGCGAGGGATCTTTCGCGACGCCGATCAAAATCCCTCGCTTGCGCTCGGGATGACACCGAGCTTCAGCCTTCACGCTACTTCTTCGAAAGTTGTTCGAGCGCCTTCTTGGCCTCGATGTCGTTCTGCTGGGCGGCCTGCTGCAGCCAGCTCTTCGCCTTGGCCGGATCGGCCGGGACGCCGGCCGCGCCCATGGCGTAGAGGAGGCCGAGCCGGCGCTGCGCCTCGGCATTGCCGGCAAGAGCTGCGCGCTCGTACCACTCGGCGGCGCGGGCGCCGTCCGGCGTGAAGCCGGTCTTGGGGGTCGGCGCCAGCGGGTCGAAAAAATTCGCGATCTCGACTTCCGCCTGCGGATTGCCCGAGGCGGCGGCCTCGCGCCAGACCAGAAAGGCACCGGCGAAGTTGCCGGCGGCGGCATATTCCTGGCCCTTCGCCAGCATCGCCTCGGAGGAGGGTCTGGTCGCGAGATACTCGGCGACCGTATCGCGCACGGACTTGGTCGGCGTCGCGACTGGCGCCGTCGTCGAGACCGGCTTCGGCGAGTTGTTCGTGGGCGGCGCAGTTTCTGCCAACTGCGGTCCATTCTTCTGGAAATAGGTGGCGTAGACGTAGTACCCGCCGCCGGCGACGACGATCAGGGCGAGGGCGGTCAGCAACCAGCTCACCAGGCCTGGCCGCGCGGCCTGCGGCATCGGCTCGCGGGCTGCCCGAAGCTCCGGAATGGGTCGCGGCGGCTCGTCGGGCTCGGGCTCGAAGGCGGGTGCCGGCGGCGGCTGCACCGTGGGCGGCGGCCGGCGGAAGCGGAACGGCGACTCTTCGGCGGGTACCTTGCTGGTCGGGTCGACGGCGCCGGAGGTCAGCATGGCGGGCCACGCGACCACGGTCGTCGCCACCACCCCGATGTCGGGCTCCCTGATGCGCAAGCGGATCGTGGCGATGCCGGCCAGCCGGTCGCAGATCGCTGGACCGAGATGGAATTCCAGCAGGCCCTTGATGCGCACCACCTGGTCCGGACGCAGCCAGGCTTCGGTACGGCGCCAGCCGTCCTCGCCGAGATGCGACTCCGGTCCTTGCTGGCGCTGGATCGAAAGCGTCAACCCTTCGGGCGGGGCGTCGAGATCGCCGACGCGCAGGATGGCGTGCCCGGGTGCGGGCTGCGGCAGAACGGAGGCGCGGATTGGCATGCGGCGCCTTTACGCCGGCACGGCGCGCAGGATCGCGCCCAGCCGCTCGTTCTGCTCGGCCGTGATCTCGCGGCCGCCCTCGTAGCCCACATTGTCCATCGCGAGCTGAAGGAAGGCGCGCATCCAGTCCTTGCAGTAGTCGGCATAGATCGCCGCCGGGTCCTCGCTCAGGACAGGCCCGTCGACCGGCGGCGGCGGGCTCTGGAAAACGCGGCGGGTCGGCGAGCCCGGCGGCAGGCCGGGGCGTTGCTCGATCGGCAGGCGATCGAAGCCCAGTGCGCTCACATAGCCGTTCAAGGCTGACGCCGCCGTGCGCACCTGACGCTCGGCGATATCCTCCCACTTCGCATTGGCGGCATTCTCGAGCGCCCGCACATCGAGCGAGAGCTGGTCGATGAGCTTGAGGCGATGCGCACCGACCACGAGCTCGTCGATCAGCCACCCGAGGTGCTGGCGGTCGACTCCGAAATGCGACAGCACCTTGTCGTCGGCGCCGATGCGCCGCATGTTCTCGAGCCAGTATTCGGCGGCTTCGTGCGCGAAGCGCTCGGCGCGGTCCTCCAGCACCCCGGCCGGAGGGGCGGCGCGGCCTTCCTCCTCGCCGAACACGTCGGCGAAGATCGCGCCGAGATCGACCGTGGCTCCGGTCGATTGCGTCACCTGTCCGGCCGCCCGGCCGTTGCGGCCTTCCGGCTGCTCGGTCGACTGCGCGGTCGAGATACGGAAGTAGATGTCGCGCAAGGCGTTGTCGGCCACCTGCAAGGCGGCGATCAGCTCGCCGAAAAGCTGCTGCTGGATGCAGCTTGCCAGGCCGCGCAGCACCGTGTGGACCAGCTCGCGCTTCTTTGCGCGCGCATCGCCGTCCGAGGCGCTGTGGAAGCCGGCGAGTCGATCGACCAGCCGGCGCACCTGCACCTCGAGCTGGCCGCGCACCTGCGAGCGCTTGATCGCGGGATCGCACACCGGGATCAGGTTCTTCACGAGGTAGGAGACGCCGCCGTCGTTTGGCTTGAAAGCCTCGTCCCAGGCCTGCGCGGGATGCGTGAAATGGCGCTGCACGTCGAAGTTCTCGACGAAGTGGCGGCGCAGCTCGATGGCGCGCTGGGCGAAGGCGTCGGCGACGCCAACCTCGCGCCCATCGCGATAGTCCATCAGCCGCTCGTCGATCACCGTCGGATTGCGCAGCCAGAAGGTATGGTCGAACGGCCGTCCGTTCCAGTTGGTGGGCCACTCGCCGCGGAAATTGTTGACCAACGAATTGTTGAGGCGCGCGCTCCAGCGCAGCCGGCGCGACTCCTCGGTCTCGCCAGCCTTCTGCTCGAACTCGCGGTCCATCTTGGTCAGCACCAGGAACAGCGCATTCTTCTGCTTGGCGCGTTCGGCCGGTGTGGCGCCGATTGTCTGGTCGATCCACGCCGTCATCATGTCGGAAAGGTCGCGGACTTCCTGGTTGCCGTCCGGGATGCAGAGCAGCATGGCCGATAACTCGCGCTCGGCCGAATAGCGCTGGAAGAGATAGGCGACCTTGCCGCGCAGCAGGAGCTCGCGCAGCGGGTTGGCACCTTCGGCCACGCCCTTGGCCTTGGCGACGTCCTGCAGGTTGGCGAGCTTCAGGCGCGAGCGGGCGCCCGGGAAATCGAGCAGATCGGTGTGGTCGAAGAAGTCCCACGGCTTCTCGTTGATCGCGACATTGAGCTCGGCCGTCAGGGCGCAGACCAGGGAGCGCGGCAGGCGCGCGTCCTCCGAGACCGCGCGGTCGGCCTGCTTGGGCCGCACCAGCAGCGTGTCGCCGGCATCGGCGCCGAGGCGGTCGAGGGTCAGGACGTCGATGATGCTCTTCTCGCGCGGGATCAGTGCGTCCATGCCGAGCAGCGCTTCCGGCGCGAAGGCGAGTTTCTCCAGTCCCTCGTAGAGGGTGAGGTAGAGTTCGGTGAAGGGCTGGAAATCGTACCACAGCACCGACCAGAGCTTGGCGCGGTCACGTCCGGAGAGGCGCGGTGCGAGATCGATCGCCTCGCGCCAGTAGTCGGTGCGCAGCTCCGACGTGACGCCGGCAAAGAACGTGTCGAAGTATTCGATCAGGTCGAGGACATCGTCGGCGTCCAGGTCGCCCGGCGGCGTCGGCATCACCTTGGTGCGCAATTCGGCGAGCCGCTTGCGGATCGCCCCACCGTCCGGCCGCTCGAAAGCCGCCTTCTGATGATCGAAGTCGAGCAGGAAGGAGTTGCCCAGGATCTTGACGATGTCGGTCTGCGTCAGCAGCCGCACCCGCACGGGGAAATCGGGCGCGACGTCGCTAAGCCCCAGGCCGAAGCGCGTGACGAGGCCCGTCGACTCGCGATTGCCCGGCGGGTTGATCTCGCGCAGGAAGTCGTAGGTCCGGTCGGCGAAGCGCGCCTGCAGGGGATGGCCATCGCGACTGGCGAGGATCGACACGAGATAGGACTTGCCGGCCTGGCTCGGGCCGAACACGCCGACGCACATGCGCCGGCGTGCGGCGCGTGCGAGCTTGCGGCTCTGGTTGCGAACCTTCTGCAGTTCGCTGATCAGCGACGGCGCCTGCTGGGCGACGGTCGGCGACTGACCGGCGGCGCCCTTCAGCCAGGTCACGCCCTCGCTGGCGGCAACGGCCAGTGCTTCGCAGTCCTGGGCCAGCTTGAGATCGACAGTATCCATACCCTTACCCGGTCTTGAGCATGCCCGTGTCGAGCCAGTAGCCCTCACGGCGTGGCAGCGTCTGCAGTCGAAGCGTCAGGCGGTCGAGTGCGACGGCCCTGCCATCGCGATTCACGACCTGGCGCAGGCGGAAGCGTTCGACGTCGGTCGAGTCCTTGTCCTTGGGCTTCACGCGGGCCAGTGCGATCTTGAACGGCGTCTCTCGCGCGTGGCGCTCGGCATATTCGGGTCGGGCGAACTCCAGCGCATAGAGACGCGCGGCCGGCCAGCGAACGAGATCGAGCTGGCGGGCGCCGAGCCACATGGGCCCGCGGAACTCGAAGGTGACTTCCGGCAGCTCGTATTCGCGATTGTCGAGATCGACGTCGCGATAGACGAGATCCTCCTTCTGCAGCCGACCACCGCCGTCGAGCTTGCCGATGAAGCGGGCGATGCTCCTGGAGCGCAGCAGGTCCGAGCGGAAGGAAAAGTCGGGAAGCTGCGACTGGGCGAGGGCGGCGATCATGGCGCCCACCGCCACCGTCGTCTTGGGATCCTCGACCCTGAGCCGTGCGTCGCGGAACGGATACCAGGCGCCGACGCGATACTCGTGCAGCGCGATCACGCGTTCGGGCGGAAGCGGCAGGAGCTCCATCAGGAGCGCACGGATGCCGGGCAGGCGAGAGGGACGGCCCGACAGCAGCAGGATATCGCAATCGTAGGCGTGCACGATCTCGGCAAGCGGCGCCAGCACGCGCGCCATCTCCGCCCGCACGGTCTTGTCGAGGCCGGGCAGGTCGACCGGGAAGACCGTCGTCTTGAGATCGAAA
>DATEID010000229.1:0-23602 GCA_035279245.1 Reyranella sp.
GCTGCTGCCGGGCGTCGATCCGCGACAGGTCTTGGTCCCGAAGGAGGCGCTGGAACAGGTGGCGCTCGCCGAGCTCCTGCAGCGACCTCCGTTCCAGGGCGAGCAGGACGTGCCCGAAGGCGTCGGCCTCCTGGTCGCCCGTTGGGCGGCGCACGTGCCGGTGAAGACCAGTACGCGGGTGGTGCGACTCGATTCGACCGGACCGTTGGTGCGGATCGTGACGCCCGCCGGCGAGATCAGGGCGCGGGCGGCGATCGTCGCCGTGCCGGTCAGTGTGCTGGCCGCGAATGCTATCGGCTTCGCGCCGCCCCTGAAGGCGGACAAGCGTGCAGCGATCGCGGCCTTGCCGATGGCGCTCTACGACAAGGTCGCGGTCGGCTTGTCGCGTCACGCGATCGAGGCGCCTGCCGACGCCCGTGTGACGGCGCTCACGGCGCACGGCCAGGTGCTGCGGGTCGTGGTGCAGCCGGGCGGCCGCAACGGCGCCGTCGTCCTGGCCCCATGCGACGAGGCGCGCCAGCTCGAGGCGAACGGACCCAGCGCGGCACAGGCCTGGGCGCTGTCGGCGCTGGCGGAGATCTTCGGCAAGACGTTGCGGACGGCCTTTGCCGGCGCTGTCGCGACGCGTTGGGGGCAGGATGTCTACGCCCGCGGCGCCTGGTCGGTTGCACGCCCGGGGCAGGCTGGCGAGCGCGATCGCATCGTCCTTTCACAGCCGCACGATCGACGCATCTTCTTCGCCGGCGAGGCGACCGACGGTGGCGATCTCGCCGGCGCTCATTCCTCTGGCGTGCGTGCCGCGACCGAAGCCCTGACCCTGCTCGGTCGCGCCTAGCGCTGGAATGGCCGGCAGAGCACTGCCGCCAGCAGCAAGGCCGCGGCCGCGCACCATGATGGAACGGCGAAGCTGCCGGTGGCGTCGTAGGCGTAGCCGGCGAAAGCAGGGCCCAGGATCTGGCCGGCGCTGAAGGAGGCGGTCATCAGGGCGATGCGGCCGCGCGGATCGCCTTCGCCTTCACGCGCCGCGACGAGGCCGAGCGCCGTGAGACCCACGAACGTGCCGCCGACCAGGATCGACGACAGGATCACCGTCGCCGCGCCGATCCAGAGCGCCGAGGCCGCGACACCGATCGCTTCCACGATTGCGGCGGCCGCGAACATGGCGTGGACGCCGAAGCGCTGGCCGAGCCACGTCCACAGAGACACCGACGGCACTGCGGCGAGGCCGAACATGACCCAGATGTAGGATTCGAGCGAAGCGATCTCCGGCGAGCCGCGCACCATGGCGACGATGAAGGTCGCGGTGATGATGTAGCCGAAGCCGAACAGGCCGTAGGCGGCCGCCAGCGAGACAAAGCGGGCGCTGGGCTTGCCGCGCGATGGCGCCGCCGCGGCCGTCGTCACCGGACGGTCGGCCGGCACCATCGTCCACACGCCCACACTGGCAACGAGCGCCATCGCCGCGCTCGCGAACCACATGATCCGCCAGTCGCTCAGGGTCGCGACCAGCGCCGCGGACGCGGCGATGCCCGCCCCGACCCCGGCGAAATGCACCGCCGAGAGCGAACTGCGACCGGCGACGGCCAACCGGTCGAGCACCAGCGCCGAGGCGAAGATCAGGATGAAGGCCGAGGCGATGCCGGCGACCAGCCGCAGCAGCAGGAAGAGGGTCAGGGAGTTCGTGAGCCCCATCGCCGCCAGGCACACGACATTCACGGCAAGACCGCCGAGCAGCCAGCCGCGCCGCGAGCCCGGCAGGTGCAGCGCCGCCAGCAGCGCGCCGGCGAGGTAGCCGACGAAATTCGCCGACGCGATCAGGCCCGCCTGGCTCTTGCTGAGGCCCAGCGCCTCGACCATGGGCGGCAGGATGGGCGTATAGACGAAGCGGCCGATACCGAGCCCGGCCGCCAGGGCCAGAAAGCCGCCCAGCGCGAGACTCACGGGTGTTCTTGTCATGGCAGGCCGTGCACTTTGGCGCTGTCGTCACATTGACGCAAATGGCCTCGGCACCTAGTTTCGCCGCTCCATGTCACAGTCCGAACGCATCATCGCCGAGGCCGCGCGCGCGTGGCCGTTTGAGGAAGCCCGCAAGCTCGTCGCCCGCATCGGCGGCAAGGCGCCGGCGAAAGGCTATGTGCTGTTCGAGAGCGGCTACGGCCCGTCCGGCCTGCCCCATATCGGCACCTTCGGCGAGGTGGTGCGCACCACCATGGTGCGCCAGGCATTCACGCGGCTGAGCGACGTGCCGACGCGGCTCTTCTGCTTCTCCGACGACATGGACGGCCTGCGCAAGGTGCCGGACAACGTGCCGAACAAGGAGATGCTGGCCCAGCATCTCGGCAAGCCGCTTACTTCGGTGCCCGATCCGTTCAGCAACGAGTATCCGTCGTTCGGCGCCGCCAACAATGCACGCCTGCGCGCCTTCCTCGATTCCTTCGGCTTCGAGTACGAGTTCCAGTCGGCGACCGACTGGTACAAATCCGGACGCTTCGACAACATGCTGCTCGCGATGCTGCGCCATTATGCCGAGCTGCAGGCGATCATGCTGCCGACGCTGGGCGAGGAGCGGCGCGCGACCTACTCGATCTTCCTGCCGATCTCGCCCAAGACGGGGCGTGTGCTGCAGGTGCCGTTGATCAAGGCCGATCCCGACGCCGGCACCATCGTCTATCGCGACGAGGACGGCACGATCGTCGAGACCCCGGTGACCGGCGGCAACGTCAAGCTGCAGTGGAAGGCCGACTGGGCCGGCCGCTGGTTCGCGCTCGACGTCGACTACGAGATGTACGGCAAGGATCTCATCCCGACCGCCGAGCTCAGCGCCAGGATCGTGCGCGTGCTGGGCGGCCAGCCGCCCGAGGGCTTCAACTTCGAGCTTTTCCTCGACGAGGCGGGCAAGAAGATCTCCAAGTCCAAGGGCAACGGGCTCTCGGTCGAGGAATGGCTGCGCTATGCGCCCCCCGAATCGCTGGCGCTCTATATGTTCCAGGCGCCGCGCCGCGCCAAGCGGCTCTATTTCGACGTGATCCCGCGGGCGATCGACGACTATCTAGGCTTCGTCGAAAAGATGCCGAACGAGGAGCCAGCCAAGGCCGTCGAGAACCCGGCTTGGCATATCCATGACGGCAAGTCGGCCGACCATCATGCGGCTGGCGTCAGCTTTGCCATGTTGCTCAACTTGGCGAGCGTCGCCCACACCGACGACAAGGACGTGCTGTGGCAGTACCTGCGCCGCTACGTGCCTGGCGCGACGCCCGAGAACGCGCCCTATCTCGACCGCCTGCTGCAGGGCGCGGTCGCCTACTACCAGGACTTCGTGAAGAGCACGAAGAAGTTCCGGCTGCCGACCGAGAAGGAGCGGGTGGCGCTCGCCGACCTCGCCGACACGCTGCGCCGGATCCCCGAGGGCGAGAGCGCAGAGTTCATCCAGAACGAGGTGTACGAGGTCGGCAAGCGCCACTTCGCCAAGGAAGAGCTGCGCCAATGGTTCAGGACGCTCTACGAGGTGCTGCTGGGCAGCGAGCAGGGGCCGCGCATGGGCGCCTTCATCAAGCTCTACGGCCGCGACAACGTCGTCCGCCTGATCGAGCGCGCCCTCGCCGGCGAGGACCTCGGCCGGGCGGCGTGATACGCAGCGGATCCTCCTCAATTTCCTCTTCCCCAGTCGGGGCGAAAATCTCCGTCATCCCGAGCGGAGTGAGCGAAGCGAACGAAGTCGAGGGACCTTTTTTGCTCGGCCACCGCGGGACGAAGCGTTGACAAAAGAGGTCCCTCGACTTCGCTTCGCTCCGCTCGGGATGACGGAATTAGGTCATATGCGATTGCCGTGCCAGTAGGAGGAGAGGTTAGGTGAGGGGTGGCATTGGCGATGCTCTGCCGAGACTGGAAGATGCGCGGCTGCTGACGGGCGGCGGCTGCTACAGTGACGATTTCGGGCTCGACGGCCAGGCATACGGTGTCGTTCTTCGGTCCCCGCAGGCGCATGCGCGCATTGCCGCCATCGATGCGAGACAGGCCCGCGCGATGCGCGGCGTGCTGGCGATCCTCACCGGTGCGGATGTCGTCTCCGATGGACTGCAGCCGATGCCGCACATCCCGCAGGCGATGAGCCCGCCCGATATCAAGCTGCCGAACATCGATGGCTCGCCGCACACGGTGGTACGGCCGCCGATTCTCGCGGTGGAGACGGTGCGGTTCGTGGGCGAGCCGGTGGCCTTCGTCGTCGCCGACACGCTGGCCCTCGCCAAAGATGCCGCCGAGGCGGTCCGCGTCGAGTACCGGCCGCTTCCTCCTCTTTCCGATGTCGTCGTCGACGCGCTGGTCGGCGATCCAGCGCGGACGAAGGAAGGCTTTGCGCGGGCGACGCATGTGGTGCGGCTCGAGACCGACCTGCAACGCGTCACCGGCGTGCCGATGGAGCCGCGCGCCGCGCTCGGCCACTACGATCCGGCGAGTGGCCGTTACACCTTGTATGCGGGCGGCGGTGCGATCGTGCGGCCCAAGAAGGAGGTCGCGATCATTCTCGGTATCGAGCCCGAGAAGGTTCGCGTGATCGCCAAGGACGTGGGCGGGAACTTCGGCACGCGCAACTTCCTCTATCCCGAATTCGCTCTGGTCTGCTGGGCGGCGTGTAAGACGGGTCGGCCCATCAAATGGACCGCCGAGCGCCAGGAATGCTTTGCCAGCGACTATGCCGGTCGCGACTTCCGCTTCGAATCGGAACTCGGGCTGGCGTCGGATGGGACCTTTCTCGGCCTTAGTGCCACCAGCACCAGCAACGTCGGCGCCTATACCGCCTCCTTCGTGCCACTGACCAAGGGCACGCAGCTCATGACCAGCGTCTATCGCCTGCCGGCGATGGCGCGGGCGCGCGGCGTGCTCACCAACACGGCCTGCACTGCGCCCTATCGCAGCGCCGGCCGGCCCGAGGTCATGTTCGTGATGGAGCGGCTGATCGACATGGCCGCGCGCCAATTCGGCTTCGACAGGGTCGAGCTCAGGCGGCGCAATCTCGTTCGATCGATGCCGCACACCAATGCGTTCGGTATCACCTACGACAGCGGCAACTACGCCGAGGCGTTGGACAAGGTCCTGGCGCTTGCCGACTGGAACGGCTTTGCCCTTCGCCGTGCGCAGAGCGCGGCGCGCGGGGTGCGCCGTGGCATCGGCCTTGCCGGCTATGTCGAGTCGCAGAGCGGTGCGCCGCACGAGCGGGCCGAAGTGACTGTGCTGCCGGAAGGCGTCATCGAGATCGTGATCGGCACGCTGTCGGCTGGACAGGGGCACGCCACCAGCTTTGCCCAGCTCGCGAGCGAATGGCTGGGGATTCCCGCCGACAAGGTCCGCCTCGTGAGCGACGATACCGATCGCGTGTCGGTGGGCGGAGGTTCGCATTCCGGCCGCTCCTTGCGACACGCGGCGACGACGATCCATCAGGCGTCGCTCGGCATCGTCGCCAGGGGCAGGGCGCTCGCCGCGCAGCAGCTCGAAGCCGACGGGACCGATATCGACTTTGTCGATGGGCGCTTTGTCGTGAAGGGCACCGATCGCGCGATCGGCCTGTTCGAGCTCGCGGCCAAGCACGGTCCGATCGCCGATGCCGCCAATGTCGACAGCCGCGTCGGTTCCTATCCCTACGGCTGGCACGTCTGCGAAGTGGAGGTCGATCCCGAGACGGGCGTGGTGCGCATCGATCGCTACGCCGCGGTCGACGACGTCGGGCGCGCGGTGAATCCGCTGATCCTGCACGGCCAGACCCATGGCGGCATCGCACAGGGGGCAGGGCAGGCGTTGATGGAGCGTTGCGTCTATGAACCGGGCAGCGGGCAACTGCTGTCCGGCTCCTTCATGGACTACGCCATGCCGCGTGCCGACGACTTTCCATTCTTCACCACCGCCTTGAGCGAGGTCCCGTCGACCAATCATCCGCTGGGCTTTCGCGGCGGCGGCGAGGGCGGCATCACGCCAGCCCTTGGCGCGATCATCAATGCGGTCGTCGATGCGCTGGCCGATCTCGGCGTCACCCATATCGACATGCCGGCCACGCCGGAGCGGGTCTGGCGCGCCATTCGCCAGGCGGCTGGCGTTGCCCTTTCCGACGAACGCACCCTTGCGCTTTAATTGATTAGCATCCTATCTTTCTGCCCATGGCACGACCCAAGCAGATCGACTTCGGCTTCACCGTGGCGCGCATCGCGCGACGGCTCAGGCAGGCGGTCGATGCCGAGTTGCGGGTCTATGGGCTGACGGAAGCGACATGGCGGCCGCTGGCCTATGTCGGACGGCTGGGCGGCGGCGTGCGGCAGAAGGAGCTGGCGACGGCGCTCTCGATCGAAGGGCCGTCGCTCGTGCGGCTGCTCGACAGCCTCGAACGCCGCGGCCTGATCGAGCGGCGCGAGGACGAGACCGACCGCCGTGCGCGCGGCATCCACCTTACCCCGGCCGGCCGCGATCTCGCGGTGCGGGTGGCGAAGGTCGGCACCGAAATCCAGAGTCGGCTGCTCGCCAGGATCCCGCCGGCGGACCTCGATGTCTGCCAGCGCGTGTTGGGCAGCATAGAACGCGAGCTGGAGGAACGGCAGGAGAGCGTTCCCCCGGCCGACCTGAAGCGAGGCGAGTAAAGCGTCGAGATCACCTGTCGCGAGGAGGAAACGATGAACCAGATCGAGGTCAATGCGCCGAACCTTTGGCGTCTCGACACGCCCGGCGCCTCCCACTGGCCACGCAGCGCGCGGCCGGATGCCGCCAGGAAATATTTCATGGTATCGGCCGACGGCCATGCCAACGAACCGGCCAATCTCTGGTTCGAGCGCATGGACAAGAAATACCATGAGCGCCTGCCGCGCGTGGTGACCGACAAGGACGGCGTGCAGTGGCGCGTGTGCGAGGGCTATCGGCCCGACCGCCTGCGGCTCTCGACCCTCGAAGGCGAGGACATGGCGCGCAACAAGGCCGGCGCCGATCCGCTGGGCCGGCTGGCCGACCACGACCGCGACGGCATCGATGTCGAGCTGATCTTCCCCAACAAGGGGCTCGCCATGTGGGCGACGCCCGACCCGCAGTTCGCCATGGCGCAGTGCCGCGTCTGGAACGACTGGGCGTGGGAGCAGTTCGGCGCGCATCAGGACCGCATGATCCCGGCGGGATCTCTCGCGACGGGAGACCTCGAAGGCTCGATCGCCGAGGTGCAGCGGCTCGCCAAGCTCGGCTTCAAGTGCCTGACCTTGCCCTGCAAGCCGATCTGGGGCGCGCACGACAGCAACCATGTGAACTACAACCTGCCGCACTTCGATCCCCTGTGGGCGGCAATCACCGATGCCAATCTGCCGATCACTTTCCACGTGTCGACCGGCCGCGATCCCCGCGCGGCGCGCGGCAACGGCGGAGCGGTCGTGAACTACGTCTCGCATTCGCTCTCGCCGACCATCGAGCCGGTGGCCAATCTCTGCGCCTCGGGCGTGCTGGAGCGCTTCCCGACACTGCGCTTCGCCACGATCGAAGCCGGTATCGGCTGGGTGCCCTGGCTGCTCGAGGCGATGGACGAGGCCTACAAGAAGCATCACTTCTGGGTGCGGCCCAAGCTCAAGAACCTGCCGAGCGAATACTATCGCGCGCACGGCTTCTCTTCCTTCCAGGAGGATCGGGCGGGCCTCGATCTCGCCGAGAGCCACGGCCTCGCCGACAACTTCATGTGGGCCAACGACTACCCGCATCACGAGGGGACCTGGCCGCATTCGGCCGAGGCGATCGAACGCACGATGGGGCAGTTGTCCGACGGCGCGCGCGCCAAGGTGCTGGGGCTGAATTGCGCGCGTTTCCTCGGCATCGAGGTGCCGGCGCGCTACCGCGCGAACTGAAGGCACGACGATGAGCAAGCGCACGCTGCGCGGCAAGGTGGCCGTCGTCGGTGTCGGCGAGACCACCTACTACAAGCACGGCAAGGCGCCGGTGTCGGAGTTCAAGCTCGCCCTGCAGGCGATCCTGGCCGCCTGCCAGGATGCCGGCATCGACCCGCGCCGCATCGACGGCTTCGCATCGTACTCCAACGATCGCAACGATCCGTCCCGCCTCGCGGCGGCGCTCGGCTTGCCGGCGCTGCGCTTCTCCAACATGAACTGGGGTGGCGGTGGCGGTGGCGGATCGGCCGCCATCGGCAACGCCGCGGCGGCGGTGGCGTGCGGGATCGCCAACTGCGTCGTCGTGTTCCGGGCCCTTGCCCAAGGCCAGTTCCAGCGTTTCGGCGCTGCGCCGCCGGGCGGCACGGCAACAGGCGAGGCGGCCCTCAATGCGCCCTACGGCGTGATGTCGCCCGGCCAGCGCTACGCCATGCGCGCGATGCGCTTCCTGCACGAGAACCGCATCGCGCCGTCGGCCCAGCGCGCCATTGCGCTTGCGTCCTATCATCACGCGCAGGCCAATCCGCGGGCGGTTATGCACGGTCGTCCGCTGACCGCCGAGGCCTACGATTCGTCGCGCTGGATCGTCGAGCCGTGGCGGTTGTTCGACTGCTGCCAGGAGAACGATGGAGCAGCCGCTTTGATCATCGTGCCAGCCGAAGAGGCCCACGATCTGCGCCAGCCGCCGGCCTATCTGCTGGGTGCAGCGCAGGGCTCCGAGTATCGCAACGGCGCGCGCGGCCACAACGCGCCGCTCTATGCCACCTCGAGCTTCACCACGGTCGCGCCGCAGCTCTACGAGATGGCGGGCGTGAAGCCGTCCGAGGTCGACGTGGTGCAGAGCTACGAGAATTTCACCGGCGGCGTGCTGATGAGCCTGATCGAGCACGGCTTCTTCGCCGCCGAGAAGGCGAACGAGTTCCTGACGGTCGAGAACCTGATCGCCCCCTCGGGCAAGCTGCCGCTCAACACCTCGGGCGGCAACCTCGCGGAGTGTTACATGCACGGACTCGAACTTCAGATCGAGGCGGTGCGCCAGTTGCGACGGCAGTCGACGTCGCAGGTGCCGGATGCCGAGATATCGATGGTGATCTCCGGCCCCATGGTGACGCCGGTTTCCAGCATGATCCTCGGGACGGGAGCGACGCTATGAGCTACCTGCCGAAAGGCCTGCCGGCGCCGGTGCCGGAGAATGACGGGCTCGACAAGCCCTACTGGGAGGGGACGCGGCGCGGTGAGCTTCTGGTCCAGCGCTGCGGCAAGTGCGGCACGTTCCAGTGGGGGCCGGAGTGGATTTGCCACAAGTGTCTGAGTTTCGATCTCGGCTGGCACAAGGTCTCGGGCAGAGGCCGCATCTACAGCTGGGAGCGGCCGTGGCATCCGGTGCATCCGGCGCTCAAGGATCATGGACCGTACGTGGTTGTCCTCGTCGAACTGCCCGACGCCGGCAACGTGCGCATGCTCGGCAACCTGCTGGGCGATCCCAGGCAGGACGTGACGATCGGGGCCGAGGTCGAGGCGGTGTTCGAGTCGCACGACGATGCCAAGCCGCCCTTCACCCTGGTGCAGTGGAAGCTCGCTTCGGCTTCGTGAGGGCCGTTGGCCTCGGCTGAGTACGAAAACGCACGAAGCGAAGGGTTGTGACGCGTTCGAGCAACAACATCGTGGATTCGGTCGTTTGCTGGGGGCCAGCAACACGGAGGAGCGGCCATGCCGAAATCGACCAAGCAATCCCAATCCAAGAAGACCAGTGGCAGCTCCCAAAGTCCCAACAATCTCGGGGCGACAGTCAGTGGCGGCTCGAACAGCGCAATCGAAATGCTGAAGCAGGACCATCGCAAGGTCGAGGGTCTTTTCCAGCAATTCGAGCAGAGTGACGACGACCACGAGAAGGAGCAGCTTGCCGACCGGATTTGCT
Source organism: Reyranella sp. (assembly GCA_035279245.1). Classification (GTDB taxonomy): domain Bacteria; phylum Pseudomonadota; class Alphaproteobacteria; order Reyranellales; family Reyranellaceae; genus Reyranella. The sequence continues at coordinate 9,814 of DATEID010000229.1, forward strand.
CGGAGCTGATCATCCACACCCGGCTTGAAGAAGAGATTTTCTATCCGGCGTGCCGGCGTGCCGAGGTCGAGGACGAGATGCTGGACGAGGCGCAGGTCGAGCACGACGGCGCCAAGGTCCTGATCAACGATCTGCTCGAGGACGACTGCGACTCTCCTTTCTGGGAAGCCAAGATCTCGGTGCTGAAGGAGATGATCAAGCATCATGTGACCGAGGAAGAAAAGCCCGACGGCGTGATGGCCAAGGCGCAGGAGAACGACGTCGACGATTCGGGACTCGTGCAGCAGTTGAAGCAGCGCAAGCAGGAACTCCAGGAGCGCGGCATCGGCCGCCGGCCTGCCCGGCCCGTATCGCTGCATTTCGAGCTCGAGGGTATGGGCGGCGGCGGCCGCATGAACATGCCGGAACGCGACGAGCGCGGCCGCTTCATGAGCGACGAGGAGGAACGTTCCTACGGTCGATCGCGCTATGGCGACGGGGATCGGGGACGGCGCGGCCATGGTGGCTGGTACGGCGACCCGGAAGGCCATTCCGAGGCCGCCCGTGAACGCTGGGGTGAGAGCCGCCGCGGCGGGCGTTACGAAGACTATGACGATCGGCGGTCGAGCCGGAGCCGGTACGGCGGTGACTATGACGACCGGCGTGGCGGAAGGAGCCATGGCGGCTGGTATGGCGACCCGCGCGGCCATGCCGAGGCTTCCCATAGAGGGTGGGAGGAGCGTCGCGGTGGATATGACGACGACGATGAGGGTCACGGTGGCTGGTACGGCGACTCGCGCGGCCATTCGGAAGCGTCGCGCCGCGGCTGGCAACACCGCCGATAGGAGACAAAGGCAGACCTGGGATTTTTCAATGCCCGGCGGTGGACCCGCCGGGCATTTTTGAGCCTACTCCGGCGCCTGACGCCAATCCGGGCGAATCAGCCGATCGTACACCAACTCAGCGACTCCGTAGGAGCCGTTGGCCTCGCGCCGAAGGCCAGTACGGTCGAGGATGGTGATATGGCTGCGGCGGGCGCGGATCAGCCGCTTGGACTCGAGGACCTGAAGGGCGATCGTTACGCTGGCGCGTCTGACGCCCAGCATCTGCGCCAGGAAGTCGTGGGTGATGCCAAGCTCGTTCGAGTCGAACCGGTCATGTGACATCAGGAGCCAGCGCGCCAGCCGTTCCTCGAGCTTGGATCGGCCATTGGCCAAGGCGGTCTGGGTGGTCTGGGCCATGAAGGCATGCACGTACCGCAGCAACAGGGTAGACAGGCCCGGCCTTTCACGCATCAGCCCGAGAAGCGCGACTGCCCCCAGACGCCAGCCGCGGCCCGGAACCTGGACGATCGATTCGTTGATGGCGAGTTCGTCTCCCAGGACGGCGCCGAAGCCGGTCATTCCGTCGAAGCCGACGAGACCGACCTCGATGCGATGGTCATGCGGCGCGCGGGCCATGACGGAGACGATGCCGCTCTCCGGGAAGACGACGGCCGAGATCGCGGAAGCGGGCAATTCGAGGACTTGCCGTCGCGCGAGAGTGATGGGCTCCAGTTCGGGACCAAGGGCCGCGATATCGGCGGCAGGGAGGCTGCCGAGCAGCACGTTGCGGAAGGTTGGAGGTGCGATGCCCGATGGCTGCCTCGCATCTGTCGACATGCCGTTGGAAGTGGCTTTGCTTCGATCAGCCCGTTGCGCCATGCGGGCACAACGTTCTCTCCGAGCGCGAGTTGCGGCTATCGGACCTGCCAAGCCGAACGAAAACGCCGCGGCTTTCGCCGCGGCGCTCCACGAAGAAGGACGAATGCCCGCGTCGAAATCAGTAGTAGCGTCGCGGCGCCGTCGCGGCACCCGTGCCGGCGCCGACAGCGCCGCCGATCAACGCACCGGGCAGGACGCCGAGGCCAGTCACGCCGCCGATGACGGCGCCAGAACCGGCGCCGATGGCGCCGCCGGTCACCGCCCGCTGACCCCAGGTCTCGCCACAGGCGGTCGCGGTCAGAAGAATAGCTGCAAGGACGATGTAATGACGCATGACAATCCCCTGTTATTAAACGTGAAGACCGCGTGGTGGCCTCCTTTCCTTAATACGCGGCAAAATGGGGCGAAAAGTCGGCGCAGGGGATGGCAAGGTTGGGGCGCGTGCGGGATAACTTTCCGCCGATCACAGACGCGAAATGGCCGTGCGCACCTTCTTGAGGAAAGCCTCGCGCGATCGAACGGTCGAGTGATCCATGTCGTAGTGCGCGAGGTAGAAGGATCTGGCGTCCTTCGCGCACAAGGGCTTCATGCCGCGCATCAGCACCTTGTAGCCGGCATTGCCGGCGAAGAAATGCACGACCCACCATGGCGAGCCGTAACTCGTGACCACGCCGAACAGCTTGATGTTGTGCAGGGCGGGCTTGAGATGGTTGTCCGCCGGGTCGTAGGTGAAGGCGATGCCAGGGCCCCAGACGCGGTCGACCCAGCCCTTCAGCATCGCGGGCATGGCGAACCACCAGTGCGGGAAGCAGAGGATCAAGCCCTCCATCCGCTTCAGGGTCGCGGCATGGTTGGCGATGCCGGCAGCGTCGTAGTCGTTGCCCATGTAGCTGCGCCGCTCGCGCTCCGTCATCGCCGGCTGGAAGCCCTCGCGGTAGAGATCGGTCGCGACGACATCATGGCCGTTGGTCTGCAGGGTCTCCACGATCGCCCGAAAGAGGGCGTGGTCGTAGCTGTCGGTCAGCGGATGGCAGTGGACGACCTGGATGCGCATGGCTCGGGGCCAACGCCCCGATTGCGGCGGAGTTCCGCTATTGGACGACGCGCTGGGTGCGCGCGAAGCTCATATAGAGCTCGTGCGCCTGCCGGGCGATCGGTCCCGGCTGGAGGTCGCGGCTTTCGTAGCGGCTGACGGGCTGCACCTTGCCAGCATTGCCGGTGGTGAAGATCTCGTCGGCGTCGTCAAGATCGGCGGTGGTGACGGTGCGCTCGTCGACGCGGATGCCGGCGGTGCGCAGCAGCTTGATCGTGCGGTTGCGCGTGATGCCCGCAAGAAAGCTCCCGTTCGCCACCGGCGTCGCGACCGCGCCGCTCTTGGCGAGGAAAATGTTGGAGCTGCAGGTCTCGGCGACGTTGCCCAGCGCGTCGAGCACCACGCCGTTCTGGAAGCCGCGCTTCAGCATCTCGGCCACGCCGCGCGAGGAGTTGGGATAGAGGCAACTCGCCTTGGCATCGGTCGGAGCGCTTTCAGGCGTCGGACGGCGGATCGAGCGGCACAGGCCCAACGTCAGAGGCGTGCCGGCCCGCATCGGCGAGACATAGATGCAAAGCAGGAACTGGGTCGATTCGGCGTCGACCGAGATCGGGCCTTGGCCGCCCTTGGTGGCCCAGAACATCGGCCTCACGTAGAGTTCGGCCTTCGGCCCGAAGCGGCGCACGCCCTCGTGCATCAAATGCAGGATCTGCGGCGCTGTCTTGACGGGCTTCAGCCCCAGCGCTTGTGCCGACCGGACGACGCGTTCGGCGTGCAGGTCGAGGTCCGGGCCGCAGCCCTCGAAGGCTCGACCGCCATCGAACACGATCGAGCCCAGCCAAAAGGCATGATCACGCGGTCCCAGGATCGCCGGGTTGCCCTCATGCCAAGTGCCATTCCAGTAGGTAAGCGTATCCATCCGTCCCTCGTCCGCACAAGGCGGCGGGGATAGCAGACAACAGCCGGCCTATGCCAGCGCATCAAGGGTCTTATGGACGGTGCGGCTTCGGTTCGTCGAGCACCTGATGCGCCCGTCTGAGGGCAGCCCAGGATTGCTCGACAGGCCGGCGGCGGCTGCGGATCGTGGTCCAGCGGGCAAGGTCCTGGGCAAGACCGGCTGGCTCTGGGCGACGCAGCATCAGCCGCGCCGATACCCCAGGTTCAGTGGCAAGGACAGGCGCAGGCCGTCCCTTGTCGAAAGCGGTGTTGCGATAGCGACTGGATATCATGCCATGATAACTGCCCCGGTGCCCTTTGGTTCCCAAAGCCCAATGGCAACAAGGACTTGCTGCCATGCCGCGCTTTCTTTTTGGCTCTGCGGCAGGCCGTGGCGCTATCATGCTTTCGCCGCGCCACGCCGCGGCTGGTCGGACCGGAGGAAACAATGGCTGCTCCCATCGCACTTCGCCTGCACGAGAACGACAATGTAATCGTGGCGAGGATGGATATCCTGCCGAACACCGTGGTCGAAGGCGATGTAGTGGCAGCGACGCGCATTCCGCCGGGCCACAAGATCCTGACGCGCGCGGTGAAGAAAGGCGAACCGCTGCGCAAGTACAATCAGATCATCGGCTTTGCGACCGAAGACCTCGTGCCCGGCACGCATGTCCACACGCATAACTGCGCCATGGGCCAATTCGAGCGCGATTATGCTTTTGGCGCGGACGCCCATCCGACGGACTTCGTTCCGGACGCCGGGCGCGCCGTCTTTCAGGGCTATCGCCGGTCCGACGGGCGGGCAGCGACGCGCAACTATATCGGCATCGTCACGACCGTGAATTGCTCGGCGGCCACCAGCCGCATGATTGCGGCCAGGCTGCAGCCATTGCTTGGCGGCTATCCCAATATCGACGGCGTGGTGCCGCTGACGCACGGCGGAGGGTGCGGCATGGCGGCGTCAGGCCTCGAGATGGACGTGCTGCGACGCACGCTGGCGGGCTATGTCCGTCATCCCAATATGGCCGCCGTCGTGGTGCTGGGGCTGGGCTGCGAGGCCAACCAGATTTCGGGCCTCATGAATGCGGAGGGTCTCGCGCAAGGACCCAAGCTTATTCCTATGACCATCCAGGACGAGGGCGGTGTCGCCAAGACGGTGATGCGGGCCGTCGGCTTCCTGCAGGACCTGCTGCCGGCGGCAAATGACGCAGTGCGCGAGTCGATTCCGGCCAGCGAGCTGATCCTGGCGCTGCAGTGCGGCGGTTCCGACGGCTATTCCGGCATCTCCGCCAATCCCGCCCTGGGGGCGGCCGTCGATCTTCTGGTCAGGCATGGCGGCACAGCCGTCCTCTCGGAGACGCCCGAAATCTACGGTGCCGAGCATTTGCTGACGCGGCGCGCGGCGTCTCGCGACGTCGGCGAAAAGCTCGTCCGCCGGATCAGATGGTGGGAGGACCATTGCGCCCGCACCGGCGGCGAGATGAACAACAATCCGTCCCCGGGCAACAAGGCCGGCGGCCTCACGACGATCCTCGAGAAGTCGTTGGGTGCAGTTGCGAAGGGCGGCACGACGAACCTCGTGGAGGTCTACGAGTACGCTCAGCCGATCGCCGCCAAGGGCTTCGTTTACATGGATTCGCCGGGCTACGACCCGGTCTCTGCGACCGGACAGGTCGCTGGCGGGGCCAATGTCCTCTGCTTCACGACCGGCCGCGGCAGCGTGTTCGGCTGCAAGCCGACTCCGTCGCTCAAGCTTGCGACGAATACCTCACTTTACCGACGCATGACGGATGATATGGACATCAATTGCGGTACGATCGTCGATGGTGACGAAACCATCCAGGAAAGCGGCAGGAAGATATTCGACCTGATCCTCAGAACGGCCTCCGGCCAGAAGACCAAGTCGGAGTCCCTGGGCATCGGCGACGACGAATTCGAACCCTGGAAGATCGGTGCAACAATGTGACGGCTGGAGCGTTTGGGAGAGGCGACCTTGACTTGGCGACGGTAGCCTCCCACATGCGCTTGACGACTTACGAAGTAGGCCTTGCCTTGGTGGCCCGACTCCCGACAGCGCGCGGACCCGTACCAAAGAGCTGTTTCCCCAAGTTCCCTGAGTTGCCGCAGAACGATGCCGCGAGCGCACCGTCTGCGCATGTTCGCGTGTGCTCGCGACGCTAGCCAAGGAGAGAGTGTGATGCCCACAGGTACCGTCAAGTGGTTCAACGCCACGAAGGGTTTTGGGTTCATCCAGCCGTCGGAAGGCGGCAAGGACGTCTTCGTTCATATCAGCGCGGTCGAGCGGTCTGGCCTGAATGGCCTCAACGAGGGCCAGAAGATCAGCTACGAGATCGCGACCGAGCGCGGCCGTTCCGCGGCGGTCAATTTGAAGACCGCGGACTGATTTTCCGGCATCGAACGGTCGACGACGGCGCCGCACGGCGCCGTCGTTGTCGTTTTGGCGCGCGAATGGCGAAGATCACCTGTCCTTGAGGTCCGCGGCTTTCACGGCGAACATGTCTTGCAGGGGGCTTTGCGATATCCATGTCGCCCGATCTTCACTATATCTATCGCTCGCTGACGTGGCGCGACAGCTCGAGGCGCGCGCGCTTTCTTCCGTAGAGGTCACACGAGCTTTGCTCGATCGCATCGACCGGGTCGACCGCGAGCTCAAGAGCTTCGCCGTCGTGACGCCGGAGCGTGCGCTTGCCGATGCCGCGGGACGCGACGCGGAAACGGTCTCCGGCAGGCGGCGCGGACCGCTCCATGGCGTGCCGATCGCGGTCAAGGATCTCTGCGACACGGCAGGGATTCCGACGGCGGCCGGCATGGCGATCCATCGCCGGCGCGTCCCGGACAAGGATGCCACGGTCGTGGCCCGACTGAAGGCGGCCGGGGCCGTCCTCCTCGGCAAGCTGCAGATGACCGAGGGCGCCTTCGGGGCCCATCACCCGGCCGTTCCCGCCCCGCTCAATCCATGGAATGCGGCCTACTGGACCGGGGCTTCGTCATCCGGCTCGGGGGCCGCGACCGCCGCCGGCCTTTGCTATGCCTCTCTCGGTTCGGACACCGGCGGCTCGATCCGCTTCCCGTCCACCATGAACGGCCTGTCGGGCCTGAAGCCCACCTGGGGACGGGTCAGCCGGGCGGGCGTCTTTCCGCTCGCCGAGTCGCTCGACCATGTCGGCCCGATGGCGCGCAGTGCGCTCGATTGCGCGTGGATGCTGCGGTCCATCGCCGGAACGGATGCCGACGATCCGACAGCGGCGCCTGTGCCGGTGCCCGATTATGTCGCCGCCATCGACACCGGCGTCCACGGCAAACGAATCGGCTTGCCGACCGGTCTTGTCGATCTCGATTCCGACTCCCGGCGTACGCTCGAAGGGGCGGCGGAGACCCTGAGATGGCAGGGCGCCGCGGTCGTCCCGGTGGCGTTGCCCGCCCTCTTCGAGCAGGCCGGTCGCGACTGGATCGGTCTTTGCGCCGTGGAGACCGCGCTCGCGCACGAGGCGACCTATCCTTCGCAGGCGACCGATTACGGCCCGGTCCTGGCCGACCTGATCGAGGCCGGCCGGCGCATGTCGGCCGTCGACCATGCCCGTCTCCAACATCGCCGGGCGGCGGTTACCGGTGCGCTCGACAATCTGCTCGCTTCGCTCGATCTGCTGTTGATGCCCGTCATGGGCACAGCGGCATGGTCCCTGGAGAAGTTGGCGGCCGCTGGGCGCGACGCTGACGCCGTGGCTGCACGGCTGCGCTACACGGCGCCGTTCGACCTGAGCGGCCATCCGACTTTGACTCTGCCCGGCGGCATGACCGGCGACAATGTGCCCACCGGATTCCAGATCGTCGGCCGGGCGTTCGATGAAAGCGTCGTCTTGGCAGCCGGCCATGCTTTCCAGAAAACGACCAAGTGGCATCTCGGGCGGCCGCTTCCGTGAGTGCGGTCTTCGGGCTGCATGGACGCTGAATCGGCGCTGCGATAGAGTGGCGGCTCGCTGCGGCTCCATAAGATGCGATCCAAGACAGCCGGCCCATGACTTTTTTCTTCAAGCACAAGTGGCGGCTGAAGCCCAGCATCCTCACCCTGTTCATCGTGCTCACCGTACCGGTGTCGGTCACTATCGTGGGAGTGACCTATTTTTCAAACGAGTCGATCGCGCGCGCCCATGCCGGCACGCTGGTGGAGCACTTCCGACGCGCCGCCCTGATAGATGTGCAGAACGATTTCGAGCCCATCCAGACGATGGCGAGCTCCGCAGCCGCCATCGGCACGGCGCAGCCGGACTTCTATTTCAGCGACCGTTCGCTCGAATATCTCGACAGCCTGCTGCGGCACAACAGCACGATCGTCAGCGTCTATGTCGGTCTTAGGGACGGGACGTTTCGGCAGGTCCGGCGCGTCGATCCAAAGGTCAAGGTCTTCGGCGAACTGCCGCCCGAAGGCACCCGCTTTGCTTATCGGTGGATTCTCCGGACCGACGACGGAAAGGTGCTCGACCGCTATGAGTTTCGCGATCCCGAGGACCGTGTGCTCGGTGTCGCGGAGCAGGTGACGTCGTACGATCCGCGCATAAGGGGCTGGTACAGGCACACGATCGATGCGGGAACGACCTTCGTCACCGATCCGGATGTATTCTCCGCGCTCGGCCTCATCGGCTTCACCGTCGCCGCGCCGTTCTACGGCGACGGCAAGCCTCTGGGCGTTGCCGCGATCGACATCACCCTGCATGGCCTGTCGGAGTACCTGGCCGAACGAAAGATAAGCCCCAACACGCTGAGCTACATCCTCGATTCCCACGGCCAGGTCATCGCCAATTCCAGCCTGCTGAAGACCTACTCCAACAAGAATGGCGGCGTCGAGCTCGAGCATGTGACCGAAACAGGCGGTGGTTTGCCCGCGGCGGCCATCGCGGCGCGTCCGCCCGATCATCCGTCGCTCTACTCGTTCGTCGATGACGGCCAGGAATACATCGCCAGCCAGTCGGCCGTGCCGCCGGCGCTCGGCAAGCACTGGCAGGTCTTCATCATCGCGCCGCTCGCCGATTTCACCAGCGGGCTGCAGCGCAACAACGAGCGCCTGCTGATCTTCGGCCTGCTGGCAATGGCCGTGCAGCTGGCGATCGTCTATCTCCTGACCGGGGTGATGTCCGCACCGCTCGAGAAGTTGGCGAGCAAGGTGAACCGCATCCAGGAGTTCGAAGGCGAAAGCCTGCCCAGCCAGGAGTCGCCGATCCGGGAGATTTCCGTTCTGGCTCAGGCGGTCGACAAGCTCGATGCCGCGTCCCGCGCCTTCGCCGCCTTCGTTCCGGTGGGATTGGTGAAGCAGCTCCTGCAGTCGGACCAGAGGCTCGAGCTGGGCGGGCACAGTCGCTTCCTGACGATCTTCTTTTCCGACCTCGAGGCCTTCTCGACGCTTTCCGAGGAAGTGCCCTCGCAGGAGCTTCTGCTGCGCGTCTCCGCCTATTTCGGGCTGGTGACGCACGAGGTGAACAGCGAGCACGGAACGATCGACAAGTTCCTGGGCGACGGGGTAATGGCGTTCTGGGGTGCGCCCGCCTTGCTCGAGGACCACGCTTGGCGGGCGTGCGTGGCGGCGCTCCGCATCCAGCGGGGGATGGACAAGCTCAACGAACGATGGCGCGCGCAGGGGCTCAAGCCGCTCAATCTTCGCATCGGCATCCACAGCGATGCCGTGCTGGTGGGCAACGTGGGCTCGAACGAGCGCATGAGCTACACCGTCGTGGGTGACGGCGTGAACGTCGCCGCCCGCTTGGAAGGCATCAACAAGGAGTACGGCACGCGCATCTGCATCAGCCACAGCGTCTTCAAGGAAGCAGGCGAAAGGCTTTGCGTGCGGCCCATCGACGAGGTCGCGGTCAAGGGCCGGCGGGCGAAAATCCCTGTCTACGAACTGCTCGGCGCCTACGGTGCCGGCGCCGAGCTGGAACCCGACGGGCGGGCGGAGCGGCTGGCCGAGCTGACGCGCGCCGCCTACATGGCCTGGACGAGCCAGGATGCGGCGGCGCGAGAGCTCTACAAGAAGGTGCTGTGCGAATTTCCGGACGATCCGGTCGCGCGCGCCCTCTTGACTCGGGTCGGGACGACATGAGCGCCGCAGGGGACATTGTGCTCGAGGAGGCCGTCGCAGCTCTTCGCCCGAGCGAGTATACCGGCGCCTTGATCCAGGCGTTGCGTGCGGCGCCACATCGGATTGCCGGCGCCAGCGTGCTGGAGCTCGGTTCCGGCAGCGGCGTCGTTCTGGCCGCGCTCGGCGCTTTGGGTGCGGCTTCCCTGTGCGGCGTTGATATCGAGCGCGAAGCCGTTATCGCCGGCGCCCGCCTGCTGGACGAGGTCGGCCATGGCGACGCCGCGCAATTCCATCACGGCGACATGTGGCAGCCGGTGAAAGGGCGCCGCTTCGACCTCGTTGTCGCCAATCTGCCGCACTTCCCCATGACCCATGGAGCGCCGGGCGGCCGCTGGCCGAGCTGGAGCTGCGGCGGCAGCGACGGTCGCCGCCTTCTCGATCCGTTCCTCGAAGGGCTTGCCCGACATCTGTCGCCGCAAGGCTGTGCCGTCATCGCGCACAATGCCTTTGTCGGGTTGGAACGGTCGAGGGCGATCCTGGGACCCCATGGCCTCGGCTTGAAGGTCGTATCGACTGTTCTCGTGCATATCCCCGCCGAAAAGGTCGCGCTGATGACCAACGATATTCTCGAGGCGGAAGAGGGACGCACCCTCCATCGCTATGGGCCCTACATCTTCGCCGACATGCACATCGTCGAGATCGCCGCGTCGGAAGATCTCGGCTGAGATGACGCGTTTGAAAATGCTCGTGGCTGCGGCCCGGCTCGCATTGGCGATCGTCACGGTGGCGGCGCTACCGGCATGGGCCGGCGAGGCCGAATCACCGGACGCGGCACTGGCGAACCTTCTCGAGGCAGCGCGCACGGCGCGGCCTGAAGCGTGCGCCTCTCCCCACGCCGACCAGCTTGTCCGCATCTTCTGCACGGGGCACATCCGGGTTGGCTTGCGCGACTACTATCCGTTGTTCTCGATGCGAGTCGGCTCCATCCGCGAAGGCTACGAGGTCGATGTGGCGAAGGCGCTGGCCGCCAGGCTTGGCGTCGCGCTCGAACAGACGAGGGTGAACGCGGCAAGTCGCATTCCCCTGCTGGCCGAGGATCGTATCGATCTCGTCATCGCCACCATGGGGCACAACACGCAGCGTGACGGTCAGGTTCGCTTCATCCGTCCGCATTACTACCGCTCGGAGACGATCCTGGTCGGCCCGAAGAGCCTGGCCATTTCCGGCTGGAACGACATCCCCGGCCGAACGGTCTGCGTCACGATCGGCAACGGCTCCAACGCCAACCTGGTATCGCGCGGCGCCCGCCTTTTGCTGTTCGACGAGGCGGGTGTGCTGCCCGATCGGCTCAAGGACGGGACCTGCGCCCTGGCGGCGCAGGACGACAGCTTCTTCGCCGAGGCCTTCACGCATCCGGATTTCGCCGACCGCTTCGAGAAGAAATTCGGCTTCGCCCAGGTGCCATGGGGCATGGCCGTTCAAAAAACAGGCAGCGAGAAGCTGGCCCGGGCTCTCGATCTGATCAGCCAGATTTTCCATCGCGACGGCGTGTTCCTCGAATTGGCGCGCCGGCACAGGATCGCGACCGGCTTTTTGGAAGAGCAGCAGAAGGTCTGGCGCAGCGCGGCATGCAACACGGCGAGCGGCAGCACCGACCCGCACTGTGTCCTGCCCGCCCTCAATACCGAGCTCGAGCCCACATCCTTCGCCGGCGCCGTCGCCTCGTTCGAGGACTGGTTCTCCGCCGCGACCGGCGTCGAGCTGTCGCTCCCCATGCTGACGACCGTGCCGGCCTGGTCGCTGCTTCTGAGCGGCATCGCCAACACGCTTGCGCTGATCGGGGGCGCACTGCTGGCGACGCTGCTGTTTGCCTTGGCCATCGGTGCGGCGCTCGGCTCGCGAGTTGCACCCCTGCGCTGGCTCGCGAAGGGAGTAGTGGTTCTGCTGCAGTCTTCGCCGATCGTACTGACACTGGTCGTCGCCTCGGCGCTTGCTCATGCCCTGTTTCCGTTCTCCGCGACCGTCGCGATTGGCACCGCCATCGCCGCCCTTGGCCTCGCGAACGGCAGCAACGCTGGCCAGGCGATCGCCGAGGCGATGCAGACCTTGCATCTGGAGCGAGCGGCTGGAGCGAGAGGCGGGCGTGCTCCGTTCATCCAGGCAGTGGGCCGATCGGCCACCCAGATCGTGGCGTTCCTGATCAACGCCGCCAAGGGCACGCCGATCGCGAGCTTCATCGGTGCACCGGAACTTCTGAGCGCGCTCACCGACATTACGTCCTTCTCGAGCGGTCGAGCCACGACCTACACGCTGCTGCTGATTTTCTACACTCTGGTGGTGATGCTGGTCGTCGCGATCTGCCGCCGCCTGCAGGTGCTTTTCGAGAGCGGCCAGGTGGCGGCATGATCGCCCTGGTCGAGCGGCTGTGGTCGGAGTTCATGCCGCTGTTGCTGGCCGGCATGGCGGTCAACTTCGAGATCGCGGGCATTGCGATCGCGCTGGGACTGGCGCTCGGGATGGTGCTTGCGTTTGCCTGCATGCGAGGCGGTGCGGCTGGCGCTGCCGCCGTCTCCGCCATCACCCTGATGCGCGCCGCCCCCACCTTCGTCGTCATGTTCTTCCTGCTGAACGCGCTTCCGAGGGATGCGGCGGTATCGGGCGTGATGACCGTGGCGCTTTCCCTCGTGCCCTATTCGGCCGCCTTCGTGGCCGATGCCGGCCTCGATGCGCTGCGTCATCTGCGCAGCGGTTCGGCATTGGCGGCACTGCAGTTCCTGCCCAATGTGATGCGGGCTTTTTTCGTCCTGGTGATGTCGTCCAGCGCCGGGGCCGCCATCGGCGTGAGCGAGGGCATCACCGCGATCCTTCATCAGGCCGAGCAGTTTCCGGCGCTCGGCGATCGTCTGGTCCTGTTCGCGATCGGCGTGGTGTCGTTCGGCGTGCCGCTCCAGTTGGGCTTCCTGCTCCTGCGCCTGGTGCAGCGACAGCTCGGCGCGCTTCTCGCTCCCCGCCCGTTACCACAGATAGAGTAACATCATGGAATATCGTTCCGTCTTCCGCCCCGGCCTGTTTGCCGGGCAGACGATCGTCGTCACCGGCGGCGGCTCGGGCCTCGGTCGCTGCACCGCGCACGAGCTCAGGTCGTTGGGCGCGCGGCTCGCCCTGATCGGCCGGACGGCAGAGAAGCTCGCCCGGGTGAAAGAGGAACTCGAGGACCCTGACACCTTCACGTTCGCGGCCGATCTGCGCAAGGAAGACGAGGTCAAGGCGGCGATCGAGGGGGTGATGGTCTGGAGCGGCCGTATCGACGGCCTCGTGAACAATGCCGGTGGCCAATTCCCGGCGCCGCTCAAGGACATATCGCTGAACGGCTGGAACGCCGTCGTCGCCAACAACATGACGGCGACCTTCCTCGTCTCGAAGGAAGTCTATCTGCGGTGGATGGAGCACAATGGCGGCGCGATCGTGAATGTCGGCGCCGACTGGGAGCTAGGCAATCCCGGCATGGGACACAATGGCGCCGCCCGCGCGGGCCAGACGAACTTCACCTTCACCGCCTCGGTCGAGTGGGCGCATTCCGGCGTGCGCGTGAATTCGGTGATCCCGGGCTTCATCGCCTCGTCGGGTTTCGACCGCTATCCCGAGCGCGCGCACGACGTGCTGCGCAACGTCAAGGGCCGTGTTCCCCTGAAGCGGCACGGCACCGAATCGGAGATCGCGGGCGCCATCGTCTATCTGCTGAGCGAGGCGGCCGCTTACATCACCGGGGCGACACTCAGGGTCGACGGTGGCCTGCACAACAACGGGAAGTCCAACTTCTACGAGGTGCCGGATCACGACCGGTCGCGGCCGTACAACGGTTTTCCTCTCTACCGCGTGCCCGATGTCCTGAAGCGCTGAATGCGACCTCACCATGCTGTGATCAGCCGCGACTGATCCAGCGGCCAGGGCACGGAGTATCAGAGGATGATGCATCGCACCTGGATCTGGCACTTCGACCTGCCGCCGGAGCAACTCTGGCCGGTGCTGGCCGACACCAGCCGCTTC
>DATEID010000230.1:0-11650 GCA_035279245.1 Reyranella sp.
ACATGCGGCGGGCTGCCTCTCGGCAGCAGAGCATCAAGCCGATGACGTTCACGGCGAAGACGTTGGCGAGCGCGGCTGCATCATAGTCTTCGACACGGCCGCGCCGGCCGTTGACGCCCGCGCTGTTCACCAGATGTGTGACCGGCCCCAACGATCTTTCGGTTTCCTCGAATAGCCGTACGATGTCGGCATCGCGCGCCATATCGGCCTCGATCGCGATCGCGTCGGCGCCCTGGGCCCTGGCGTCGGCGACGACAGTCTCGGCCTGCGTCTTGCGCGTCCGGTAGTTGACGGCGATCCGGTAGCCGCGGGCCGCCGCGCGGCGTGCTGTCTCCGCGCCGATGCCGGAGGCGCCGCCGGTAACCAGGAGGGTCCTTGTCATGGGCCGATGATATAGTGATGAATGTCGCGGGAGGAAAATCGATGAAAGCCGCCGTACTGTTCGAACCCAACACGCCACTGCAAGTCGTCGAGTGCGAGCTCGACCCGCCCAAGGCAAACGAGGTGCGCGTGAAGATGAAGGCCTCTGGCGTCTGCCAGAGCGACTGGCACGTCATGAACGGCGATTGGCCCTCGCCGATGCCGATCGTGCCGGGCCACGAGGCGGCCGGCGAGATCGCCGCTTGCGGGCCGGGCGTCACCACCGTGAAGCCGGGCGACCACGTAATCTTTTCCTTCCGCCCGCATTGCGGCCGCTGCCGTTACTGCACCGAAGGGCGCACCGTCCTCTGCATCGGCCGCTCCGGCTCGCCGCCGGGCGCGCTCTACGACGGCACACTGCGGCTGAAGCACAAGGGCCAGGGCATCAACCAGATGGCGCGCATCGGCACCTTTGCCGAGGAAGTCGTCGTGCCGGAGGAAATGGTGGTGCCGATCCGCAAGGACATGCCTTGGCCCCAGGCCGCCCTGGTCGGCTGCTGCGTCGCGACCGGGGTCGGCGCCGTCACGCGGCACGCCAAGATCGAGGCAGGCTCGTCGGTGCTGGTGATCGGCTGCGGCGGCGTCGGACTCAACGCCATCCAGGGCGCGATGCTGTCGGGTGCGCGCATCATCATCGCCGCCGACATCCTCGACAACAAGCTCGAGATGGCGAAAACCTTCGGCGCGACGCACACGATCAACACCGCCAAGGACAACGATCCGGCGAAAAAGGTGAAGGAGATCGCGGGCCTCGGCGTCGACTATTCCTTCGATGCGGTCTCCAACGACAAGACGCAGGCGCTCGCCTTCGACGCCCTGGCGCCGGGCGGGCACGCGGTCGCCGTCGGCATCTCGGCCGCCTCGATCAAGGCGCAGTATTCGCCCTTCATGATGGTCTTCACCGAGAAGACCGTGAGCGGCACGTTCTACGGCTCGGTGCGGCCCAACGTCGATTTCCCGGTGCTGGTCGACCACTACATGAACCGCAAGCTGAACATCGACGGCCTGATCAGCCGCACCTACAAGCTCCACGAGATCAACGAAGGCTTCAAGCGCATGATGGCGGGCGAGGTGGCGCGCGGCGTCGTGGTGTTCGATTGACTTGTCCCGTGCCGGTTCCTGCGCCGATTCTTGAATCGCCTTGCGGGACCCTGCGGGCCGGTTTAAACCCACCGCACCTCGGCGCCCGCGTCAGGCGGCGCGCCCGCGTCCAAGTTTATCCAATAATAACAGAGACATAGCGAATGCTGTCGAGAGTGATCGGGCTGTTTTCGGCGGACATGGGCATCGACCTCGGGACAGCCAATACGCTGGTCTATGTGAAGGGGCGGGGGATCGTTCTCAACGAACCGTCGGTCGTTGCGCTCACCACGCAAACCGGCAAGCGCCAGGTGCTGGCGGTCGGCGAGGAGGCGAAGATGATGCTGGGCCGCACGCCCGGCAACATCCAGGCCATCCGGCCGCTGCGCGACGGCGTCATCGCCGACTTCGAAGTCGCCGAGGCGATGATCAAGCACTTCATCAGCAAGGTGCACAACCGCCGCTCCTTCGCCCATCCGCAGATCGTCGTCTGCGTGCCGTCGGGCTCGACGGCGGTCGAGCGCCGCGCCATCCAGGAATCGGCGGAGAGCGCCGGCGCCCGCAAGGTCTGGCTGATCGAGGAGCCGATGGCGGCGGCGATCGGCGCCGGGCTGCCGGTCACCGAACCCACCGGCTCGATGGTGGTCGATATCGGCGGCGGCACGACGGAGGTCGCAGTCCTCTCGCTCGGCGGCATCGTCTATCCGCGCTCGGTCCGCGTCGGCGGCGACAAGATGGACGAGGCGATCATCGCCTACATCCGACGCAACCATAACCTGCTGGTGGGCGAAAGCTCGGCCGAACGCATCAAGAAGACCATCGCGTCGGCCTGCGCACCGGACGACGGCGAAGGCCGGACCATGGAGATCAAAGGCCGCGACCTGATGAACGGCGTTCCGAAGGAGCTGGTCATCACCGAGCGGCAGATTGCCGAAAGTCTGCAGGAACCCGTCAGCGCCATCGTCGAGGCCGTCAAGGTGGCGCTCGAGAACACCGCGCCCGAGCTTGCGGCCGATATCGTCGACAAGGGCATCGTGCTCACCGGCGGCGGCGCCATGCTCACCAACATGGACACGGTGCTGCGCCAGTCCACCGGCCTGCCGGTCTCGGTGGCCGAGGATCCGCTGCTCTGCGTCGCTCTCGGCACGGGGCATGCAGTGGAGAACATCGACCGTCTGCGCGGCGTCTTGTCGTCCATGTACTGAGACCCGCGCGCCGCGGCCCGCTTGGAGTAGAATGGGTCGGACATGGCGATTCGCGACGACTTCGAGGTAGCGACCCAGCAACTGCGCACGGTCCTGCAGCGCTCCGCGCTCGTGCTGTTGGTGCTCGCCGCCTTCGTCGCCATGCTGATCGGCAAGGCCGATTCGGTGCTGGTCGAGAAGGCGCGCGTGCTGGCGCTCGATCTCGCCAGTCCGGCGCTCGAGGCGATCGCCCGGCCGGTCGCCGCCGCCAACCGCGCCATCGCCGATCTCAAGGAGTTCGCCTCCCTGCGCGAGGAGAATGCGCGTCTGCGCGAGGAGAACAGCCGGCTGCTGGCTTGGCAGACCGCGGCGCGCCGGCTGGAGAACGAAAATGCGCGGCTGCGCGAGTTGGCCCATTTCCGCGAAGGGCCGGAGGCGGCCTACATCACCGCCCGGGTGGTGGGCGACAGCGTCAGCGCCTACGTGCGCGGCGCGCTCCTGAATGTCGGCCGCAAGGCGGGCGTCAAGCCGGGACAGGCCGTCCTGACGGGGGTGGGCCTGGCCGGGCGCATCGCCGAGGTCGGCGACAACAGTGCCCGCGTGCTGTTCGTGACCGACGTGAATTCACGGCTGCCGGTCCAGGTCGAGCGCACGCGCGAGGGCGCGATCCTGGTCGGTAACAATTCGGCGCTGCTGCGGCTCACCCTGCTGCAGGGCATGGCCGGGGTCCAGCCCGGCGACCGTATCGTCACCTCGGGCAGCGGCGGCAGCTTCCCGATCGGCATTCCCGTCGGCGAGGTGGTGCGCGGCGGCAAGGAGGGCAGCATCCGCGTGCGGCCGTTCGCCGATTTCTCGCGGCTGGAGTTCGTGCGCGTGGTGGATTACGGCATCACGGGCCTGGTCGACACGGGCGCAACGACGCCCGACGGACGTTGAAATGCGGGCCGACGGCGTCCTCGCCAGGCTCGATCGGGCGGGGCGGCTCGCCTTGCCCGGCACCGTGCTGCTCTTCTTCGTGATCCTGACGCTGGCGCCGCTGCGCGTGCCTTATCTCTCCGACACCCTGCCGCTCCTGCCGGCGCTGGTGGTGTTTCAGTTCAGCCTCGCCACGCCCGAGCGCCTGCCAGGTCCGCTGCTGTTGGCGATGGGGGTGCTGCTCGATCTCCTGCTCGGCGGGCCGGGAGCGCCGGTCGGGGTGAGTGCGCTGGGATTCGTGCTCATTCGCGCGGCCGTGGTCGCCAACCGGCGCTATCTGGTCGGCGTGCCGTTCCTGTTCCAATGGGTCGGCTTCTGCATCCTGTGCTGGCTGTTCATGGTGCTGGTGTGGGGCTTCACCGCGCTGTGGACCTGGACGTCGATCGATCCGGTTCCCGCCATGGCGCAGTATGCGGTGGTGATCGTGATCTATCCGTTGCTCGCCCCGCTGATCGCGCGGGTGCGGCCGCGCGATCCGTTGAACGTGCCCGAACTGTCGCGCGGCACCGCCGAGCCGGGGGAGACGGCGACGTGATCCGGTTCCGCAAAAGCGATGGCGAGCGCGCCGGCCTCTTCACGCGCCGCGCCCTGTTGCTGGGAGGCGCGCAGCTCACGCTCGTGTCGGCTCTGGCCGGTCGCCTTTACCAGCTCCAGATCCTCGAACGCGAGCGCTTCTCGACGCTCGCCGAGGAGAACCGGGTCAACGTCCGGCTGCTCGCGCCGACGCGCGGGTTGATCTTCGACCGCACGGGCGAGCCGCTGGCAATCAATCGCAACAACTTCCGAGCCATGCTGTCGTCCGACCGCGACCGCGGCCGCAGCGCCGAGGTCGTCATCGCCCGGCTCGATCAGATCCTGAACATCGGCGAGGCCGAGCGCGCACGGCTCCTGCGCGACCTTCGCCGCAGCCGCAACTTCCAGCCCGTGGTGGTGCGGGAGAATCTCGACTGGGAAGAGGTGTCGCGGATCGAGTTCAATGCGCCGGACCTGCCGGGTGTGTTCATCGATATCGGCCAGACGCGCGACTATCCGCAGGGCGAGCTCACGAGCCACATCATCGGCTATACGGGTCGCGTGTCGGAGGAGGATCTCGCCGGTCGCGACGATCCCCTGCTGCAGCTGCCGACCATCCGCTTCGGCAAGAAGGGGATCGAGCGGGCGCTCGAGGACGACCTGCGCGGTCGTGCGGGTACCGTGCAGGTCGAGGTCAATGCCGTCGGCCGCATCGTGCGCGAGCTCGACCGCACCGAAGGCCAGCCCGGCGACAATGTGCTGCTGACCCTCGACGTCGAGCTGCAGCGCTTCGCCGCCGAGCGCCTGCGCGCCCAGCAGGCCAACGCCGAGCACAAGAGCGGCTCGCTGGTCGTGATGGACATCGTCACCGGGGACATCCTGGCCATGGTTTCCGAACCGGGCTTCGACCCCAATGTCTTCGCCCGCGGCATCACCCAGGCCGAATGGCGCGATCTCCTGGACGATCCGGCCCATCCGCTGAACAACAAGGCGATCGCCGGCGTCTATCCGCCCGGCTCGACCTATAAGGTTGCGGTCGCGCTCGCCGCGCTCGAGTCGGGGGCGATCGACGCCGGCACCATCCTGAACTGCCCGGGCTTCATCGAGCTCGGCAACATCAAGTTCCATTGCTGGTGGAAGGGCGGCCACGGCGGCCTCAACGTTGTCGGCGGGATATCCAACTCGTGCGACTGCTTCTTCTATCAGGCGGCGCAGCGCACCGGCGTCGACAAGATCGACGAGATGGCGACCAGGCTCGGCTTCGGCCACGAAAGCACTCTCGGCCTGCCCGGCGAGGCGCCCGGCAACCAGCCGTCCCGCGCCTGGAAGCTCGACAAGTACAACGTCCCCTGGCAGCAGGGCGATACGTTCAATCTCGGCATCGGCCAAGGCTACATGACCGCGACGCCGCTGCAGCTTGCCATCATGACCTCGCGCATCGCCAATGGCGGCTACGACGTGCAGCCAAACCTCCTGCTCGCCAAGGCGGCGCCCCGCCAGGAGCTCGGGCCGCCAACGCCGCAGCTCAAGGTATCGGCGGCGTCGCTGCGCATCGATCCCCGACACCTCGCTTTGGTGCACGAAGGCATGAACCAGGTCGTGAACTCGCCGTCCGGCACGGCAGCCCAGCTCCGCTTCGACGCCGACAAGAAGCCGATCGACCCCGCCTTCCACTTCGCCGGCAAGACCGGCACTGCGCAGGTGAAGCGCATCACCGAGCACGAGCGCGCCATGGGCATCACGCAGGAGCAGCTTCCCTGGCGGCTGCGCCACCATGCGCTGTTCATCTGCTTCGGGCCGGTCGACAATCCGCGCTATGCCTGCGCCGTGGTCGTCGAGCATGGCATGGCGGGCGGCGCGACCGCCGGGCCGATCGGCCGCGACGTCCTGCTCGAGACCATGAAGCGCGATCCCTCGCGTCGGCTCGACCGGTTCCGCAAGACGGCCTCGCTATGACCTCGCTCTCGCTCGGCGCGCCCGAGTCCATCGGCTTCGGCGAGAAGCTCTGGCGCATCAATTGGGGCCTTGTGCTGGTGCTGACGTTGATCGCCGGTATCGGCGTGATCGCGCTCTACTCGGCGGCCGGTGGGCATTTCGAGCCCTGGGCAGCCAAGCACGCCATCCGCTACGGCGTCGCCCTGGCGTTGATGCTGGTCGTGGCGCTGGTCCATCCGAAGGTTTGGCTGTCGCTCTCCTGGCCGCTCTACATTGCGTCGCTGCTGCTCCTGGTGGCAGTCGACATCGCCGGCAAGATCGGCATGGGTGCGCAGCGGTGGCTCGTCCTGGGGCCGCTGCAGGTGCAGCCATCGGAGATCACCAAGGTCGCGGTGATCCTGGTCCTCGCGCGCTACTATCACGGGCTGACCCGCGAGCAGGCCGGCCGCCTGCTCTATACGTTGGTCCCGCTCGTGGTGATCCTGGCGCCGGTCGGCTTGGTGATGGTGCAGCCCGATCTCGGCACCGCGATGATGGTGATGCTGGGCGGCGCCGCACTTCTGTTCGTGGCCGGCGTGCGGCTCTGGATGTTCCTCGCCGCCGCCGTCTGCGCGGTTGGCTGCCTGCCGATCGCCTGGACCTTCATGCACGAATACCAGCGCAAGCGCGTGCTGACCTTCATCGATCCCGGCCGCGACCCGCTGGGCGCCGGCTATCACATCACGCAGTCGAAGATCGCGATCGGCTCGGGCGGCCTGTTCGGCAAGGGCTTCCTGCACGGCACGCAATCCTCGCTCAACTTCCTGCCCGAGAAGCAGACCGACTTCATCTTCACATCCTACGTCGAGGAGTGGGGCATGATCGGCGCTTGCGTACTGCTGGCGTTGTTCGCCCTGGTGCTGATCTGGGGCTTCTCGATCGCGCTGCGCAGCCAGCACCATTTCGGCCGGCTCGTGGCGCTCGGCGTGACGGCGATGATGTTCCTCTACGTCTTCATCAACACCGGCATGGTGATGGGCCTGCTGCCGGTGGTGGGCGTGCCGCTGCCGCTGGTCAGCAACGGCGGCACGGCGATGGTCTCGGTCATGTTCGCCTGCGGCCTGTTGATCGGAGTGAATGTCTACCGCGACGCGCAGCTACCCCTGGCGCGGTGAGAATCGGCCGCAGATTCGCCGAAATTCCCGGCCGCGAAGCTATCGACAAGCCAGGACCGCCTTGCTATAGCCCGGCCGCTTGCGGCAATTCCTCGGCGGAGGAATGTCGCGAAGACGAGTGAAGAAGCGGGCGATTAGCTCAGTTGGTAGAGCAGCTGACTCTCGATGGGAGCCCTGGTCGGAAACGGTCAGGTGAACAGGTGTCAAAGTCGGGGAACCCTCACAGTTCGGCTGGTGGCGATCCCGAGCCAAGCCCCGCAAGGGGAAGGTGTAGAGACTAGACGGCACCCGCCTACCGCCTTTCGGGGCAACGGCGATGGGATAGTCCAGACCACAAACCTCGTTCTGGCGAGGGCGGCGGAAGCCGCAGCGGCAGGTAATCAGCGGGTCGTAGGTTCGAGCCCTACATCGCCCACCACTTCCTCTCGACGATCTCATCACGTCATCGAAAATGTGCGGGCCTGCGGCGGTCACGCCTGGCCGGCGGCACCGAGGCGCTGGAAGTAGAGCAGGTCGAGTTCCGGCGCGGCCTTGCCGAGCGCGGTCAGGATCGCATGCGCCTGTCCGCGATGATGGGTCTGGTGGTTGAACCAGTGGTCGAGCGCCGGCATCAGCGGCTGGACGATTTCGTCGGGCGTGGAGACGCGGCGATAGCGGATGACGCTGGCGAGTCGGTTCTCGTCGAGACCCTCGACATAGGCGACGATCCGCCGGTCCTCGCTCTCGCGCGCCTCGCGCAGTGCGTCCAAGCGGTCGTGCAGGATGGCATCGAGCCGTTGTGGCGCGTCGCCTTCGCCGGTGAAGCGCTTCATCCAGATGCGGTCCGTCGCCAGCAGATGGTTGAGCGTGCCGTGCATCGACTTGAAGAAGGCGCCCTTGTCGGCGCGGTATTCGTCATCCGACAGCCTCGTTGCCGCATCGTAGAGCCGCCGGTTGGCCCACGCATTGTAGTGCGCGAATTGGCAGTAGTGCGCTTTCATGGACGCATCCTGCAGCAGCCGGTATCCGGCACTCAAGATTGATTGAGTTGTTCAATCAAACTTTGCGGCCAAGCCGCAAGGGCAGGATTGCGACAAAGCCGAGCAACCCCGTGGCGAAGGCAAAGGCGATTGCCCAGTGGTGATCGCCCGTACGGTCGACGATCGCGCCGGCCAGGGGCGGCCCGATTGCGGCAGCGATGCCCGAGGCGGTGAAGAAGGCACCCAGCACGGCGCCGAGATCGTGCAGGCCGAAAGCCTCGATCAGCACGCCCGGCATCAGCGCGATGCGGATGCCGTAGGCCAGTCCCAGGACGACGGTGAAGCCGACCAACGCCGCATAGGAGCTGGCCGCAAACCACCAGACGTAGCTCGCGGCCATCGCAAAGACCGTGATCTTGAAGAGGGTCACGATCCCGACCTTTTGGGCCAGCGCGCCGATACCGACGCGGCCGAGGATACTGACGCCGCCGAACAGGGAGAGCAGCGCCGACGCCGCCACCGGTCCGGCGCCGAGTTCGAGCGCGAAGGCCGGCAGGAACACGAAGGGCACGAAAAGCGCGGTCGTGGCCAGTACCCAGGAGGCGTAGAGCAGGATGAACGCACGCGATCGAACCGTATGCCGCAAGGGACGGCGGTCGCTCGTGGTGGCCAGCGGCGGCGGCGCCACGATCACGGCGCAGGCGGCCAGCAACAGGGCGCTGCCGGCGCCCAGAATTGCGAATGTCATGCGCCAGCCGAAAGCGTCGATCAGGGTCGCCGCGGCGGGCGGCACGATCAGCGTGCCGCAGCCGGTTCCGGCGGCGGCGATGCCGAGCGCGGTGGTGCGGTGCCGGGCGAACCAGCCGCCGACCAGCGCGAGGGTCGGCACATAGGCGCAGGCGGCGCCGAGGCCGACGCCCACGCCATAGACGATGTAACCGACCCATAATCGCTGCAGGATGGCGGCAAGGACCAGGCTTGCCCCCATCACCAGGGCGCCCGCGCCGACCATGATGGTCGGTCCCAGCCGGTCGCCCAAGCGGCCGGTGATCGAGCCAGAGAGGTAGAAGACCAGGCCGGTGATCGAAAAAAGCGCGGAAGCGGCGGCCCGGCTCACCTGAAATTCGGCGGCGATCGGTTCGAGGAACACGCCGAAACTGTAGAGGACGCCGAAGACCACGAAGCCGGCGATGAAGGCTGCCGCCACGACCGACCACGCTCGCCGCGAATCGGGCTTGCCCACCGGCCGATCGAGGATCGGCTTGCGTCCGGCGGCGAATTCGGTTGGTTTCACGACGAGCGCCCT
Source organism: Reyranella sp. (assembly GCA_035279245.1). Classification (GTDB taxonomy): domain Bacteria; phylum Pseudomonadota; class Alphaproteobacteria; order Reyranellales; family Reyranellaceae; genus Reyranella. The sequence continues at coordinate 9,527 of DATEID010000230.1, forward strand.
TCCGGTTGGCGGGCGACGGACGTTCCTTCGCCCGGATCGAGAAGGTTATCGCGCACCGCGGAGCCCGCTATCCGGTTTCGTCCGTCAAATTCGGTGGTGGCTGATGGTTCGAGTTGTGGAGGACGCCATGACGAAGCGGATCGGCATTCTCACCAGCGGCGGCGATTGCGCGGGCTTGAATGCGACCATCCGGGCCGTCGCGCTGCGCGCGCACCATGGTCACGGCTGGCAGACGATCGGCATCCAACGCGGCACGCTCGGCCTTCTGTCGCGGCCGGTGGACGCTGTCCCGCTCGATCCCGGCCGGCTCGATGCCGCGATTGCCCGGCAGGGCGGGACGTTCCTCGGCAGCACCAACTGGGGCAATCCCTTCGCCTTTCCGATGCCGGACGGCCAGCAGAAGGACAGGTCGGGCGAGATGGTGGACGGCTTGCGCAGCCTGGAGCTGGACGGGCTGATCGGCGTGGGCGGCGACGGCAGCCTCGCCATCCTGCGGCGCCTGCTGAAGCCCGTCGACATTCCCTTCATCGGCGTTCCCAAGACGATCGACAACGACGTGCATCGCACCGAGCGGGCGGTCGGCTATTCGACGGCGGTGGCGATCGCGACGGAGGCGCTCGACCGCCTCCACCCCACGGGCGCCAGCCACGATCGCGTCATGGTGCTGGAGGTGATGGGACGTGACGCCGGCCATATCGCCCTGGCTGCGGGCATCGCCGGCGGCGCCGATGTGGTGCTGATCCCCGAGGTGTGCTGGCGACTTTCGGTCGTCGTCGAGCACATCGCCACCTTGCGGCGCACCGCGCGCACGTCGGCCCTGGTCGTCGTGGCGGAGGCGGCAGGCAGCGCCGAGCGCGGTCGGGCGGAGACCGACAACATCCCCGCCGAAGTGAGCGTCGGCGAATGGTTGGCGCATCGTCTGACGGCCGCGACGGGCGCCGAAGCGCGCGCGACAGTGCTGGGCCACGTCCAGCGCGGCGCCATGCCGACCGCCGAGGATCGGCTGCTCGCGTCGGCGCTCGGCGTACGGGCGGTGGATCTCCTGGCGGCGGGCAAGGCCGACCGCATGGTGGCATGGTGGAATCGCACGGTGATCGACGTGCCGCTGGAGAAGGTGGTCGGTCGCTCGCGCACGCTCGACATCGACGGCGCCATGATCCGCACCGCCCGTGCGCTCGGCATCTGCCTGGGCGACGGTCCTTAGAATCATCCCATCCTCACCCTGAGGAGCATTGCGTAGCGATGCGTCTCGAAGGGTGGGCAACAGATACGGTGCTCGTTGCCACCCTTCGAGACGCGGCCTGCGGCCGCCCTCAGGGTGAGGTGATGCTGTCTGGATGGGCAATGCTCTGGAGATCCGCTCGACTGAGCCAGAACACCTCGCCCTGGCTCAGCTCTGTGTCGAGCCAGACGAAGGGCAGGCGGGGATAGGCCTTCTCCAAGGGCCTTCGACCTCGCCCGATCTCACATACCAGGCCACCCTTCTTCGCGAGGTGGCGCTCCGCCTCATCGAGGATCCGGCGCACGAGATCGAGCCCGTCGTCGCCGGCCGCCAGCGCGAGGCGCGGCTCGTGCCGGTACTCGGGCGGAAGTGCTGCCATCCCCGACGCATCGACATAGGGCGGGTTGCTGATGATCAGGTCGTAGCGCTTGCCGTCCACCGGCTCGAAGAGGTCGCCGCGATGGAGTGCGATGCGGTCGGCCAGACGATGGCTGGCCACATTGCGCTTGGCCAGTGCCAGGGCGCCTGCGGAAAGATCCACGGCATCGATTTGCGCGCGGGGAAAGGCGAGCGCGGCCAGGATCGCGAGGCAACCGGAACCCGTGCAAAGATCCAGGACCCGTCGTACACGGCGCAGATCGCCGAGCGGCAACGCGGACTGCGCCAGGAGGTCACCGATGAAAGACCGCGGGATGAGCGCCCGGCGATCGACCTGGAAGCGGATACCCTGCATATACGCCGCGCCCAGCAGGTAGGGCGCCGGCATGCGCAGACTCACGCGAGCGTCGATCAGCGTGAGGAGCCGCGCCCGCTCTGCCGGAGTCGGCCGCAGGTCGAGCCACGGATCGATATTGTGGATCGGCAATCGCAGCGCCTCCAGCACCAGGAAGGCCGCCTCGTCG
>DATEID010000231.1:0-3196 GCA_035279245.1 Reyranella sp.
AGGAAGCCGGCGATCCCTTGGACTACGCGTTGCAGGCCGAGCTGGCCGAACACTATCCCGGCCCGATGGCGACCGGCGAAAACCTGTTCTCGATGCAGGATGCCCGCAACCTCGTCCGTCACGGCGGGCTGCGCCCGGACCGCGACATCCTGCAGTTCGATCCTGCGCTCTCCTGCGGCCTCGTCGAGTATCTGCGCACGCTCGATATGCTGCGGGCCCACGGCTGGTCGTTCCGGCGCTGCGTGCCGCACGGCGGCCACCAGTTCGCCCTCAACATCGCCGTCGGCCTGCAATGCGGCGGCAACGAATCCTATCCGCAGGTCTTCGCGCCGTTCGGCGGCTTCGCCGACGACTGTCCGGTGGTCGATGGCCGCGTTGCCCTGCCTGATGCGCCCGGCATCGGCTTCGAGCGCAAGAGCGACCTCTGGGCGGTGATGAAGGAGATCGCCTGACCAGGAACGTCTATTCCGGTTTCAGCACGCCCATCTTCAGAAGTTCGGAGACGTTCGCCTCGTCGGCCTTCAGCTGAGCCGTAAACTGGTCCGGCGTCGATGGGCGCACGGTGGCGCCGAGCTCGTGCAGGCGCTTCTGCGTATTGTCGTCCTCGAGGCCGGCGATCACCCCTTCGTTGAGGCGACCGACGATCTCCTTCGGCGTGTCGGCGCGCACGAACACGCCCGCCGTCGTCCCGCCGTCGAACGGCTTGCAGCCGACTTCCCCGAGCGTCGGCACATGGGGCAGCTCGGGAATGCGGTCGAAGCCCAGCGCCATCAGCGGCTTGAACTTGCCCGACCGGATGTGCGGCATGGAGCTGGTGAGCTGGTCGGCGAAGCAGTCGATGGTGCCCGCCAGCAGGTCGTTCAGGCCGGGCCCCGATCCCCGGTAGGGGATGACGTTGAAGCTCAGCTTCTCGTTCACCTGCAGGCGCAGGATCGCGACGTGGTTGGTCGTGCCGTTGCCCGAATGGCCGATGCTCACCGTGCCCGGCTTCCTGCGGGCCTCGTCGATCAGCGCGCGCATGTCGGCGAAGCGGCTGTCGGCCCGCGCGACGACCAGCGTCGGCACGGTCGTCAGCATGCTGACCGGCGCGAAGGTCGACAGCAGCGGCTTCTGGCCGGCCATGAGCGGCGCGATGTAGATCACGCTGAAGCTCGCCATCACGATCGTGTAGCCGTCGGCCGGCGCATTGGCGGCGGCTTCGAGACCGACGACCCCGCCGGCGCCCGGCCGATTGTCGACCAGGACCGTCTGGCCGAGCGCCCGCCCCATCGGATCGGCGACCAGGCGGGAGGTCACGTCGTAGTTTCCCGCCGGCGCGAAGGGAATGATCCAGCGGATCGGCTTGGACGGAAACGCGTCCGCCCATCCCGCTTGCGGAAACGTCGCCATAGCAAGCGCAGCCGAACCCATGGCCAGCAAATCCCGTCGCAGAACCATTCTCTCCCTCCCTATTTGCGGCGGACTATCGGGACGAGAGAAGGCATGCGTCAACGATTGAAACGAAGGGCGCGGTAGGCCACATCGTTGATCGCATGTCGCCGGCGCATCCTGACCGTTTACTTCGCCTCCTTATCGTCCTATTTCCAGCGTGGAGTATAGGAGCATCACCAGGGAGAACATCATGGTCCTGCGTCGCGCCATGCTCGCGGCTTTGGTCGCCCTTCCCGGTGGTCTTGTCCTGTCGGGCGAGGCGACGGCCCAGGCAGGAGCCGGCACCGGTCCACGGCTGGCGCTGAAAGGGTACGATCCCGTCGCCTACTTCACCGACGGCAAGCCGGTTGCGGGCGCCAACACCTACGAACTGACCTGGGACGGCGAGCGTTATCTCTTCGCCAGCGCTGAGCATCGCGACTTGTTTCGGCAGAACCCCGACAAGTATGCGCCGCAATTCGGCGGCGCCTGCACGATGAACCTGGCCGCGGGCAGGAAGCGTGAGGCCGATCCGCACAACTGGATCATCTCGGACGGCAAGCTCTACGTATTCGAGGGGGCGGCCGGCGCCGCGAACTTCGCCAAGGATCCGCGAGGCAATGCCAGGCGGGCCGCCGAGAACTGGCAGCGTCTCAAGGGCGAAGCCTTCCGCTGATTATTCCAGCCCTGCCTTGCGCAAGCTCTCCACGGCGCGCGCTCTCAGCGCCTGATCCTGAAAGCGCGTACCGAAGTTGTCGAGCGTAAGATAGGGATCCTTCCGCCGTCCCCGCTCCAGCGCATTGGCCGCGTCGGTTGACCGGCCGACCTCGGCGTAGGCGCCGGCGAGGGGGAAGTCGAGCAACGGATAGGTCGGATAGCGGGCCCGCGCCGTCTCCAGAAGCGTGATGGCATCAGAGAAGCGGCCCGCGAGGAGGTAGGCAATCCCGAGGTTGAGCGCCGCCTCCGGCCCCAGGTTGTCGTTGAGTCGGCGCGCGAACTCCGCCGAGGCGATCGACTGATCGATCTTTCCGGTCCACAGCAGCACCTCGGCGCGTGCCGCCAGGGCGTCGGTGTCGCTCGGATTGAGCTGCAAGGCGCGATCGGCCTCGGCAAGACCGAGATCGTACTTTTGCTGGATCGTATAGGCACGGGCGAGGACGCTGTGCGCGAGCACGCAGTCGCCATCGATATCGGCCGCCTTCCGGGCTTCGTGGATCGCCGCCTCGACATCCTGCGCGGCGAATTCCGACCAACCGAAGGCGATGCGCTGCAAATAGGCGGCCGCCAGCTCGGCATGGGCATTGGCGTAGTTCGGTGACATCTGCGTCACGCGCTCCAAGGCTTCGCGGGCGTGGCGATTGCCGGCGCGAGTCCCGCTGGCCGCCATCGAGCGCGCGCGCAGCAGCAGATCGTAGGCGTCCAGGTTGTCCGTTGGCTTGCGCAGGCTCTGCTGCAGCGCGATCTGGTGCAGGTTGGTGGCCAGCATGCCGGCGACGCTGCGGGCGATGCGCTGCTGCACCTGGAATATATCGACGAGTTGGTCGTCGTACTGGTCGGCCCAGAGTTGCACCCCGGTCGCCGCGTCGGTGAGCTGGACGCCGACGCGTACGCGCGGATCGACGCGCCGGACGCTGCCGCTCACGAGATAGCGTGCGTGCAGCGCCTTGCCGAGATCGGCGATCGGCACCGGCTTGTTCTTGTAGGGCAGAACGGCAGCGTGAGCGATGACGGTGAGCTCGCGGAAGCGGCCGAGCGCGGTGGTGATGTCCTCCGTGAGGCCGTCCGA
>DATEID010000232.1:0-2213 GCA_035279245.1 Reyranella sp.
GACCGTCAACGTCCTCTTCCTCCGCATCGGCAACTCCGCGCGCAACATCCTGGGCGAGACGATTGCCAGCAGCGTCGGCCGTGGTTGTTCGCGAGCCTGCCGTTCGACTCGCTCGACCGACTGTCCCTGCGGAACCGTCTCGACGTGATTGGCCAGCACCCTTCCACTGCGTCGGTTGGCCAGTCGAGGTCGTCGATGTCGCGTTTCGAACGTTACCTGACGGTCTGGGTCGCGCTGTGCATCGTGGCGGGCGTCGGGCTCGGCCATCTCCTGCCGGATGTTTTCCAGGCCGTCGGCTCGGCCGAGATCGCCAGGGTCAATCTGCCGGTGGCGGCGCTGGTATGGCTGATGATCATCCCGATGCTGGCGAAGATCGACTTCGCCGCGTTGGGCCGGGTGCGCGAGCATTGGCGCGGCATCGGCGTCACGCTGATCGTCAACTGGCTGGTCAAGCCCTTCTCGATGGCGCTGCTCGGCTGGCTGTTCATCGGCTGGCTGTTTGCGCCTTGGCTGCCGGCCGGGCAGATCGACAGCTATATCGCCGGCCTGATCCTGCTGGCGGCCGCGCCCTGCACCGCCATGGTGTTCGTCTGGAGCCACCTCTCCGACGGCGAGCCGCATTTCACGCTGAGTCAGGTGGCGCTCAACGACACCATCATGGTGTTCGCCTTTGCGCCCATCGTCGGCCTGCTGCTCGGACTCTCGGCCATCACCGTGCCGTGGGGGACGCTGGTCCTGTCGGTGGTGCTCTACATCGTCGTGCCGGTCCTCATCGCGCAGGCGCTGCGACGGCGCGTCATCGCAATCGGCGGCGAGCTGAAGCGCCTGCTGGCGACGTTGCAGCCCGTATCGCTCGTCGCCCTGCTGGCGACGCTGGTCCTGCTGTTCGGCTTCCAGGGCGAGCAGATCGTCGAGCAGCCGCTCGTCATCGCCTTGCTTGCGGTGCCGATCCTGATCCAGGTGTATCTGAATTCCGGACTCGCCTATCTCCTCAACCGCCTGAGCGGCGAAGCTCATTGCGTGGCCGCACCCTCGGCGCTGATTGGCGCCAGCAACTTCTTCGAGCTCGCCGTCGCCACCGCGATCGGCCTGTTCGGCTTCGGCTCGGGAGCCGCGCTCGCGACCGTGGTCGGGGTCCTGATCGAGGTCCCGGTCATGCTGTCGGTCGTGAAGATCGTGAATGCCAGCAAGGGCTGGTACGATCGCGGCGCTGCCGTCCGTCAAAACGGACGTGTGCCAACCCCTTCGTGATCGTCAGACGCCGGCCGGCTTGCGCGGCGGCCACATCCGGGCGAGATCGCCCGTGGGGTTGGAATAGGTCGCGAAGTCGGTCTTGCCGCGTGCGTCGTGGAAATGGGCGAGCGCCCAGACGACGGTCGGGAAGGCGAGCTGCTCCCACGGAATGTCGGTCCAGTCGAGCAGCGCCACCGCCTCGCTCTCGATGCCGGGCGCGACGTCGGCGTTCACCAGCCGCGCGCGGTACATGATCTGCACCTGGCCGATCCGCGCCACGCTGTACATGGCGAGCAGCCGATCGATCTCGATCTCGGCGCAGGCTTCCTCGCGCGCCTCGCGTTCGGCGGCCTGCTCGGTCGTTTCGCCCAGCTCCATGTAGCCCGCCGGTACGGTCCAGAAACCCTTGCGCGGTTCGATGGCGCGCTTGGCGAGCAGGATCTTGTCGCCCCAGGTACAGACGGCGCCGGCGACGATCTTGGGGTTCTGGTAGTGGATGAATTCGCATCGCGCGCAGACCAGGCGCTCGCGATTGTCGCCGTCTGGAATCCGCTTCTCGAAATGCTCCGGCGGATCCCAGGGAAGCCGCGGTCGATCGGGCAGGATGGGAGGAGGCGTGCTCATCGCCTCCCAGTCCTACGCTGCCCGCTTCAGCGCCGCAACGCCGGGCAGGGTCTTGCCTTCCATCCATTCCAGGAAGGCGCCGCCCGCCGTCGAGACATAGGAGAACTTATCCTCGACGCCGGCCGCGGCCAGCGCCGCCACGGTGTCGCCGCCGCCTGCGACCGAGAGCAGCTTTCCCGCCTCGGTGAGTTCGGCGACGGTCTTCGCCAGGGCGACCGTGCCCTGGTCGAACGGCTTGGTCTCGAAGGCGCCGAGCGGGCCGTTCCAGACCAGCGTGGCGCAGTCGCCCACTTCCTTCTGGTAGAGCGCGATCGACTTCGGCCCTACATCGAGAATCATCTGATCGTCGGGACAGG
>DATEID010000233.1:0-16887 GCA_035279245.1 Reyranella sp.
CGGACCCCGGGTGGCGCGTCCTCGAGCCGGGCCAGCACCAGGTGGACGATGTTCTCGGCGAGCTCGTGCTCGCCATAGGTGATGAAGATCTTCTGCCCGGTGATGCGCCAATGATCGCCGTCGCGCACCGCTCGCGTGCGCAGCGCGCCGACATCGGAGCCGGCCTGCGGCTCGGTCAGGTTCATCGTGCCGGTCCACTCGCCCGAGATCATCCTGGGCAGGAAGGTCGACTTCTGGTCGGCCGAACCGTGATGGTGGATGGCGTCGATCGCCCCCTGGTTCAGCAGCAGCACCAGGCCGAAGCCCATGTTGGCTGCCTGCCACATCTCCTGGACGCCGGTCGCGATGAGCCACGGCATGCCCTGACCGCCGAACTCGGGATCGAACGGCAGCGAGTTCCAGCCGCCCTCGACGAACTCCTTGTAAATCCTGGCAAAGCCGGGCGCGGTGCGGACCACGCCGTTCTCCAGCCGCGCGCCGACCTTGTCGCCTTCGCGATTGAGCGGGGCAAGGCCGGTGCCAGCGAGCTTGGCGGCTTCCTCCAGCACGGCGTCGATCGTGTCGTCGCTGGCGTGCTCGTAACCCGGCAAACGGGCGACCTGGTCGAGGCCGGCCACTTCGCGCAACGCGAAACGCATATCGGCGAGGGGAGCGGTGTACGTCATCGGCTTCTTTCCTTCCGGCCGCACTATGGCGTGGTCGGTCGCCTTTGGCGACGGGGTCGGCTATCCTTGGACAACATGACTGATCCTGTTCTGCTCCTGATCGACGGCCAACGGGCCACCATCACCCTCAACGACCCGGCCAAGCACAATCGCCTTGACACAACCGGGCTCGGCAAGCTGCGCGAAGCGATCGAAGCCGCCGACGCCGACCCCCATGTGCGCGTCACGGTGCTGACCGGGGCCGGCGAGAAGACCTTCTGTGCCGGCTACGACCTGGGCTCGATCCCGTCGGGCAAAAGCGCCCGGCCATCGGAAGGCCGGGACAGCTTCGAGACTGTCATGGACCGCCTGGAGGCCATGCGTATGCCGACGCTGTGTGCCCTGAACGGTGGCGTCTATGGCGGGGCGACCGATATGGCTCTTGCTTGCGATTTCCGGCTGGGCGTCAAGGGCATGCGGTTCTTCATGCCCGCCGCCCGTTTCGGCCTGCATTACTACCCGAGCGGCCTGCGGCGTTATACGCAGAAGGTCAGCCCCAGCTTTGCCAAGCGGGCGTTCCTGCTGTCGGAGGACTTCACTGACGAGGATTTGCTGCGCGTCGGCTATCTCGACTGGCTGGTCGAACGGGCCGAGTTCACGTCCAAGGTGGACGAGATCGCCGGTCGGCTGGCCGGGCTCGCTCCCTTGTCGATGTCCAACATGAAGCGCGCCATCGAGCAGTTTGCCCAGGCGGAACCCGACATCGGCCGGATCCGCGAAGGGATCCACGAATGCCAGACGTCGGACGACCTGCGCGAGGGGCTTGCCGCATTGCGCGAACGCCGGACGCCGGCCTTCAAGGGAAGATGAAGATGGGGCCTGCCATGCAGCGCCGTCTCGCCGCCATTGTCCATGCCGACCTCGCCGGATTCACCCGGATGATGGAAGGGGCCGAAACCCGCACCTTTCGTCACTTGAAGTCGGCTCAGAGCGAGGTCTGGAAGCCTGCCATCGAAGCCGGCGGCGGTCGACTCGTCGGGACGGCGGGCGATGCCATGCTGGCGGAGTTCGGCTCGGCGGTGGGCGCGCTTGCCGCCGCCATCGACATCCAGGAGCGCATGGCGCGCTTCAACGAGGCATTGGCCGAGAACCAACGGATGCTGTTCCGCATCGGCGTGCACCTCGGCGAGGTGATCATCGACGAAGAAGACCAGAACATCTTCGGCGACGGGGTCAATCTTGCCGCCCGCATCCAGGCGCTGGCCGATCCAGGCGGCATTGCCGTGTCGCGCGCCGTTCGGGACGTGACCCAGCTCAGGATCGACTACGCGTTCGTCAACGGTGGCGAGCATCAGCTCAAGAACGTCAGCCGGCCGGTCCAGATCTTCCATGTCCGCAGCGCCGCCTCGGGCGGAATGGGTGAATCGGTGAAGACGACGACACGCCTCCTGCCGCAGGTCACACTGCGCTTCGAGGGCGTTAATTCAGCGGGACAGAAATATTCGTTCGATGTGGCGCTCGACAAGCTCGTCGCGCTCGGCCAGGGCATGGTTCTGGGCCGTGCGGCCGATCAGTGCGAGCTGGTTATCCCCCACCCGACGGTGTCGCGTCGCCACGCCCGGCTCATGATCAGCGGCGATGCCTTGCAGGTGGAGGATCTCGGCTCGACCAACGGCACCGCAGTGAACGGCACGATCGCCCGCGCGGGGATGCCGGTGCCTCTGCAAACAGGCTGCCGGCTGCGTGTCGGCGACGTGGAATTGTCGATCAGGCAGGTCTAAAACCATCGGGCGAAATGACCAACCCGAGCCATACTGCCGATCAGGGATCCATTCAGCCGCCGGAAGTCGATTTTAGCGCGCTGAGTCCCGGCCAGATGATCGGCCGTTACGAGATCGTCTCCGTTCTGGGGCAAGGCGGCTTCGGCATCACCTATCGCGCCCGCGACGTGCAACTCGGCCGCGAGGTCGCGATCAAGGAATATCTGCCGTCGGCACTGGCGATGCGCCAAGGTGGAACGACGGTTCTTCCACGGACCACCAAGCTGGCCGACGACTTTGGCTGGGGCCGCGAACGCTTCGTTTCGGAGGGTCGCACGCTGGCCACTCTCCATCGCACGCCAGCCATCGTCCACGTATTCGACTTCCTCGAGACCAACGGCACCGCCTACATCGTCATGGAGCTGTTGAGCGGAGAGACGCTGGAGGATCGCCTGAAGCATTCGGGCAAGCTTGCGCCGGCCGAAATCGACCGCATCGTCTGGCCGCTGCTCGACGGCCTGCAGCAGGTGCACGAGGCGGGCTTTCTCCATCGCGATATCAAGCCCGCAAATATTCTGCTCGACGCCGCTGGCAATCCGACGCTGATCGACTTCGGTGCCTCGCGAGCGGCGATGGCTGGCCGGACGACGGCGATGACCGCCATCTTCACGCCCGCCTATGCGGCTCCCGAGCAGATGACCTCGGCCAAGCAGGGGCCGGCAACGGACATCTACGGCCTGTCGGCGACGCTCTATCACGCGATCACGGGCAAGCCTCCGCTCAGCAGCTTCGATCGCTTGCTGAGCGACGCCTACGAGCCGCTGGCCCACCTCAAGCCGACCGGCTTCGCGCCCGGGCTGCTGGCCGGCATCGACGCCGGTCTGGCCGTGGCGGCACGCGACCGGCCGCAAAGCATCGCAAACTGGCGGGCGCTTCTCGGCCTGAATGCGGCGCCGGCCGGCGATGCCACGGTGGTCATCGGCCCGCCGGGGCCGCCGACGCGCCACGTCTCGACGCTCGGGACATCCTCACCGGAAGCGCCGACCAGGAACCGCACGGCGCTTTGGGTTGCAGTGGCGGCCATCGTTCTGATGCTGCTGGCAGGGGGCGGTTACTACGCTATCGCCATGCGGGGCCCCGATCCCGAGATGGTCAAGGCGCGCGCTGCCGCCGAGAAGGCCGAGCAGGAGGCGGCGAAGCTCAGGGCAGAGGCCGAACAGCGGCAGAAGGCCGAGCAGGAAGCGGCCGAGCGCAAGCGCCAGGAGGAGGCGCAGGCGGCCGAGCGCAAGAAACTCGAGGAGGAGACGCGGCAGAAGATCGAGGCCGAGCTTGCCGCGCAGCACCAGGCGGAGGAGGAGGCCAAGGCGAAGGCCGAGCAGGAGGCCGAGGCCCGCCGCCAGGCGATCGAGGCCGCCCGGAAAGCGGTCGAGTTCGTGGCCGGGGATTTCGACCATTTCGGCAAGACCCTGATGATGATCGGCCTCAAGGACCATGCCGGCGAGATCAGGCTGCAGGGCGTCGACATCGTCGATGCGCCGGCTCTGCGCCAACTCGGGGTCGACGCGCTTGCCAAGCACGAACGGCATCTGAAATGCCGGCAGACCGATCGCTTGACCGACGGCACGCCGCTTTATCGCTGCCTGATCACGCCCGTGAACGCCAACGGCCCGCTTGCCGACATTCCCGACTCGGAACGGAGCGATCTTGCCCTGGCGCTCGTGCGCAATGGGCTCGTGCTGGCGTCGTGTGATGCGCCGCGCGCCTACGCCGATGCCGAAGACGAGGCGCGTAGTCGTGGCCAATCCCTTTGGAGTAGAGTGAAAGTAACAGAATACAAACGGAGATGTTCAAAATGATGGGGACAGAGTGCAATGCGGCTTCCAGCCCGGGAAGCCGTGCGAGAATCATAACGCGTATCGCCGGGTTGGCGATTGCCTGCGCCGTGGCCGCCGGGTGCATGACCGGTAACGATTCCCAGCCGTCCAACCAGACCACCGGAACTATTTTGGGGGCGGCGCTGGGCGGCACCGTGGGCGGACTTGCTTTCGGTACGGTCGGCGGCGTGGTCGGCGGGACGCTCGTTGGCGCCTTGGCGGGCAACCTCGTCGGCCGGGCGCTCGACGATCAGGAGCGTCGTCGTCTGGCCGAGGCGACCCAGCGTGCCTATGCTTCCGAGACGGACGAGGCGACGGTCTACACCGTCGAACCTGCCAAGACCAATTCGTCGGCGCCACCGCCGCCGCCAACCGTGGTCGCCGCCAAGCCGGTGGGCCCGAAGACGACCCGTCCCGACGGCGGCACCTGCCGGCCCATCGAGCTGACCGCGACCAAGAACGGACAGACGACGCGCGAGACGACCACATTTTGCCAGGCTTCCGGCTCGAGCGAGCTGAAACCGGTTTCGGTCTAGCGATTCGCGCCTTCGCGGCGATAGGGCCGCTGCGGTCAGAGCGCCTCCGGGCGCTCTGATTGCTTGGGCTTGCCACGAGGTGCTGGCCGATGCGCAATGGACATCGATAGAACGGGAGGACTCCTGATGGCTGGAAATGCAAAGGCTGCCGCCTTGCGGGCACTGCTGGCAAAAGGCGAATTCATCCTGGCGCCCGGCGTGTACGACGGGATTTCCGCCCGCGTCGCCGATCGCATGGGCTTTCCGGCACTCTACATGACGGGCTACGGCGCCACGGCCTCGATGCTCGGCCTGCCCGATGCGGGACTGGCGACCTATTCGGACATGGTGGGCCGCGCCGAGATGATCTGCTCGGTGATCGAGACGCCGTTGATCGCCGATGCCGACACGGGCTACGGCGGCCTTCTCAATGTCCAGCGCACTGTGCGCGGCTATGAAGCCGCAGGCGTGGCGGCGATCCAGATCGAGGATCAGGAGATGCCCAAGAAATGCGGTCACACGCCTGGTCGCCGTGTCGTGCCGGCCGAGGACATGGTCCTCAAGATCAAGGTCGCCACCGAGGCGCGACGCGATCCTGCCACCCTGATCGTCGCGCGCACGGACGCGCGCACGGCGCTTGGCTTGGACGAGGCACTGCGCCGGGCCAGGCTGTATGAAGAAGCCGGTGCCGACATCATCTTCGTCGAATCACCGGAGAGCGAGGCCGAGCTCGAGCGGATCGGACGGGAAGTGGAGAAGCCGTTGCTCGCCAACATGGTCGAGTTCGGCAAGACGCCGCGTGTGGAGACGGCGAAGCTCAAGCAGTGGGGCTTCGATCTCGCGATCTATCCCGGGCTCGGGTTCAGCGTCGCGGCCGAGGCGATGCGCGAGGCCTGGCAGCAGCTCAAGGAAAAAGGCACCAGCCTCGACATGAAGGTGCCGCAATATCGTGGCATGCACGAACTCATGGGATTTCCCGAGGTGTGGGACTTCGAGAGGAAGTGGGCGCAGGTTTGACAGCTTTGAACGGACGACAAGTCTTCGAGCTCTTGGCGCGCCTGCCGGCGCGCGTCTGGCTGCAGGCCGCTCTCGGCCTGATCGGCTTCGTGGTGCTGGCCTTGTTAGGCTTCGCGGTGATCGCGGGCGTCGCCGCCATCGCGCTGCTGGCCATCTTCGCACTCAAGGCGAAACAGTGGCTGCGGTCGCTTCTCGGCGATCGGGACCGGGCCGGACCGCCAGACCGCCCGCGACCGAAGGTCACCGACGTCTCCTACGAAATCGTCGATCGCCGCGACGACAGGCACTGAGTCCGGTCCTACAGGTTTACGATCTTCCCGGGATTCATGATGTTCTGCGGGTCGAGGGCCCGCTTCAGGGTGCGCATCACGTCGAGCTCGATCTTGCTGCGATAGTGCGCCAGCTCGTCGACCTTCAACCGTCCGATGCCGTGCTCCGCCGAGATCGAGCCGCCATAACCGACGACGAGATCATAGACCGCGCCGCTGATGGCATCGCCATGTTTCATGAAGCGGGCCTTGTCCCACCCGACCGGGGCCTGACAGTTGAAGTGCATGTTGCCGTCGCCCACATGACCGAACGGGACGGGTCGGCCTTCCGGCAGCGCCTTCTTCATGGCGGCGAGGCCTTCCTTCATGAAGGAAGGCATTTTGCTCACCGCGACCGAGATGTCGTGCTTGATCGACGGGCCTTCTTTTTTCTGCGCCTCTGAGTGGTTATCGCGCAAGGCCCAGAAGGCGCGCGCCTGCGTCTCGTTCTGGGCGATGGCGGCGTCGAGCACGAGGCCTTTTTCCATCGCCTCGCCGAGATAGGCCTCCATTTTGGCGGCGAGGCCGCCGCCGTTGCCTCCGGCATGGCGAGCGCGCGCGGACGACCATTCGAGCAGCACGTACCAGTCGTACCGCTCGGCCAGCGGATCGGTGGCGCCCGGAATGTGCTTCAGGACGAAGTCGATGCCCTGTCGGCTCATCAGCTCGCAGGAGGTGACATTGTCCTCGCTGGCGGCATGTGCGCCGCTCAGGAGCTCGACGGCCGCCTCGGGCGAGGACACCGCGATCCAGGAAGTCGCGATGTCCTTGGGCTTGGGCCAGAGCTTCAGCACCGCCTTGGTGATGATGCCGAGCGTGCCTTCGGCGCCGAGATAGAGGTCGCGCAGGTCGTAGCCCGTGTTGTCCTTCTTGAGCGCGCGCAGGCCGTTCCAGATCTCGCCGGCGGGCGTCACCACCTCGAGCCCGAGCACGAGCTGGCGCGCATTGCCGTAGTGCAGCACCTGGACGCCGCCCGCGTTGGTCGAGAGGTTGCCGCCGATGGTGCAGCTCCCCTCCGCGGCAAGGCTCAACGGGAATAGCCGATCGTGCGCCGCCGCGGCTTCCTGGATGGCCTTCAGCACGACACCCGCTTCGACCGTCATCGTGTAGCCGATCGTGTCGACCTCGAGAATGCGGTTCATGCGGCCGAGCGACAGCACGATCTCGCGGCCCGCCTCGTGCGGCACGCCGCCGCCGACCAGCCCGGTGTTGCCGCCCTGCGGGACCACCGCGACCGCTTCGGCGGCGCAGAGCCGGACGACAGCCGCCACTTCCTCGCTGGACGCGGGCCGCACGACGGCAACAGCCGCGCCGAGGTAGTTCTCGCGCCAGTCCGTCAGGTACGGATGCTTGTCCCGATCGTCGGTGATCAGCCCCTTGTCGCCGACGATGGATCGCAGCTTCTCGGCAAAGGCAGACGCATCGAAGGTCATGAGAGGCGCAGAACCTTGCCGGGGTTCATGATGTTCTTCGGGTCGAGCGCGCGCTTGATCGTGCGCATCGTGTCGAGCTCGATCCTGGACCTGTAGTGGGCCAGCTCGTCGAGCTTCTCGATGCCGATCCCGTGCTCGGCGGAGATGGAACCGGCCATCGAGGTGACGAGATCGTTCACGGCACGGGTGATCGCAGGCGAGTATTGCCGGAGCGCCACCCGATCCATGCCCTTGGGGCCCATGAAGGAAAAATGGATGTTGCCGTCGCCGATGTGGCCCAGCGGATAGGGGCGGATCGTCGGCAGGATGTCGAGCGCGGCCTTGATGCCCTTGTCGATGAATTCCGGAATCTTCGAGATCGATACCGAGATATCGTAGCTCAGGCCCGGACCTTCGGCGCGCGACGCCTCGGCGACGCCCTCGCGAATGCGCCACATGTTGCGCGCCTGCGCCTCCGTCTGGGCGATCACGGCGTCGAGCACGCGGCCGGCTTCCATCTGGTCGGCGAGGAACTGCTCCATCTTTTCCGACATCCCTTCGGCGCCGTCCTTGCGAGGCCGTGAGGACGACCATTCGAGCAGCAGATACCACGGCGTTTCGGCTTTCAGCGGATCCTGCGTGCCGGGGACGTGGCGCAACACCATGTCGGTGCAGCTACGGCTCATGAGCTCGCACGAGCCGACATTGTCCTCCGACGCCGCATGCGCTTCGGACAGGATCTCGATCGCCGCCTGCGGGTCGCGGATCGCGAGCCAGGCGGTACAGACGTCCTTCGGGGCCGGCCACAGCTTCAGCACTGCCTTGGTGATGACGCCGAGCGTGCCTTCGGCGCCCATGAAGAGATGCTTGAGGTCGTAGCCCGTGTTGTCTTTCTTGAGAGAGCGCAGGCCGTCCCAGATGTCGCCGTTGGGCAGGACCACTTCCAGCCCCAGCACGAGATTGCGGGCATTGCCATAGCGCAGCACCTGCACGCCCCCGGCATTGGTCGAGAGGTTGCCGCCGATCATGCACGAGCCTTGCGCGCCGAGACTGAGCGGAAAAAAGCGATCGTGGCTGGCGGCCGTCTCCTGCAGGGTTTGCAGGACGCAGCCCGCTTCGACGGTCATGGCGTATCCGACCGGATCGACGTTCAGCACATGGTTCATGCGGCCGAGGGAAAGCAGGATGCCTTGGTGCGTGGGCCAGGGCGTGGCGCCGCCCATCAAGCCGGTATTGCCACCCTGGGGCACGATGGCGATGCCCTTGTCATGGCAAAGCTTCACGACCTTGGAGACTTCATCGGTGCTGCCCGGACGCACCACCACCGCCGCCGTGCCGACCAGCGAGCCGCGCCAATCGGTCACGAAGGGCTGCTTGTCCTGCTCATCGAGGATGAGGCCCTTCTCGCCCACGATGGCGCGCAGGGAGTCCACGAAGGCGGGTGTTACCGGAACGGTGGGAATTGCAGGAATGGCGGTGTCGGGCATCGTTTCCTCTTTTGTCCCGCAAGCTTAGCCCTGACGTGTTGCCCCGTCATCCGAGGCCGCCCGGCGCAGCCGATCGTTGATCGCGAGCCCCAGTCCTGTCTGCGGAATGGGCATGACCGCGATGCGGCCGATGCCGGGGCGGTCGAGCGAGCGCATCTGCGAGAACAGGTTGGCGGCAGCCTCGGCAAGATCGCCCGTGGGGCTGAGGTTGCAGGTCAACATGGCGCCGGCGGGCGGCCGAGGCCCGAAGGCCAGCAGTCCCTCGTCGGCGGACACGGTCGTCGCCTCCAGCCGTACCGGCCGCGACGGGGCATAATGGCTTTTGAGCTGGCCGGGCGAGGAACGGGCCGAATTCCCTGTCGGCAAAACGTCTGAAAGCGCGATAGGCCCAACTACAGCCTCGATCGCTTCGTGCGTTGCACCTCCGGGGCGCAACAGCACCGGCGTGGCACCCGTGAGATCGAGCACGGTCGACTCCACGCCGACGAGGCACGGTCCGCCGTCGAGAATCAGCGGCACGCGCTCGCCCAGCGACTCGGCGACATGCTCGGCGCGCGTCGGGCTGACGGCGCCGCTGCGATTGGCCGATGGTGCGGCAAGCGGCAGGGCTGCGGCGCGGATCAAGGCCTGTGCGACGGGATGTGAGGGCGCGCGGATGGCGACCGTGTCGAGGCCCGCCGTGGCAAGCAGGGCGACGGCCGAGCGCTCGGCCCTCGGCAGGACGAAGGTGAGCGGCCCGGGCCAGAATTTTGCGGCAAGCTTCTCGGCCTGATCGTTCCATTGCACGAAGTGCCGCGCGTCCGCCACGCCGAGCACATGGGCGATCAGCGGATTGAATCGCGGACGACCCTTGGCTTCGAAGATGGCGGCGACGGCGCGCTCGCTGGTGGCATCGCCGCCCAGGCCATAGACAGTCTCGGTCGGGAAAGCGACGAGGCCGCCGTTGCGCAGGAGCTCGGCTGCCTCCTCGATGGTTCCCGCCGTCGGCTCGACGACCTTCATCGCGCCGCCTTGCTGCGGGCGATGAAGTGCGGATTGGCGAAGCCCGGCTTGCCATAGAGCAGCGGCCGTCCGTCCGTCGTCACGACCTCGCCTCCTGCCGCCTCGAGCACCGCCTGCCCGGCCGCGGTATCCCATTCGTTCGTCGGTCCGAAGCGCGGGTAGATGTCGGCCTGTCCCTCGGCGATCAGGCAGAACTTAAGCGAGGAGCCCGCCTGCTTGCGCTCGGCGACGGTCAGGCCGTTGTTGCGGAACCAGATGTCGAGGTCGCTGTAGATGGCATGGCTGCGGCTCGCGCACGCGGTAAGACCGGCGGTGGGCGGCTGCCGGGTCGCGATGCGCTTGAAGGCGGAACCGTTGTCGCGTCTATCCGCGCCGAGCTCTGCCGCACCGCGCCACAGTGCACCGCTGGCCGGCGCCAGCACGATGCCGAGGATCGGCCGGCCGTTTTCGATCAGGGCGATGTTCACGGTGAACTCGCCGTTTCTCTTGATGAACTCCTTGGTGCCGTCGAGAGGATCGACCAGCCAGAACGGTCCGCCATCGAGCTTGGGCACCCGTCCTGCCGCCATCTCCTCTTCGGCCACGACCGGCGTATCCGGGGTAAGCCTGTGCAATCCCGCCAGGATGATCGCCTCGGCCGCGTGATCGGCATCGGTCACGGGACTTTTGTCGGCCTTGGTGCGCTCCCCGAGATCGCCGGCATAGATGCGCATGATCTCGCGTGCCGCATCGCCTGCAAGGTCGGTGCAGGCATCGCGGAGGATCTGAAGGGAAAGCAGCGGAGGTGACACGAAATTGTTAGCCGATCACTATAGTGTTGAGTCCACGGCGGCGACCTTATAACCCATTCGCTCATGGCAAACAGGCTTTTGGGTGTCATTTCGGCGATACCCGAGGAACTCTCGCATCTGGCTGACGATTCGGGCGGCCGGATCGCTGTTGGCGGGCTGTCCTATCTCAAGGGCCATATCGCCGGGCGCGATGCTGTTTTCGTCGAGTGCGGGATGGGCAAGGTCAACGCAGGCGTCGCCACCGCCCTGATGCTCGATCGCTTTCCCTGCACGGCGCTGATGTTCTGCGGCGTTGCCGGCGGCCTCGATCCGGCCTTGGGCGTGGGCGACGTCGTCGTAGGCACGCGCAACATCCAATACGACTACGGCGCCGAGCTGGAAGCGGGCTTCAAGACCTATCAGCCTGGAAAGCCGCCGCTGCCCGGCTTCGACGATGTCCATGGCTATGACGTGCCGCTCGACCTGCTTGAGCGCCTGAGGGTGGCTGCCGCCGGCATGACCTTCGACGCGCTGCCGGAAAGCGTCGGTGCGGGCCGCCGCCTGCCGCGCGTCAGTTTCGGACCGATCGCCACGGGCGACTGCTTCGTCAACAGCGAGCGCACGCGGAAACGATTGCACGGCAGCTACGGCGCGCAGGCGTGCGAGATGGAGGGCGGTGCGGTGGCGCAGGTCGCCGAGCGGTTCGGCAACCTGCCGCTGGTGAACGTCCGCTGCCTGAGCGACCTTGCCGGCGCGGAGAGCCACCTCGACTTCGGCGCCTTTCTGCCGATTGCCGCGCGCAACGCATCCTTGGTCGCGCACAGGCTGGCGCCGGTCATTTAGGGGGAGGAGACCATGGGCAGGCTCGACGGCAAGATCGCCATCGTCACGGGCGCGACCAGCGGGATTGGCCGGCGCACGGTCGAGATCTTCGTGAAGGAAGGGGCCAAGGTGATGGCGACCGGCCGTCGTGAGGAGCTTGGCCGCACCCTGGAACGATCGCTGGGCAAGGACAGCTGTCTGTTCCTGAAGGCAGATGCCACGCAGGAAAGTGACGTGAAGGCGATGATCGGGACGTGTCTCGAAAGGTGGGGGCGGCTCGATTGCCTGTTCAACAATGCTGGCGGTCCGGCGCCGGTGGGCGGCATCGAGACCGTTTCCGTCGAGGGTTTCGATGCGGCGATGGCGACGCTGGTGCGTTCGGTGATGCTCGGCATGAAGCACGCCGCGCCGGTCATGATGAAACAGGGCATGGGCAGCATCATCAACAACGGCAGCGTGGCCGGACGCCGGGCCGGCTATTCGACGTCGATGATCTACGGCGCGGCGAAGGCGGCGGTGAACCATCTTACGGTCTGCGCCGCCATGCAGCTCGGCGAGAGAAATGTCCGGGTGAATTCGATCTCGCCGGGCGGCATCGCCACGGGCATTTTTGCCAAGGCGCTGGGCCTGCCGCCGGACAAGGCCGATGCTTTCGCCGAGGCGATGAAGGCCGGCATGGCCAGGAACCAGCCCATTCCCCGTTCCGGCACGACCGATGACATTGCCTGGGCCGCGGTGTTCCTGGCTTCGGACGAATCGAGCTTCATCAACGGCCACGACCTCGTGGTCGATGGCGGTTTGGTCGGCGGCCGAATGTGGACACCCCACCAGGAAGGCGTGAAAGCCATGCGCCAGGCCTTCGGGGTAGACGAAATCTAGGCAAACCGCAGATCGTGTGACGCACACAGCGGAACCTGTGGATTAAATCATCGAGCCGGCTTAACCTGTTCTGGCGGAAGGGGGAGTTCGGATCGATGCGTGGGCACCTGTTGCTCGCGGTGGGTGTGATGCTGGCTGGTTGCATGCAAACGCAAACGGCTGTCGATCCGTCCTACCGCCCGGTCAGCCTTCCGGAGCCTTATCGGAGCCTTCCCCAGCCGCCTGTCGGAACGCCCATAGAGGCCGGCATCCCCGTGAAGCTCGACGAGCGCCAGCAGGAGGCGGTGATTTCGGCCGTCCTCAAGTGGATGAAGGATCCGCGGACGGCCTCCTTCAGCGAGTTACGGGCGGCCAGGAACAAGCATGGCTGGATCACGGTCTGTGGTGCGGTGAACGGGCGAAATTCTGCCGGCACCTATGTCGGCATGGCGCCGTTCATCGGCGCGATGAGGAGCAGTCCGATCAATTCCGAGTTCATCGTGGTCGAAATCGGCGCCTTCAATCCGCAGCGCGCCGATGTCGAGACTCTCTGCCACGAAAGCGGGATCACGCCGGCGGCGCCAAAAGGCTCTTAAGCCTGCACAGGACGTCCTGCGAGCTGGCGCAGGATCTCGGCGACGATCTCGTCCGGAGAGCCGCTGACATCGGCTACGACGGGTCTTTCATCGTCGGCCGGCTCCTCCAGGGCGGCGAACTGGCTGTCGAGCAGCGCCACCGGCATGAAGTGCTTGTGGCGCGCCACCATGCGCTGATGGATGAGTTCTCGCGAGCCCCGGAGATAGACCAGGACCACGTCCCTGCGATCGCCGATGATGATCTCGCGATAGGCGCGCTTGAGCGCGGAGCAGGTGAGCACGCCCGACTCGCCGTGTGAACGCCAGTCGTCGATCTGTGCCGCGATCTTCCTCAACCAGGGCAGGCGGTCGGCATCGGTGAGCGGCGTGCCGCCGCGCATCTTTTCCACGTTCGACGGCGGATGGAAGTCGTCGCCTTCCCGGAACTGGCAGTGCAGGGCCTTGGCCAAGCGTACGGCGACCGTCGTCTTGCCCGACCCAGAAACCCCCATCACCACGGCGATGATCAAGGAAGGCTCCGCGCCGTCTTGCTTCTACTTCGCGCGCTCGCGCGCTTTCTCGAAATCGGGAACCTGGGCGGCCGCGGCGGCGACGCGCGGAGAGGCCGTGACCTTCAGCGCCTCCGCCGCCGACTTGTTCTCCATGATCTTGGCCATGACCGCCTGGTTGGCGCGCTCGAACACGCCACGGTTCTCGATCAGAAACTTCTGCGACTCGCGAAGCTTGCGGACGTAGCCGTTGATCTCGGGAACGACGTAGCGGGCGACGAGATCCCAGCTCCTGAACGTGTTCTCGACATTGGCCCAGTCATGGACGAAGCCGACGACCGTGCCGAAGCCGCCGCTCTTCTCGTACACCGACCGGATCATTCCCACGAGGTCGTCGGGCGTGCCGATCACGGCGGCCGATCCCGGCGCGAAGGCCGTTTGCTCGATCGCGTCGTCGGGCGACTTGAACGCCGCCGAGCCCGGCCGCTGCAGGGTGCCGTGCACGTACTCGTTGTGCCAGCGCATCAGGCCATGCCGGGCTTCCTCGATCGCCTTGTCGCGCGTCTCCGCGATGTGCCAGTTGAGCAGCACGCGCCAATTGCGGCGGTCGACGGTCTGGCCATGCTTCTTGGCTGCCTCCTCGGCAAAGCCCCATTGCGTCGGCAAGGCGGTCAGGCCCTGGTTCGACATCGAGCCCAGCGAGATGATGCCGATGCCGTGCTTGCCGGCGAGCGTCATGCCGGACGGGCTGATCTGGGAGGCGACAGCGAAGGGCATGTCCTCCTGCAGCGGGAGAAGCTGCAGCGCGGCGTCCTGCAGCGTGAACCAGTCACTTTTCGCCGTCACGCGCTCGCCCCGGAACAGGCGCCGTATGATGCCGATGGCCTCGTCCTGGCGGTCGCGCTTCGTCATCGGATCGATGCCCAGCGTATGGGCATCGGACGGCAGCGCGCCCGGCCCCGAGCCGAAGATCGCCCGGCCGCCGGTCATGTGGTCGAGCTGCACCATGCGCTGCGCCACGTTGTAGGGATGGTGATAGGGCAAGGAGATGACGCCGGTCGCAAGCTTGATGCGCTTGGTATGCTCGCCGGCAGCCGCGAGGAACATCTCGGGCGAGGCGATCATCTCCCAGCCGGATGAATGATGCTCGCCGCACCAGAATTCGTCGTAGCCGAGTTCGTCCAGATGCTGGACGAACTTGATGTCCCGGCGGAACTGCAGCATCGGATGTTCGCCGATGGGATGATGGGGAGCGAGAAAGGCGCCGAAGCCGAGCCGATGCATAAGAAGAACCTCCCTGAACGACCGTTCATTCGCCTAACATGTCCAACCGGCGCGGTCGATAGACGGAGATGAAAATGGCGGAACTCAGCGGACGGGTAGCGCTTGTCACGGGAGGTTCGCGCGGCATTGGCCGGGCGATCGCGGTTTCGCTGGCCGAAGCAGGCGCGGCGGTCGCGGTGAATTTCCGTGAGACGGCGGCCGACGCCAAGGCGGTCGTCGAGCTGATCCACAAGGCCGGCGGCAGGGCGATGCCGGCTCGCGCGGATGTTTCCAAGGCAAGCGAGGTGGCCTCGATGGCGGCCGCCGTCGAGCGCGAGCTCGGCGCGATCGACGTGCTGGTGAACAATGCCGGCATCGGCCTCATTCGCAATGTCGATGAGCTCACGGAGGAGGTGTTCGACCAGACGATTGCCGTAAACCTGAAGTCGGCGTTTCTCTGCACGCAGGCGGTGCTGCCCGCCATGCGGGCGCGCAAATGGGGCCGCATCGTCAATATTTCTTCCGGTGCCGCCCGAGGCGCAGGAGGCATCGGCCCTCACTACAACGCGTCGAAGGCCGGGCTGGAAGGCCTGACGCGAGGTTATGCGGCGCGTCTGGTTAAGGAGGGCATCACGGTGAATGCAGTGGCACCATCGTTGATCGAGACCGACATGGTGCGGTCCGGCCTTGCATCGTCGCCGTCGCGTATTCCCCTTGGCCGCTTCGGTACGCCCGAGGAGTGCGCGCAAGTCGTTCTCATGCTGGCAGGCAACGCCTACATGACCGGGCAGACCGTTGCGTTGAGCGGCGGCATATCCTTCATTTAGCGCGATTCCTTCATTTAGCGCGACGGGTACGGGCCGCGCTCTTCTCGAACATCTCGCGCATCGTCACCGGTTGCTTGTGCTTCGTCAGGAGATCGGCGATGGCCTCGTCCATGAGTTCCTGGAAGCTCTTGCCCGTATCCGATTCGAGGATCTCCAGGGCATTCAGGCTGGTCGGCGCGATCTGGACCATCTTGCGCATGTCCTAGCTCCTCCGAGCTACTCCCGAGTCTGGCGATTGTCCGGCTCTCTGAGCCAAGGGTGGTGCAACGCGTCCGACGGGGAAAGGTTCCAGATCGTACGGAACCGCGCCGCGTCTCTTGCCGCCTCGTCGCAACCAGAAATCGTGGTGATCGTTTGTTCGGCTATGGTTGTCATGGCTTTGACGGACGAAGAACGGGCGGCGCTCGAGCAGTTGGCCGCCTTCGGGCCGGATCGCGGCCTCGATCCGCCACTGCGCGGCCGGCTGGCCCTCTACAAGTTGATCGACGAGACGCCGCAGGGCTGGAAAATCACAGCCTTGGGGCGGGAGGCGCTTACGAGCGCGCCGCAGCGTCCGCCGAAGGAATCGCACCCAAGGCCCGGTGACGCCGTGCCGCATGCGGAAGGCGAGCGGCATTATGGGCGGAAAACACGCGATACATCCTGGCTCGATTGATCGTCAGCTTCGAAGAGCCGCCCTGATGCGGTCGGCTGTCAGCGGCATGTCTCGCAGGCGATGGCCGATCGCGTCGGCAACGGCGTTGGCGAGTGCCGCCGCCGTCGGACCCTGACCGGCTTCTCCGGTACCCAGAAACGGCTCGCCAGGCCGGTCGATGACATGCACTTCGATCTCGGCCGGCACGGCCGGAAAGCGCAAGATCGGATAGGCGCTCCAATCGAAACTGGTCCGGTGGGTGGTGTCGAACGTCGCGGCCTCGAGGAGCGTCCAGCTCATCGACTGGATGATGGCGCCTTCGATCTGGTTGCGGATGCCGTCGGGATTGACCACTTCGCCGCTGTCCACCGCTGCCACAACGCGCCGCACCTCGACGGCGCCGCTGTCGGGGTTGATCTGGATCTCCATGACGACAGCGCAGTAGGCGCCGAGATTCTTGTAGCGCGCAAAGCCTAGCCCGCACCCCCGATGGGGATGGCCGCGGGTGCGCCGCTTCCAGCCAAAGCGGTTGGCGGCCGTCTCGATCACCTTGCGCGCGCGATCGTCCGGCAGATGAACGAGGCGGAGATCGACGGGGTCCACGCCCGCA
>DATEID010000234.1:0-12139 GCA_035279245.1 Reyranella sp.
AACGATTCCGCGAACCTCGCTACCATCCAGCAACTCGATCCGATCTATGCCGATTTCACGCAGTCGGTCGACGAGCTCAACCGCCTGCGCCGGGCGTTCGACGCAGGCGATCTCGAGCGCATTGCCCCTGATGCCGCGAAGGTCCGGCTCGTGCTCGATGACGGCACCCTCTATCCGCTCGCGGGCAAGCTGCTTTTCTCCGAAGCAAAGGTCGATGCATCGACCGGCCAGGTGACCTTGCGCGGCGAGTTCCCCAATCCCCATCGCGAGCTGTTGCCGGGCATGTATGTGCGCGTGCTCGTCGAGCAGGGCATCGACAGCGATTCCATCGCCCTGCCGCAGCAGGCGGTCCAGCGCAATGGCGGTGGCGGCAGCGAGGTCTTCGTCGTCAAGGCCAACAACCGCGTCGCTCTCCAGCCGGTTCGGCTGGGCCCGGTCCAGGGCGGTCAGTGGCTGGTGCTCGATGGGCTGAAGGCCGGCGACCACGTGGTGGTCGACGGCTTCCAGAAGTTCGCCCCGGGCGACATCGTCAATCCGATGCCGTGGGGGCAGCAGGCAACCGCACGGACATCGCCCGGGGGGAACCCGATCAGGGCGAACGACTGAGCGCTCGCCGATGCCGAACTTTTTCATCGACCGCCCCATCTTCGCCTGGGTGGTCGCCCTCTTCATCTGCCTGGTCGGCGCGATCTCGATCCCGCTGCTGGCGGTGGCGCAATATCCCATCATCGCGCCGCCCTCGATCTCGGTCAGCACCAGCTACCCCGGCGCCTCGCCCGAAAATCTTTACAACAGCGTCACGCGCCTGATCGAGGAGGAGCTGAACGGCGCCTCCGGTATTCTGAACTTCGAATCGACCAGCGACTCGCTCGGCCAGGTCGAGATCGTCGCCAACTTCGTGCCCGGCACCGACCCCAGCATGGCGTCGGTCGAGGTGCAGAACCGGATCAAGCGCATCGAGGCCCGCCTGCCACGCGAGGTGATGCAGCAGGGAATCCTGGTCGAGGAGGCGTCGAGCGCGGTGCTGCAGATCATCACGCTCACCTCGACCGACGGCAGCCTCGACGAGGTCGGGCTGGGCGACTTCATGGTGCGCAACGTGCTGGGCGAGATCCGGCGCATTCCCGGCGTCGGGCGCGCGACGCTCTATTCCACCGAGCGGTCGCTGCGTATCTGGACCGATCCCGACAAGCTCGTCGGCTACAATCTCACGGCCGAGGACGTGACCCGGGCCATCGCCGCGCAGAACGCGCAGGTGGCGTCCGGCAGCATCGGGGCGGAACCCAGCAAGGACGGGCAGAAAGTCTCCGCCCTCGTCCTCGTGAAGGGCCAGCTCACCTCGCCGGAGGAGTTCGGCGCCATCGTGCTCCGCGCCAACCCCGACGGCTCGACCGTGCGGCTGCGCGACGTCGCCCGCATCGAGGTGGGCGGCATGGGCTACCAGTTCACCACCCGGCTGAACGGCAAACCGACCGCCGGCCTGTCCGTTCTGCTCGCGCCCACCGGCAATGCGCTTGCGACGGCAAATGCCGTCGAGGCGAAGATGAAGGAGCTGTCGCGCTTCTTCCCGGCGAACATCACCTACGAGATTCCCTACAACATCACGCCGGTCGTGAAAGCCTCGATCGAGAAGGTGGCCAGCACGCTCGTCGAGGCGGTGGTGCTGGTGTTCGTCGTGATGTTCCTGTTCCTGCAGAACATCCGCTACACGGTCATTCCGACCATCGTGGTGCCGGTGGCGCTGCTGGGGACATGCGCCACGCTGCTGATCGCGGGCTATTCGATCAACATGCTCACCATGTTCGGCATGGTGCTCGCCATCGGCATCCTGGTCGACGACGCCATCGTCGTGGTCGAGAACGTCGAGCGCATCATGGCGGAGGAGGGGCTGCCGCCGCGCGAAGCGACGCGCAAGGCTATGTCGCAGATCACGGGCGCCATCGTCGGCATTACCCTGGTGCTGATGGCGGTGTTCGTGCCGATGGCCTTCTTCCCCGGCTCGGTCGGCATCATCTATCGCCAGTTCTCGATCACCATGGTGGCGGCGATCGGCTTCTCCGCCCTGATGGCTCTGTCGTTGACGCCGGCCCTGTGCGCGACACTTCTGAAGCCGGTCGAGGCCGGTCATGGGCATGCCCGTCGCGGCTTTTTCGGCTTCTTCAACCGAAAGCTCGATGCTGTGCGCGATCGATACGCCGGCACGGTCGGCTGGTCGCTGAAACGCATCGGCCGGCTGATGGCGATCTACGCGGCGCTGATCGTCGCTCTCGGTTGGGCGTTCGTGCGCTTGCCCGGCGGCTTCCTGCCGATCGACGACCAGGGCTTCATCACGACGGACGTTCAGACGCCCTCCGATTCCTCGTACCGGCGCACGGAGGCGGCCGTCGAGCGGGTCGAGCAGTACCTCGCCAAGCGGTCGGGCATCGAGAACGTCACCTTCCTCACCGGCTACAGCTTTCTCGGACAGGGCATGAACACGGCGCAGGCCTTCATCACCCTGAAGGACTGGTCCGAGCGGGGACCGGAGGATTCGGCATCGGCGATCGTCGACGACATCAACCGCACCATGGCGTCGGTGCGCGACGCCGAGATCTCGGCGCTCGAGCCGCCGCCGATCGACAACCTCGGCAATTCGAGCGGTTTTAGCTTCCGTTTGCAGGACCGCGGGCAGAAGGGACATCCGGCATTGCGGCGCGCGGCCGAATCGCTGGTCGCCGCGGCCAATGCGAGCCCGGTCCTGCAGAATGTCTATATCGAAGGCCTGCCAGCCGCGCCGCTGGTCAACCTGGTGATCGACCGCGAAAAGGCCAGCGCCTTCGGCGTCACCTTCGAGGACATCAACAATACGATCTCGACCAACCTCGGCTCGACCTACGTCAACGACTTCCCCAACCACGGCCGCATGCAGCGCGTCATCGTGCAGAGCGACGCCGCCGGACGCATGACCGCGGACGACATCCTGGGCTACAGCGTCAAGAACGAGCGCGGCGAGTTCGTCCCGTTCTCGTCCTTCGCCCGGGTCGAGTGGTCGAAGGGGCCGTCCCAGATCGTGGGCTTCAACTACTATCCCTCGATCCGCATCAGCGGCGAGGCGAGCCCCGGTTACACAAGCGGCGATGCCATCGCCGAGATGGAGCGGCTGGCGGACAGCCTGCCGCGCGGCTTCGGCTATGAATGGACCGGTCAGTCGCTGCAGGAGAAGCTTTCGGGCTCGCAGGCGCCTTTCCTGCTGGCCCTTTCGGCACTCGTGGTCTTCCTCTGCCTCGCGGCGCTTTACGAGAGCTGGACCATCCCGATCGCGGTGCTGCTGACGGTGCCGCTTGGCATCTGCGGCGCCGTGCTGGCCGCGACCCTGCGGGGCCTCGCCAACGACGTCTATTTCACGGTCGGCCTCATCACGATCATCGGGCTTGCTGCCAAGGATGCGATCCTGATCATCGAGTTCGCCAAGGATTTGCGCGCCCAAGGCAAGCCGTTGCTCGAGGCGACGCTGGAGGCCTGTCGGCTGCGCTTCCGGCCGATCCTCATGACCGGCTTCGCCTTCGTTTGCGGCGTCCTGCCGATGGCGATCGCAACGGGCGCCGGCGGCAAGAGCCAGCAGGCGCTCGGCACCAGCGTGATGGGCGGCATGATTGCCGTCGTCGTGCTCGCGCTCCTGATGGTCCCGGTCTTCTTCGTTTTCGTCCAACGCTTGTTCGGCCGCGATCGCGAGAAGGCGAAGGTGGCAGATCCGGTAGTCGATGGCCCACGAGCTACCTCAGCGGCCGAGTAGGAGATCAAGGGAGCGCGCCACTAAAGAAACAAGATCAGACGCCCAACGACTGCGGTGTCATCCCGAGCGCAGCGAGGGATCTTTAGCAGCGCCGATCAAAGATCCCTCGCTGCGCTCGGGATGACACAACCTTACCGTGACCCGTTTCATCTCCGCCGGTCGGCGACGCCGGTGAGCAACTCCAGTGGCGAATCGTTTGGACCGCGAGCTTCCAGCTCGCTCATGAGCGCGCAAGATGCGCGCGGTCCGCAAGAGGATGAGCGCCACTGGAGTGGCGCGCTCCTATGAGTTCTGCTGCTGCTCTTGGCCCCAGCCCTTCTTCTCGGCGTCGAAGAAGGAGGCGAAGACCTTGCGGATGGTGTCCTCGCCGATGTCGCGGGTGATGAAGACGACGCGGCTCTTGCGGTCGTCGCCCTCGGGCCACGCCTCGAGCGTGGCCGGCGGATGGAAGACGTGCTGCACGCCGTGGATCACGACCGGCTTGTCGGTGTCCTTGACGTTCAGGATGCCCTTCATGCGCAAGAGGTCCGGGCCGCGATAGGTCACCAGCGCATCGAAGGCCGCGGCGACCGTCGACCAGCTCATCGGCTCGTCGAAGGTCATGCAAAAGGCGCGGATGCGGTCGTCGTGGCGATTGACGTTGTGTGGATCCTGGTCGGCGCCGGCCCCTTCATGGTGATGCCCGTGATCGTGCCCGTGGTGATGATGGCCGTGCTCGTGCCCCTCGGCATAGGCTTCCTCATGCAGCCAGCGCTTCACATCGGCGCTCTTGGTCTCGGGATTGTAGAGGCCTGCGTTCAGGATCTGGTTGGGATCGATCTCGCCGCCGGAGATCGCATGGAACGGCGCGCCCGGGTTGAGCTGATGCAGGCGGCGCTCGAGCTCGGAGAGCTTGGGCGCCTCGGCGATATCGGTCTTGGTGAGCAGCAGTCGATCCGCGACCGCGGCCTGCTTCACCGCCTCCTCGTGATGGTCGAGGCTCGAGGCGCCGTTCACGCCATCCACCGTCGTTATCACGCCGTCGAGGCGATAGCGCGAGGCGAGCAGGGGATCGGTCATCAGCGTGTGCAGGATCGGTGCGGGATCGGCGAGGCCGGTTGTCTCCACCACCATGCGCCGGAACGGCGTCACCTCGCCCTTGGTGCGCTTCAGGAACAGCTCGCTCATGGTGCGCACGAGATCGCCGCGCACCGTGCAGCAGAGGCAGCCCGAGTTCAGCGTCACCATGCCGTCTTCGCTCGATTTCTCGACGAGCAGGTGGTCGAGCCCGATCTCGCCGAATTCGTTGATGATCACCGCCGTGTCGGCGAGCTCGGGCCGGCGCAGAAGCTTGTTCAAAAGCGTGGTCTTGCCGCTGCCCAGGAAGCCCGTCAGCACGGTCACGGGAATGCGTTCTTCGGCGGCGGTCTGGGTATTTGTCATATGTACTCCGTCCTCGACGGTGCTAGAGCCAGAACCGCTCGGCCTTCCGGAAGGTCTTCCAGGCCCGGTCGAGCTTGCGCAGCCGGCGTTTATTGCCGGAGGCGGCCTGCTTGCCGAGCTTGCGCAGCGCGCGCTCGACCTGTTCGGTCGGGCGGGCCGCGGCGGCGATGTCGGCCAGCATGCGGGCCGCCACCGCGCGATCGTTCAGGGCACCGAGCGCGCCCTGTAGGCGCACCGTGGCCTCGATATAGGCTTTCGCCCGCCTGGAATCAAAACCGGGTCCGCTAAAGGCCGGCTGCAGGAAACTCGCCGCGTAGCGCAGCTTCTTGACCGCGATGCGCAGGCGGTGCAGCCGCTCCTCGTCGAGGGAGGCGAGCTTGCGGCCGAGCCGTTCGACCTTGGCGTGCCGCGCCTCCAGCCGTTCGCGGCCGAACTCGTCCAGCCGGCCGGTGCCAGTCGGCTTTGAGTCGACAAAGGCTTCCACCTGCTCGGCAAAGGCGGAAAAGCGCGCCCCGGAGAGGGCTGTGCGGGCGCGTTCGACATGACTGCCGGCGAGGCGTGCCGCGACCCGTTTCACCTCGGCCGGCGGCTCCTCCACCGACTCGGTCAGGAAGACGTGGAGATCGCGCGCGGGACCGCATTCGCCCGCCAGCCATTTCGCTTCGGCGGCCATGGCGCGCAGCAGTCGTTGCTCGATCAGCCCGGGCACGGCGTTGCGGAACAAGCCAAGCGCGGCGCGCAGTCGGCGCAGGGCGACCCGGGTCTGGTGGATGCCGATGGGACGCCGGCTTGCGAGAACGATGCCGCGGTATTTCAGGAGATCGGTCTGGCACTCCGCCACGATCTGGCGCAAAGCCGCGTCCGGCGGCGTATCTGGGGCAAGCGCGGAGGCCATGGAGCGTCTCGACCGTAGCGGGGCCCGAACCGCGAGCAACTGCAAAAAACGTCGCTTTGATGAATGTTTTGTTGCAACTGCCGAAGCTCGCCGGCATGTCCCAACTTCCAGTTTGATGCCGATTTCGCTGGCCGGCCGGACGTTTAGCGGCCGTTTCTGGTGGCGAGCGGCGGCTTGATTGCTAGGATTGACCTATGAGTATCGATGCGACTGCCTTCAAAAAGGGCATGCGTCACTTGGCAGCGAGCGTAACCCTGATCACCACCCGCCATCACGATCTGCGCGGCGGACTGACGGCGACGGCGGTCTGCTCCGTCTCGGCCGAGCCGCCGCAGATCCTCGTTTGCGTGAACAAGTCGGCGTCCGCCCACGATCCGATCGGCGAGTCGGGCTTCTTCTGCGTCAATATCCTGTCGCCCGGCCACCGCAAGCTGGCCGAACGCTTCGCCGGCATGGACGGCATCGAAGGCGACGAGCGGTTTCACGATCTGGGCGACTGGTCGACGCTCACCACCGGCGCGCCTGTGCTCAGGGGCTGCCCGGTCTCGTTCGATTGCCGACTGGTGACGAAGGTCTCTGCCGGTACGCACACGATCTACATCGGCGAAATCGTCGACCTCGTCCTCGATCCGGCGGCGACACCGCTTCTCTATGCCGATGGCACCTTCGTGCACGGCGACCTTCTCAAGAAGGCGATCGCGGGAGGCTGACGCCGGCCATCATTTGCCTGCTTTGACTCCACCCCGTTAACCACTATGTTCCGCCGCCTGTCGCCGGTGGTTTTTGGGGCGTAGCCAAGTGGTAAGGCAGAGGATTTTGATTCCTCCATTCCCAGGTTCGAATCCTGGCGCCCCAGCCAGGGGCTCCCGCGTTCAGGCGAGCGGTACGCCCTCCAGGGTGATGCGATGCATCAGGCGGCGCTCGCCATGATAGTCGTTGATGGCGAAGTGCCAGGTCGCGCGGTTGTCCCAGAAGGCGATCGATCCGTTGCGCCACCGGAAGCGCATATGGAACTGCGGCTGGGCCGCATGGGCATAGAGATAATCGAGCAGGGGCTTGCTCTCCTTCTCGGTCCAGCCTTCGAAACGTGTCGTGAAGGCGGCATTCACGTAGAGCGTCTTGCGGCCGGTCTCGGGATGGCGGATGACCACGGGATGCACCGCGTCCTGGGTGGCGCGCTCGGCATTGCCGATGCGCCCCGCGGTATCCTTGGCATATCGCGCCGCGGCGCCGAAGACATGGCGGCTGGAATGAACGGCGCGCAGGCCCTCGAGCGTGCGCTTGAGGCCATCCGACAGCGCCTCGTAGGCATGATGCATGCTGGCGAACATCGTGTCGCCGCCATGGTCCGGCACTTCGCGTGCCAGCAGGATGGACCCGAGTGCCGGAGCCTCGTCATAGCTGTGGTCGGTGTGCCAGCCGCCGCCAATGTTCGCGGTCTGGTCGGGCTCCTTGCGGACCTCCGCGATCTGGGGATGGCCGGGAACGGAACGGAAGAAGCGGTTGATATTGATCGGCGCGAAGCGCTCGGCGAAGGCAATATGCTGCTCGGGCGTCAGCTCCTGGTCGCGGAAGAAGATCACGCCGTGCTCGTTGAGCGCTTCCCTGATGTCGCTGGTCTCCTCGGCGGTGAGCGGCTTGGAGAGATCCACACCGAGGATCTCCGCGCCAACCGCTGGAGAGCTGGGACGAACGTCGAAACGTGCATTGCGCATCGGGCTTCCTCTTCGATCGTCGTTTGATTAGAATTGTAATTCTAGTTTTTGTTTGGATGCAAGGGTCATGTTGGACGAACAGCTCATTGCCACGGCGAGGATCGCCGGCTTGCGGCCGACGCAGCAGCAACGCAGTCGCGAGCTCGTGGTGCGGCTGATGAACGAGGGGCTGGCGCTTCTCGAGACGCATGATTTCGAGAGCCTGTCGATCGAGACCCTGTGCCAGCGCTGCGAGGCGACCGTGGGCTCGTTCTATGCCCGGTTCGCGGGCAAGGATGCCTTTGTCGACGCGTTGCAGCGGCTCGTGGTCGAGGATGCCCGGCGCGATCTGGCGGCCTCCTATGCCTCGGACCGGCTGCCGCGCGACAGCCTGGCCCACTTTCTGGCGTGGATCGCCAAGGGCGGGGTCGTCTGGATGCGCCGGCATCACGGCCTGGTCCGGGCCTCCCTGCGGCGTGCCAGCAGCGATCGCAGGAGCTGGACACCCATGCGCGAGCTGGGTCGCCTGCATGTCGAGCACGCGCTTCCCCATATCATGCACCTGGCATCGAGACGGGACGCCGCGCTCGAGGATCGGATCCGCTTCGCCTTCCAGATGCTTTACGGCACGCTGAACAACATGGTCCTGATCGATCCGGGACCGTATTCCCTGCGCGACGCCGCGACGCCGCGGCGGCTGGCCGTCGCCATGCAGCGGCTGATCGAATAGGGCCGCTAGATCGGCAGGCGTCGCGCCAGCTCGATGAAGGCAAGCGTCGCCGCCGAGTGCTCGTCGCGGCGACAGGCGAGGTTGAGTGGCACCTTGAGGGCAGGCTTGCCGCGCAATGGCCGGTAGATCACCCCTTCGAGCGGCAGCCGACTGAGCGATGCCGGCACGATCGTGATGCCGAGTCCGGCGGCGACAAGGTTCAACGTCGAGACGATGCGCGGCGCCTCCTGGTCGACATGGGGGCTGAAGCCGGCGGCGCTGCAGGCGGCGATGATGACGTCGTAGAGGCCGCGGCCGTCTGGGCGGCGGTAGAGGATGAAGGTCTCGTCGGCCAGCTCCTTGAGGTTGAGGCTGGCGCGGCGGGCGAGCGGATGGCGAACCGGAAAGGCCACAGCCGTGTCCTCGTGCAGAAGGGCGTGCACGTCGACACCCTGCGGGTCGACAAGGCCCGAGCGGATGAAGGCGACGTCGATTCGTTCGTCGCGCAGTCCGCTCACCAGCTCGCCGGAGCTGCTTTCCTCCAGCACGAAGGAGACATCGGGCCGCTTCTGGCGAAACTCACGGATCGCCCGGGCGACCAGAGGGTGGAAGGGAGCCGAGGTCGTGAAGCCCACGGCGATGCGCCCCGTCTCGCCGCGCGCGCTGCGCCGGGCGCGAATCTTGGCCTGTTCCGTCTGCGTCAGGATCGCTTCGGCGTCGGCGAGGAAAGAGCGGCCGGCATCGGTCAAGGTGACGCCGCGCGGATGGCGCACGAACAGGGTCGCCTCGATCTCCCGCTCGAGCGCACGGATTTGCTGCGAAAGGGGCGGCTGCTGCATGTTGAGCTTCTCGGCAGCGCGGGTGATATGGCCTTCGTGGGCCACGGCGACGAAGTAGCGAAGATGGCGCAGTTCCATTGGCATATGCCATAAGTATGAAGGCCCCGGCCATCATACACGATCCATGGCGGCGCCGATCGCTTGGTTCGGCGGGCCGCGGCGGCTAAAGAAAGGCCGTGTCCATTCCAGCAGGTTTTCGCGAGCTCACCGAAGCATCCGGTTTCGCCGCCGCCAACGGGCCCTGGTTCGAGAAGATCGAAGGCGGCCGAGCCATTCGCGCCTTCCGTCCCGGTCCGCAACACGCCAATGCGCTGGGCATCGTGCATGGCGGCATGCTGGCTGCATTTCTCGACTCGGCGATGGGCACGGCCGTCTGGCACGCGCTCGAGCGCCGTGCCGTGACGTTGCGCCTGTCGCTCGACTATCTCGGGCCGGGCCGCGTCGGCGACTGGCTGCAGGCGGAGGGCGAGGTGATGGGCCATGACGAGCATGTGGCGCAGGTGCGCGGCCGCCTCTATGGTCCGCGCCATGACGTCCTGGCGGGGTTGGGCGCTTTCGCGCTCCTGAGCCGCCAGCGTTCGCTCGACACCCGGAGTTAGCGTTGCTTCCCGACAATCCGCCCGACGGCTTCCGGCGCATCGACTTCGATCGCGACCGTGGCGATCCCACCTTCAACACCCATATCGGCACGCTCTATGCCAAGCGCGGGGAGAAAGGCACGCCGGACGAGTTCGTCCTGGGGTTCCGGGTGCAGGCGCATATGTGCAATCCGGCCGGTGGCCTGCATGGCGGCATGATGATGACGGTGGCCGATCTCGTGGGCACGATGGGCGGCGGCACGCTCGCAGGCCTGCGCAAGTTCCTGCCGACCGTGAACATGACCTTCGACTTCGTGGCACCGGCCCGCATCGGCGACTGGGTCGAGGGCCGGCCGGAACTGGTGCGCGTCACGCGCTCGCTCCTCTTCACCAACATCTATCTCACGGTCGGGGAGGAGAAGATCCTGCGCGCTTCCTCGATCGCCAAAATCCCCTCGGGCGACGGTCTCGCCTTCGGCAAGGCCCGGCTCGCCCGCGAATCGGCAACAGCAACCTAGGCGATTGGCCGCTAGCTAGACCATCTCGAAGCGGGGCGCCGCGCCGTTCTTCTCCCAGACGACGTCCTTCGCGAGGTCGAACTGGGGCGTGAGGATCGCCAGGAACGCGATCGACGCGTCCTTCGTCGATAGGGTTCCGTGCACGGCATTGCGTGGCACGAAGATGAAATCACCGGGTCGCACGGAACGCACCTCGTCGCCGACACGGAATTCGCCTTCGCCCTCGATCACGACCAGCAGCTCCTCATGGTTGGGCTGTCGGTGGAGGCCGCCGTCCGCACTGCTGGACCGCACGACCGCCGCGCCGGCGAACTCGCCGCGCGCCAGCGGCTTGATCGGAGAGGTGCCGCCCTTGGCGTTCATGCTCCCCGCGACTTCGGCCAGGCTATGGAAGTTGCTCATATGCCGTCCCTCCAATAGTTTCTCTCGTTCAGGTCAACGGGAGAAGGTTACATACAAGTTGTATGTAACATACAGACAGTATGTCAACGGCAAATCGACAGGCCGAACGCTCGGCCGCGACTCGGCAAGCCTTGGTGCGCGTGGCGCGCCGGCTGTTCGCGAAGCTGGGCTACGGTGCGGCGGCGACCGAGGAGATCGTGCGGCAGGCCAGGGTGACGCGCGGCGCGCTCTACCATCACTTTCGCGACAAGCAGGATCTCTTCCTCGCCGTGCTCGACCAGGAGCAGCAGCGGCTTGCCGCCGCTGCGGCGGCGGCCGCGACCGCCGAGAGCGATCCATGGCAGGCGATGATGGCGGGCACCGCGGCCTTTCTCGATGGTTGCCTCGATCCGGCGGTGCAGCAGATCGTCATAGTCGACGGGCCGGCCGTCCTCGGCCCCGAGCGGTGGCGGGAACTCGATCAAAGCTACTATCTCGGAAGCCTGAAGCAGCTTCTCGAGATGGCGATTGCGCAGGGCCTCGTCCACAGGCAGCCGGTCGATACGCTCGCGCATCTGATTTTCGGCGCCGTGCACGAAGCGGCATTTGTCATTGCGGGCGCGCAGGACAAGGGGGCGGCGCGCCGTGAAGTGAACGACGTCCTTACGCGGCTGTTCGCTGGCCTGCGGCGCGCGCCTGCGAACCAGGAAAGTTCAGGAAAGGTTCGTGCCGAAATAGCTAGAAAGGGCGCGCCGTCCTGAATCCGTGAGCCGCACCGTCCGGCCGCGCCGCATCCGTTCGGCCCAACCCTTCTTGAAGAAGGTGTCGGCGATCGCCGAGCCGAGGGCGCCGGAAATGTGCGGCCGCCGCTCGCTCCAGTCGAGGCATTGGCGGGCGAAGTGGCGGGTATGGGCGGCCTTGGCGCCGGCGAGATCGACGCCGAGCCGCGTGCAGAACGCCTCGCCCGACGATGTCAGCGACCAGTCGCGGGCGCCTCTGGGTTCGAGATGGCCGTGCTGGGTCAGCGAGTCTGTGACGGCAAGGCCGATCTGGCCGGCCAGATGATCGTAGCAGGTGCGGCAGAAGCGGAGATCCGGATCGCGCCGCCAGGCCGCGTTGGCCGAAGCCGGCGGCGCACGCGTGCCGGCGAGCGCCATCAGCGACTCCATGGCATGCGCGACATCGCCCGACGCCAACCGGTAGAACCGATTGCGGCCCTGGGCGCGCGCGGACAGCAGGTTGGCGTCCACCATGCGCGCAAGGTGTCCCGAGGCCGTCTGGGCGGTGATGCCCGCCGCCAGGGCCAACTCCGAAGCGGTGTGCGCCCGTCC
>DATEID010000235.1:0-2704 GCA_035279245.1 Reyranella sp.
GCATTGACTATTCCTCCCTCGGCCTTGCGCTTGTTATGAGCGTTTCGCTACGCAAGGGCGCGATTTATGACATAGCGCATGGGGGATGAAAAGTGGCCCGACGCGGATAAACAAAAGCCCCGCTGGTGCGGGGCTTTCGCCGGTCCGACGACTTCTTGCTGTCAGAGCTTGTTGGCCGCCGACTGGCGAGCCATGAAGTTATCGTAGGTGTTCTCGGCCACCCGGAACCACAGCACCTCGTCCTTGCGGAAGGCCATCATCGACTCGTAGACCTTCTTGAAGGTGGCGTTCTTGGCTGTGAGTTCCGCATAGACCTCGTCGGCCGCCTTGAACGCGGCGTCCATGATGGCCGGCGAGAAAGGCTGCAGCTTGGCGCCGCTCGCCACCAGCATGCGCAGCGCCTTGGGATTGTCGGCATCGTACTTGGCGGTCGTCCAGTTGTTGGTGTCGGCGCAGGCCGCCTTGACGATCGCCTGGTAGTGCTTGGGCAAGGCGTTCCACTTGTCGAGGCCGATGAACATGTGGATGGCGGCGTTTCCCTCCCACCAGCCGGGGTAGTAGTAGTTCGGCGCGATCTTGGCGAAGCCGAGCTTCTGGTCGTCGTACGGCCCGACCCATTCGGCGGCGTCGATCGCCCCCTTCTCCAGCGCCGGATAGATGTCGCCGCCGGCGATCTGCTGCGGCACCACGCCGAGCTTGGCCATGACATTGCCGGCGAGCCCGGCGATGCGGAACTTCAGGCCCTTGAGATCATCGACGGTGTGGATCTCCTTGCGGAACCAGCCGCCCATCTGCGCCGTCGTGTTGCCGGCCGGGATGCCGTAGATCTTGTAGCCCTTGTAGAAGTCGTTGAGCATGTCGTTGCCGCCGCCCTCGGTCAGCCACGCGTTCATCTGGCGCGTGTTGAGGCCGAACGGGACGACCGTCCCCAGGGCGAAGGTCGGATCCTTGCCGAAGAAGTAATACGAGGCGGTGTGGCCGATCTCCACCGTGCCGTTCTGCACGGCGTCGACGACCTGCAGCCCGGGGACGATCTCGCCGGCCGCGAAGATGCGGATCTGGAACTTGTTGTCGGTCGCTTCCGCCACGATCTTGGAGAAGCGCTCGGCGCCGCCGTAGAGCGTATCGAGCGACTTGGGGAAGCTCGAGGTCAAACGCCAGTTGAGCTCGGGCATCGACTGGGCGATGGCGGGCGCGGCCACCGCGCCGGTAGCCGCCGTGGCCGCGGCTCCGATGCCTGCGCTGCGGAGAAACTTTCGCCGTTGCATCTACAACTCCTGACTGATCGAAATCTGCCGGCTTATGGCATGCGCTCCGAAAGGCCGGAAGCGTCAATGCAGGTGCAGAAGAACGATCGCCAGAGCGCCTATCGCGATGCGGTACCAAGCGAAGGCAGCGAATCCATGTCGGCTGATGAAGCGCACGAACGGCCCGACGACGACGAGTGCGGAGAAGAACGCGGCGATGAAGCCGAGTGCAATCACCGCGCTGCCGTTCCAGCTCAAATCCGCCCAGTTCTTGTAAAGGTCATAGACGCCCGCCCCGATCATGGTCGGCATGGCGAGGAAAAAAGAGAACTCCGCCGCCGTCGCACGGTCCACGCGAAAAGCCCGCGCGCCCATGATGGTGGCGCCCGATCGCGACACGCCCGGGCACATGGCGAGGCATTGGCACACGCCGATCCAGAACGCCGTCTTGTAGTCGACGTCGTCGACCGACTTGATGCGCGGTCGCTGCACCAGCCGCTCGATCACGAGAATGGCTATGCCGCCCAGCAACAGCGCAACCGCCACCACCATCGGGCTGTCGAGTAGCTGCTTGATGTACTTGAAGGCGATCACCCCGACCACCGCCGCGGGCAGGAAAGCAATCAGCACGGCGCCGGCGAAGCGCATCGCCTTGGGCTCTCGTTCCATCACGCCGGTCACCGTGCTCCAGATCTTGGTGCGATAGAGGACGCAGACCGCGAGGATCGCGCCGAGCTGGATCACGATGTCGAATACCTTGCCGGGCGGCCCCTGGAAGTCGAGGACGATCTCCGCCAGCACGATATGCCCGGTCGAGGACACCGGCAGGAACTCGGTAAGGCCTTCGATGACGCCGATCAGCAGCGTCTTCCAGATCAGCGCCAGATCCATTCGGTCAGTTCCTGAAACGCTTGGCGCGCGGCCAGCCCTTCTCCGGCATGCGGCCGGCCTGCGCCCGCTCGCCACGCCAGAACTTGAGCTCGGCCGCCGGGATCAGGCGGTTGGCCCAGGGCAGCCCCTCGGCCAACTTGAAGGCCTGCGCATCGGAAAGCTGGTCGGCTTTCGATTTCTGCAGCAGCACGCCGCGGCCTCGGCCCATCTCCGGCACCTGCTCGATCGGGAAGATCAGGAGCTTGCGGCCTTCGCTCAGTGCGGCGATGGAATCGGCGCCGTCGGGCACGACGGAGAAGGCCACCGCCTTCTCCTTGCCGGCGAGATTCAGGACCTGCTTGCCGTTCTTGGTCTGGGCCACGACCTCGTCCTCGGGCACGAGGAAGCCGCGACCGACATCGGACGCGACCAGGAATTTGCGACCGCCCTTCAGCACCTCGAGCTGGACGATATCCTGGTCGTTGCCGAGCTCGATCATCAGGCGCACCGGCTCGCCATGGCCGCGGGCGCCGGGCAGCCGATCGCACGGCAGCGTGTAAAAGCGCCCGTTGGTGGCGAACAGCAGG
>DATEID010000236.1:0-7105 GCA_035279245.1 Reyranella sp.
CGGGCGGCGATCTTGTCGACAAGATCCGGTCCCCACTCGAACGTCGCGCGATAGGTGTCGAGCACGCGCGTGCGAATCCGCTCGAGCTGCATGCCCACGATTTGCCGAATTATCGCGTCGGGCAGGGGGAAATACGGCACCAGCGTCACCCGGCCGAGGAAGGCCGGCTTGAACAACTTCATCAGCTCCGGCCGCAGGGCTTCGGCAAGTCCGGCCGCGTCCGGCGCGGTCTCGGGATCGGCGAACAGCTTGGTGATCAGATCCGCGCCGGCATTGCTGGTCATGATGATGACGGTGTTCTTGAAGTCGATGTCGCGGCCCTCGCCGTCCTTCATGTTGCCCTTGTCGAACACCGAATAGAACACGTCCTGGACGCCGGAGTGGGCCTTCTCCATCTCGTCCAGGAGCACCACGCTGTAGGGCCGTCGCCGGACCGCCTCGGTCAGCACGCCGCCTTCGCCGTAGCCGACATAGCCCGGCGGACTTCCCATCAGCAGGCTGACTTTGTGCTCCTCCTTGAATTCCGCCATGTTGATCGTCGTCACGTTCTGCTCGCCGCCATAGAGGAGCTGGGCGAGCGTGAGCGCCGTTTCCGTCTTGCCAACGCCCGACGTGCCCACAAGCAGGAAGACGCCGATTGGCCGGCGAGCATCCGTGAGGCCCGCGCGGCTGGTGCGGATCGCCTGCGCGATGGCCTCCATGGCATGGCCTTGGCCGATGACGCGGCGTTCCATCGCCTCGCGCAGGTTGAGCACCGTGCGGATTTCGTCGGCCTGCATGCGGCGGGCAGGGATGCCCGTCCAGCCTTCGACGATCTCGGCAATCGCCTGGCCGTCGACGACGGGGAAGATGAGCGGCTGGTCGCCCTGCAAGGTGCGCAGGCGCGCGGACAGGTCGGCAAGCTTTGTCCGTTCGGCCTTGCCATCAATGGGCGCAGCGCCCTCTCCAGTGTCGCCTGCCGCGGCGGCGTCTATCTTGTGGCGTACGGCGTCGATCTCGGCAACGAGGGCGCGTTCGGCGTCCCAGCGCTTCTGCAGGGCGACGAGTTCCTTGTTCGCATCCTCCCGTTCGGCGATCAGAGCGCCGCGCCGCGCGGCAAGATCGGTGCCTTCCGCGATCTCGCGCTCGACGATCTGCAGTTCCGCATCGAGCAGACCTATGCGACGCTGGCGGTCTTCGATCGGCGCCGGAACCGCGTTCTGGCTCATCGCTACGCGGGCACACGCCGTATCGATCAGGCTGACCGCCTTGTCCGGCAACTGGCGCGCCGGAATGTAACGCGCCGATAGGCGCACGGCCTCGCCCACGGCTTCGTCGAGGACGCGCACCTTGTGGTGAAGCTCAAGCGTCGGCACGAGGCCGCGGATCATGGCCGTCGCCATCTTCTCGGTCGGCTCCTCGACCTTCACCGGCTGGAACCGGCGGGCCAGCGCCGCATCCTTCTCGAAGTATTTCTTGTATTCGGCCCAGGTGGTTGCTGCGATCGTGCGCAACTCTCCGCGGGCGAGGGCAGGCTTCAGCAGGTTGGCCGCATCGTTCTGGCCGGCGGCGCCGCCGGCGCCGATCAGCGTGTGCGCCTCGTCGATGAACAGAATGATCGGCTTGGCGCTCTCCTTGGTCTCCTCGATCACCGACTTCAGGCGATTCTCGAACTCTCCCTTCACGCCGGCGCCGGCCTGCAGCAGGCCGAGATCGAGCGTGCGCAGTGTCACGTCGCGCAGAGCCGGCGGCACGTCGCCGTTGGCGATACGCAAGGCCAGGCCTTCGACCACCGCAGTCTTGCCGACGCCGGCCTCGCCGGTGAGGATCGGGTTGTTCTGCCGGCGCCGCGTGAGGATGTCGACCATCTGCCGGATCTCGACGTCGCGGCCGACAATCGGGTCGATCTTGCCGGCTTTGGCCTGTGCCGTCAGATCTATCGTGAACTGGTCGAGCCCGGCCGACCGTCCTGGCCGGACTTCGCCGCCCTGCACACCCGCCGCCTCCGATCCGACGGCATGGCTCGTGGCTTGGGCGGCCTCCACCGTGTCGGCGCAAAGCGCCAGATAGTCGGCCTTGAGGGTGTCGGGTGGAACCCGGGACAGGTGAGGCGATGCCTCACGGGCCCGCCGCGCGAGCATCTCGTCGGCGAGCAGGGCCCAAAGCAGATGGCCCGAGCGGATGCGGGTTGCTCCCTGTTCCACCGAGGCCAGCAGCCAAGCCTCCTTGGCGACATCGACGATATCGGGCGAGAGTGCCGGAGCACGGGCATTGCCCGTCTTCAGCCGATCGAGCGAGCGGTTGAGATCTGCCAGAAGCCGCGCCGGCTCGATCTCCCACTTGCGCAGGATGGCCGCGATGTCGGTATCGGAGCGGTCCAGCAAGCCGATCAGGAGATGCTCGATCTCGACATTGTAGTGGGTGCGCAAAGATGTGATTCCGGCCGCCGCTTCGAGGGCGCGACG
Organism: Reyranella sp.; assembly: GCA_035279245.1. Taxonomy (GTDB): domain Bacteria; phylum Pseudomonadota; class Alphaproteobacteria; order Reyranellales; family Reyranellaceae; genus Reyranella. Next base: position 2,445 of record DATEID010000236.1, read on the forward strand.
GCAGACGTCGTTCAAACGTCCGATCAGCGGCTTCAGCTCTATCGCGCGCACGTAAGTCTTGTTGCCTCCGAGGACGTCGTGCCTGACGCACGCGGCGCACGGCCTCGCAGGGACTATCCCGCAACGTTCGTCCGGTCGACAAGGGGAATCCGGCTACGTAGGTTACGCGGCCGTCGGACTCCTCAAAGGCCTTTATTCACGCCCTTTCAGGGCGCAACATGAGATAGAATCGGCGGCAACCACCTTGATACACGAGACCAGTGCATGGCGGGCGAGACCAGCGTAGACGCCAAGCCGAACGAGCACCGCGGCACGCTGCCCGCGGGCGCGCGCTTGCGCAACTACGAGCTGGTCTCGGTCCTCGGCCACGGCGGCTTCGGCATCACCTACTACGCGCGGGATACGACGCTCGGCCGGGAAGTGGCGGTGAAGGAGTATCTGCCCACGTCCCTGGCGCTGCGCGAGGACGGTTCGATGGTCGTGCCGCGCTCGACGCAGCTTGCCGAGGACTTCACATGGGGGCGCGACCGTTTCCTCGAGGAGGCCCGCATCTTGGCCACGCTCGAGGGGGTTCCGTCGATCGTGCGCGTCTACGACTTCCTCGAAGCGAACGGGACCGCCTACATGGTGATGGGCCTCGCACGGGGCGAGACGCTCGATCAGCGGCTGAAAAGCGTCGGGAAGCTGCCGGCCGCGGCCATCGAACGCCTGCTGCAGCGTCTGCTCGACGGGCTCGAGGAGGTTCACAAGGCGGGCTTCCTGCATCGCGACATCAAGCCCGCCAATATCATCCTCGACGCCAAGGATAGACCGACGCTGATCGATTTCGGGGCCTCGCGGGCGGCGATGGCGGATCGTACCGCGGCGATGACGGCGATCTTCACGCCGCGCTATGCCGCCGCCGAGCAGCTCACATCGGACAAGCAGGGACCGTGGACGGACATCTACGGCCTCTCCGCGACGGTCTATCACGCGATAACAGGCCAGGCGCCGCCCAGCTCGCTGGAGCGCGCATTGAACGACACGTACGAACCTTTGGCCGGGCTTTCGCTGCCCGGCTTTTCTCCCGGCGTGCTGCAAGGCATCGATGCCGGCCTGGCGGTGCGGGCAAAGGATCGCCCGCAGTCGATCGCGGCCTGGCGCGGCCTTCTCTTTCCAGGCGAGGTAGCGGCAGGCGATTCGACGGTGGTCGTCGCCCGGCCAAAACCTGCCGCCACGAGGCCGGCGGGTCCTGGCGAGCCATCACGGGCGGCTGCGGCACCTGATCCAAAGAAGCGGGTCGGGGGCACCCGCTTGGCGCTTTATTCGGGTGCGGTGGCGGTCGCTCTCGTTCTGGCGGTCGGCGGTTATCTCGCGCTCGCGCCGAAGCCTGCGCCCTCGCCGGCACCGGTCCAGCAGGCGAAAGCCGAGCGGGACGATGAAGCGGCTAAGGCACGCGCCGAGACCGAAGCTCGACTCCAGGCGGAAGCCGGGCGGAAGGCCCAGGCCGAGGCCGCGCAAAAGGCGCAGGCCGAACGGCAGGCGGCTGCGGAGGCCCAGCAGAGGGCAGCGGAAGCAGCGCGCCAAAAGGCTGAAGCCGAAGCGCAGCAGAAGGCGCAGGCAGCGGCGGAAGCGGAACGGAAGGCTGCCGCCGAGGCTCAGCAGCAAGCCGAGGCGCAAGCCCAGCAGACGAAGGCCGTCGAGGCCCAGCAGGCGGAGGAGGAGGCAAGACGCAAGGCAGAGGCCGACGCCTGGCAGAAGAAAGAGGCCGAGGCCATGGCGAAAGCCGAAGCGGAAGCCAGGCAGAAGGCCGAAGCCGATGCGGCCGCGCAAAAGACAGCGGAGGCGACCGAGGCGGCGCTGGGGCTCACCGTTGGCGACCGTCGGCGCGTCCAGGTCGCGTTGACGTCGCTCGGCTTCGACACCCGCGGTGCCGACGGCGTGTTCGGGCCACGGTCGCGCGAAATGATCCTCGGCTGGCAGCGCGCGCGCGGCCAGGCAGCGACCAGCTTCTTGACCGCCGCGCAGGAGCAGGCCCTGTTCAAGGAAGCGGCCTCGGCGCTGGCGAAGTACGATCAGGATCAAAAGACGGCTGAGGAGACACGGCGCAGGGACGACGCGGCGGCCAGGGCACGCAACGCGGCGCCGCCGCCGTCCTATGGAGGGGTCGCCTGCCAGGATCTGTCGGGCCGGCGGATCGACTTTCCGAACGCGACCTCCTGCCCTTACGGTCTGACACCGTTGCGCTAGAGGGGCTGGGACTTTGAGCGAGAGAAGGTTCGGTGGTTTGCGGAGAGGCGTGGCGACGATCGTCTTCGCGTTGCTTGCTTCGTGTTTGGTGCGTGCCAGTCTCGCCGAAGAGACGTGGGTCTTTGCAAATGAGATCCCTTGCAGCAGCGCGCCCGTCTATGGCTTGCCGTTCAACAGATGCTGGATCTCGAACATGCGGTCGTTTCGCATGGGCAACGTCCAGAGCTGGCGACTGCTCTACGCCGACTCCAAGAGCGAATCCGAGGTCGGCCTGTACAGCATCGTGGAGGCGCGCGGAACGGGTGGATTGCCTGCGGTGGCGCCGGGTTCGAGCATGATCGAGTGGATCCGTACGGCCGATGCCCTCAAGAACGTCACGGCCGGCGGCACGGGCTGGGCGATGAGCGGCGGCGCTGCGCGAGAGCCCTACCTTACATTCCAGAAAGGCGGACGACAGTGCCTCGCATTCGTGCGCAACGGACCCGGGCAGAGATGGCTTCTCGGCGCCGCCTTCTGTCGCGACGCCACGTCGCCCATCGCGGCGAGCGAAGCCGCCTTCATCTCGGATGCCATCCAGGTGCGGCAGTAAAGCCTCTGTGAAGCTCGCCTGTCGCGCCTCTTCGATCAGCCTCGACTTTCGGGGAACGCGACCTGTTTCAAGACCATATCGTCGATCTCGGCCTGCTTATAACCGGCCTCGGCGAGGACCTCCCTCGTATGCTGTCCCAGGCGTGGCGCAAATCGATCGGAAGGCGGGGGCGTTTGCGACCACGTGCTGGGCTCACGCATGGTGCGGATCCGGCCCTCCGAAGGATGCTCCTGGAACTGGAAGAAGCCGCGATCCTTCAGATGCGGATCTTCCAGCAGCGTCTCCAAGGTATGCGGCACCATGCACGGGATGTCGGCGTCGTGCAGCAGCTTCAGCCACTCCGCGGTCGGCCGCGTCTTCAGCTCGTCGGCGATCATGTCGTACAGGGCATCGATGTTCGCCGTACGGGCGGTGATATCGGCGAAACGCGGATCGTCGACGAAGACATGTCCCTTGCCAACCGCCTCGAAGAACCGCCGCCATTGGCCGTCGTTGTAGGGCAACGCCGCCAGAAAGCCGTCCCGGGTCGCGTAGGGACGGCGCGAACGCGACAGGGTGCGGGCATAGCCCGGGGCACTGGTCGGCGGATCGAAGGTCGCGCCCTGCATATGCTCGGACAGCACGAACTGCACCATCGTCTCGAACATCGGCACCTCGATCTTCTGGCCGACGCCGGTGCGCGCCCTTGCGAGCAGTCCGGCCAGCAGCGCATTGGCCGCCGCCGTGCCGACGATGCGGTCGATCGCGGCCATCGGGATGAAGCGCGGCTCTCCGGTCGAGCGCTGCAGCAGCATCGGGATCGCCGAGGCTGCCTGGATCAGGTCGTCATAGGCCGGCCGCCCGGCATAGCGGCCGCCGCTGCCGTAGCCGACCATGCCGAGATAGACGATCGACGCATTGGCCTTTCGGACGGCCTCGTAGCCGAGCCCGAGGCGGTCCAGGGCGGCCGGACGGATGTTGGAGACGAAGGCATCCGCGCCGGCGGACAGCCGCAGGATCGCGTCCCGCGCCTCGCGCTTCTTGAGATCGAGGGCAATCGACCGCTTGCCGCGCGCGTTGTGCTGGAAGCCGCCGCTCATGCCGCGGTTGCGGGCGTTGGCCCCATAGCGACTGGAATCGCCTTCCGGCGCCTCGACCTTGATCACTTCGGCGCCGAGGTCGGCGACGATGCGGGTGCACCACGGCCCCATCTGGACGGTCGTGAGGTCGAGGATTCGAAGGCCGGCAAGAGGTCCTGTCATAATGCTTACGCTCCCCTGTAGGTCCCTTTGCGCTTGTCCCTGAAGGCGGCGACGGCTTCCTTGTGATCTTCTGTCGTTGCCATGATCGCAGCCTGGGACGAGGCCAGGTCGAGCGCGGTGATCATCTCGTTCTGGAAGCTCTCGTAAGCGAGCCGCTTCGTCGTCTGGACGCCGAGCGGCGGCAGGGCGGCGATCTTTCTCGCGATCCCGTACGCCTTCTCCTCCAGTTCCGCGTGCGGCACGCAGTGATTGACCACGCCGAGCTGCTCGGCCTTTCGCGCATCGATGAAGTCGCCCGTGAGAAGCAGCTCGAGCGCCCGCCCGAGGCCGACCAGCCGTGTGAGAAAGAAGGCGCCGCCATCGCCCGGCGCGAGGCCCAGCCGGACATAGGCCTGCGAGAATCTCGCCTTCTCGGAAGCCACGCGGATATCGCACATCAACGCGATGTCCATGCCGCCGCCGATTGCGTCGCCATTGATCATGGCGATCACCGGCTTGTCGACAGTCGCCAGCGTCTTCGGTACCGACTGCATGCGCTTCCAGAGATCGGATTTGCGCTCAGCGACCGAGGTGGCGCGGCCCATCTTCTTGACGTCGCCACC
>DATEID010000237.1:0-7009 GCA_035279245.1 Reyranella sp.
GCCGCGCGCACCTTCGCTGTGCTGAAGCCGGGCGGGCGCGCGGCGTTCATCGCCTCCGGCCCGCAGGCGCCCAAGCCGGAGCGCGGCGACGTCGCCTCGCTCCGGCCGGCGGTGCCGCGCTTGCGCAAGTACATGGATCGCATCGCCGAGCTGCATCGCAGTGGCGCGGTGAAGGTACCCGACGTGACCGTGTTCCCGCTCGTCGAGGCGCGCAAGGCGCTCGGCATTAGCGAGGGTCGGCACTTCAAGGGCAAGCTGGTTCTCAAGATGCACTGACGTCGGGAGTCTCCATGCGTGTTGCCCGGCACTGAAAGATGGAGTGAGGGATATGCGGAACACGCGCGTCGAGATACGTCCGCTCTCCGGCGCCGGCGGCGCTGAGATTTCTGGCGTGGACGTGGCACGGGAGCTCGATGACGGCATAGTCGGCAAGATCCGCGACGCGCTGAATGAACATTGTGTCGTCTTCTTTCGCGACCAGGAGCTGGACGCGGCGCGCCAGAAGGCGTTCGCCCGCCGCTTCGGCGAGATCTTCATCCATCCCAACTACAAGGGCATGGGGGACGATCCCGAGATCGTGATGGTGCGGCGCGAACCCGGCGACACGTCTTATGTCGGCGAGGACTGGCATGCCGATACCACGATGTGGCCCGAGCCGCCGATGGGCGCCATCCTCTATGGCGTCGACGTGCCGCCCTACGGCGGCGACACGATGTTCGCAAACCAGTATCTCGCCTACGACACGCTGTCGGGTGGCATGAAGAAGTTGCTGAGCGGGCTTCGCGCGGTGCATAGCGACATCTTGGTGGCTGGCCCGCAAGCCGGAAAGAACGAGGGTCGTTCGACCAAGCACCGCGATGGCGCGGACTGGCGCGAAACACGCAGCAGTCATCCGGTGGTGCGCACGCATCCCGAGACCGGCCGCAAGATGCTGTTCGTCAACGCCTCCTACACGGTGAGCTTTGAGGGCATGACCGAGGCGGAGAGCCGGCCGCTGCTCGATTTCCTGATGGAGCACGGCAACCGGCCGGAATTCACCTTCCGCTTCCACTGGCAGCCGGGATCGATCGCCTTCTGGGACAATCGCAGCACCAAGCACATCGCGCTCGGCGATACTGGCCCGTTTCGTCGCCTGATGCGCCGTGTTCAGATCTGTGGCGACAAGCCGGTGTGACGGCAACGCACTCGTGTTCCGGCCGCCAAGGCGGAAATGCTTTCCTGCCATGACCATTGGACGTCGCCTTTGGCGCCAGCCGGGAAGGACTGCATGGCGCTATTTATCATCAACTTTGGAGCGTCGTCAGGATGACGAGATCGGCATCTGCCAGCTCGGCGTCCAGCCAATTGGGCGTCACACGGGTCGCCAATCCTTCGGTCGGTGTTGTGGCACGCCAAGCTTTCGCTGCGGATGCCCCTGAGATTGGTCACGACCGCCGGGCTCCCGATCAGCTTGTCGCAAAACTACTCGCCACCAAGGCCGGCGCGCGGAGCTGCGATCCAGGCAGGTGCTTCGCAGGGGCCAGAAAATCGGGCGGCACAATGCCGTAGCGGCGTCGATGATCGCCGCCACCGCGGCCTGCGGATGTGCGATTGTTCACGGCCAGCTGCCGGGCAGCTATTCGTCGCGCTCTGCCCAAGGCGGATGGCTAAGCTGAAGCCGGCAGCGGCAGGTCGAGCGTCGTGGTGCGGCGTAGCTCCCGGCGGTGGGTCTTGTCATCGAACGGCCGGGCACGATGCATGGTGCAGCGGTTATCCCAGATCACGAAATCATGCGGCCGCCAGATATGGCGATAGATGAATTGCGGCTGCGTGGCATGGTCGATCAGGTCGCGCAACAGCAGTCGGCCCTCCGGCACCGGCCAGTCGACGACATGGGCGGCGTGCGAGGCGAGATAGAGGGCGCGGCGTCCGGAGCCCGGGATCGTGCGTACCAGCGGATGGATGGCGCCCTTCAGCTTGTCCTGCTCGTCCTCGTTGAAGTCGAAGCCGAGGACGTGGCGGGAATAGACGATGGAATGATAAACGCGCAGCTCTTCGATCGAGATGCGTGTGTCCTCGTCGAGTGCATCGTAGGCAGCACGCATGTCGGCGAACTCCGTATCGGCCCGCACTGGCGGCACCACCCGCGCCGACAGCATCGAGTAGCGGCCGGGAGGATCGACGAACGATGCATCGGTGTGCCAGAGCCGGTTCGCGACCGAGGAGGCGCGCATGCGATTGTTCGCGCCCCGGATCTTCCCGTCCTGATCGACGTTGGAGACGTCGGCCAGCGCTTCGTTGCCAAACCGGTTGCCGCCAATGGCTGAGGAGGACGTGCGGGTGTGCAGCGTGCCGTCGAAACGTTGGGCGAAGTCGAGCTGCTCTTCGTTGGTAAAATTCTGGTCGCGGAACACCAGCACGGCGTACTTGTCCATGCCGGCACGGATCGCCCTCAGCGACTCGAGATCATGCACCTGACGCAGGTCGATCGCGGCCACCTCGCCGGCGAATAAGGGCGTGAGCGGCGTGATGGTGACGGTCATGAGGTGCTCCTTCGCGGAGAACGAGGGAAATCATCCTGATTGAAGTCCGTTCGGCAACCAACCGAATTTTTGGCCAAGTCCGTCCAGCAGGAGAAGGTTGGGCGATCGCCTATGACATCCGCCGTCGCGGCCGCGTGGAGCAAGCTACTTCATCGGCCAAAAGAAACCGCGGACCGCCGTCCAAAGCGCCGTTCGTCGTCGGCTCCAGGTTGGGCTACGATTGCGCGGCAAGTTGGATAGCTTACGGGTGAGGAGACGCGAGCGATGCGCACGAGCTTTTCCGTCAACGACATGACCATCCACCGTATCGTCGAGCAGGAGAGCGGCTTCACGCCGATGCTCGACTTCCTGCCGACATTGTCGAAAGAAGCCCTCGACGAAAACTTGGCTTGGCTGGCGCCTGCGGGCTATGACAGCGCGAGCGGGAATGTGGTGCTGTGCTTTCAGTCGTATGTCGTCAAGACGCCGCATCATAATATCCTGGTCGATAGCTGCATCGGCAACGGCAAGAACTTCCCGTTACGGCCGGCGTGGAACAAGAAGCACGACGGCAACTGGATGAGTGCGCTGAAAGCTGCCGGTCTCGGGGTCGAGGACATCGATTTCGTGATGTGCACGCATCTGCACGGCGATCACGTCGGCTGGAACACGCGTCTGGAGAATGGCCGCTGGGTCCCGACTTTTCCGAAGGCGCGCTACCTATTCTCGAAAAAAGAGTACACCTACTGGAGCGAGATCCATCGAAAGACGCCACTCGACCAGATTACCGACAGCGTGCTGCCGATCATCGAGGCCAATCGCGCCGAACTGGTCGCCAGCGATCATGCGCTCAACGACCACATCCGCTTGAGCCCGACGCCGGGGCACACGCCGGACCATTTCGCGGTCTGCGCCGGCAAGGGCGGCGACGCCGCGGTGTTCACGGGCGATCTGATCCATTCGCCGATCCAGGCCCGCTATCCCGAATTGGTCATGCGCGTCGACACCGACCGCGATCAGGCTGTCCGCACACGTCGGGCTTTTCTCGAGCGCTACTGCGACACCGACACGTTATGCTGCACGATGCACTTCCCGTCGCCCTCGGTCGGCCATATCAAGCGCTGGGGCGACGGCTTCCGCCTGGAATACGCAAGATCGTGAAGATGCCGAACCTCCTTTGACCCTTCAGGATGATCGCCACTCCATGCCCCGGCATGGAGACCGCCAGCGTCGGCGGAGCCGTTGCTGAACGCCATCTCGCGCGCCCGTTCGACAAAGCAAGCCGCTGAGCCACCAAAAAAGCGAATTTTGTCGTTGGACTGGAGAGGCTGGCGGACCCGGCGAGATTCGAACTCACGACCTCTGCCTTCGGAGGGCAGCGCTCTATCCAGCTGAGCTACGGGTCCACGATGCGGCGGACCATAGCGGAGGGAGGCCTTGCCTGCAATCCGGACCGGCTTGGCGAATCACGGCTGTTGGGCGACAGTCCGGCCCGATTTCGAACCATGAACCGGGAGAACGATCGATGGCCAAGCAACTGTTCCGCGACGGCACGGAGGTGGTGGGCTTCTACGTCCGCACGGTCAAGAGCGGGCCGTTCGTGTTCGTGTCGGGCACGACATCGCTCGACCGGCGCGGCCGGGTGCAGGGCAAGGACGCGGCCGAGCAGACGCTGATCACCATGCGCAAGATCGAGGCGGCGCTGAAATCGGCCGGCGCACGGCTGCGGGACCTGACGCGGCTCACCATATTCGTGACCGACATCCGCGACATGGGCGCCGTCTCCAAGGCACTGGGCAAGGCGCTGAGAGGCTCGGCCGTCAGCTCGACCCTGGTCGCTGTCAGCGCGCTCGCCGTGCCGGGGCTCCTGGTGGAGATCGAGTCGACGGCCGTGGTGGACGGATAGCTAGTCGCCGCGACTGATATTGGTGGCGACTGGCGGCAGCGTCTGCTGCTGCTGCCTGCCGCGGCGTGAGCCCCAAAGCGCCGCCATCTTGGTCTCCACGTCGCTGGCGTCGGCGCCGGACGGCAGGGGGGCGGCATGGTTTTCCATCCAGGCGACGATGTCGGCCGCGACCTTCGACCCGTCCTTGTCACGCAGCAGCAGGTGATAGCCGTGCTTGTAGAAGGCGAGCTTGGAATCGGCCCGGCGCGGCATCAGCTCGATCACCTCGCGCACCGGCCCCGTCGGCACGATGCGGTCCTCCATGCCGTGCAGCAGCAGGTAAGGCATCTGCACGTTCTCCGCAGCCGCGCAGGCGGCATCCATCAGGTCGAGCAGGCCGGCACCCATGTCGATGCGCGGATTGCGCAGCATCAGAGGATCTTTCCTGAGCTTCTCGAGCGTCTTGGGGTTGTCGGTGGGGCGGAAGTCGATCGACGTCGGACCGAGTGGCAGCCAGGGGATGGTGTGGGTGAAGAACCAGACACCCATGGTGACGAGCTGGCCGAGCGACTTGCGTGAGCGGACAGCCGGCGCCAGCAGGATCAGGCCGTCCGCCGTGATACCGCGATCGGCCGCGACCAGCGCGACGGCGCCGCCCATGCTCTCGCCCGCGATATAAAGCGGCAGGTCGGGATAGCGCGCCCGCAGGAGCGCCGCGACCGCCTTGGCGTCGCCCACCAGCGTGTCGGTGCCGGCCCAGCGGTCGCGGCTGGGGCTGGCGCCAAAGCCGCGCTGGTCATAGGCATAGGTGGCGATGCCGGCCTGCGACCATACCTTGGCCGGCTCCTCGAAGGCGTTGCGATAGTCGCCGAAGCCGTGCAGGCCGAGGATCACCGCCTTCGGCTCGGCGCCGTTTGCCGCAGGCCAGGAGGCGAGCGGTAGCGCCGTGCCGTCGGCCGCGACATAACGGTCGTCGGTGAGCCGCGGCGGGCCCTCGCGCTGGCCGGCCGGGACGACCAGCGGCGAGCACGCGGCCAGCATGACCGGAGCAAAAGCCGCGGCTATCATCCGCCGACGCAACAGGAGAGAGTGAGTGACCGAGCCTTTCGAAACCATCACCGTCGACACGGACCGCGTTGCCTGCGACGGCGGTGGCGGCCCCCTGGGGCATCCCAAAATCTACCTCAACCTCGGCAAGCAGGGGCGGGTCGAGTGTCCCTATTGCAGCCGAATATACGTGCTGCGGGAAGGGGCCAAGCCCGATGCCCATGCGCATTGAGACCCTCCACGTCGAGGCTCTCGACATTGAGAATCGGCCATGAAGCGGCTGGGTGAAGGCTGGAACTGGCGCGACCTCGGGATCGGCGACCGCTTCGTCACCTTCGGCCGTACGCTGTTCGAGGCCGACCTGCTGAATTTCGTGACGCTTTGCGGCTTTTCCGAGGAGCTGTTCACCAACAAGCAATACATCGAAGAGCATGCTCCCATGCGCGGCGGGCATCCCGTCCCCGGGGCGCTGGTCTACTCCATGGCAGAGGGTCTGGTCATCCCGACCACTCTGCAGGGCACCGGGCTCGCCTTCCTGTCGATGGGCTTCGACATCAAGGGGCCGACCTATGTCGGCGACACCATCCATGTCGAGATCGAGGTGACCGAGATCAGGCCCACCTCGAAGGACCCGACCCGCGCCCTCGTGCGGACGACCAACGACGTGAGGAACCAGAAGGGCGAGACCGTTTTGATCTACACGCCGCTGCGCATGATGCAGGGCAGGTAGTCAAGGAGCGCGACCGCATGAGCGCAACTGGAGTTGCGCGGTCCCATGAGTGCTCAAAGGAGCTGCAACTCCAGTGCCGCATCATCCTTTTCGATTCAACGCATGAGCGACCGGCAGCGGCGCTCCGAAAGGCAACATCATGGCCAAGGTCGTCGTCGAGAAGGAAGGGCCGATCACCGTCGTGTCGATCGACCGGTTTGCCGAGGCGCGCAATGCGGTGGATCCCGAGACGGCGGTCCTGCTGCGCGAGGCCTTCCTCGCCTTCGACGGTGAGGAAAGCCAGTCGGTCGCGATCCTGACGGGGCGGGGCGGCACGTTCTGCGCCGGCTACGATCTGAAAGTCGCGGCGGTGGGAGCGGGCAGTGGCGTGCGCGATCCCACAGGGCCGGGCCCGATGGGGCCGACGCGCCAACTTCTCTCCAAGCCGGTCATTGCTGCGGTCGAGGGCTACGCGGTCGCCGGCGGCCTGGAGCTCGCTTTGTGGTGCGATCTGCGGGTGGCGTCGCAAACGGCCAGGTTCGGTGTCTTCTGCCGTCGTTGGGGCGTGCCCTTGGTGGACGGTGGCACGGTGCGTCTGCCGCGGCTGATCGGCCATAGCCGAGCCCTCGACATGATCCTGACCGGCCGCGAAGTCGGGGCGCAGGAGGCGTTCGAATGGGGCCTTGCCAATAGGCTTGCGCCGGCCGGCGACGCCTTGGCGGAAGCGAAGCGGCTCGCGGCGCAGCTCGCCAAGTTCCCGCAGCTCTGCCTACGCTCGGACCGCCGCTCGTCCTACGAGCAATGGGGACTGGAAGTCGGCGAAGCGCTCATCCACGAAGGCCGGCTGGGCAGGCCGGCGTTGGAAGC
>DATEID010000238.1:0-4350 GCA_035279245.1 Reyranella sp.
CACAAGGATCTGGAGGAGCTGCGCGACACGGACGAGGAGGATCCGGCCGAGACCGAGGCGGCGAAGTACGCGCTGAACTACGTCAAGCTCGACGGCGAGATCGGCTGCATGGTGAACGGCGCGGGCCTCGCCATGGCCACCATGGACATCATCAAGCTCTATGGCTCGGCGCCCGCCAACTTCCTCGACGTCGGCGGCGGTGCCACCAAGGAGCGGGTGACGGCCGCCTTCAAGATCATCCTCAAGGATCCCAACGTCGAGGGCATCCTGGTGAACATCTTCGGCGGCATCATGCGTTGCGATGTGATCGCCGAGGGCGTGGTCGCCGCGGCGCGCGAGGTCAACCTGCACGTCCCGCTCGTCGTGCGGCTCGAAGGCACCAATGTCGATCTCGGCAAGAAGATCCTGAAGGAGTCGGGGCTCAAGATCACCTCGGCGGAGAATCTCGCCGATGCTGCGCAAAAGATCGTCCAGGCGGTCAAGGAGTCGAACTGATGGCCGTCCTCGTCGACAAGAACACCAAGGTGATCTGCCAGGGCATCACGGGCAGCCAGGGCACGTTCCACTCCGAGCAGGCGATCGCCTACGGCACCAAGATGGTGGGCGGCGTGACGCCGGGCAAAGGCGGCACGACGCATCTCGACCTGCCGGTGTTCGATACCGTCGCCGAAGCGGTCGCCAAGACCGGCTGCACGGCCTCCGTCATCTATGTGCCGCCGCCTTTCGCTGCCGATTCGATCCTCGAGGCGATCGATTCGGAAATTCCGCTGATCGTCTGCATCACCGAAGGCATCCCGGTGATCGACATGGTGAAGGTGAAGCGCGCGCTTGCCGGCTCGAAATCGCGCCTGATCTGGCCCAACTGTCCCGGCGTCATCACGCCCGGCGAATGCAAGATCGGCATCATGCCGGGCCACATCCACAAGCGCGGCAAGATCGGCATCATCTCGCGTTCCGGCACGCTCACCTATGAAGCCGTGGCGCAGACGACGGCGGTCGGTCTCGGCCAGACGACCTGCATCGGCATCGGCGGCGATCCGGTGAACGGCACCAATTTCGTCGAATGTCTCGAGATGCTGCTGCCCGATCCCGAGACCGAGGGCATCGTCATGATCGGCGAGATCGGCGGCGATGCCGAGGTGAAGGCCTCGGAGTTCATCAAGTCCTCCAAGACGAAGAAGCCGGTCGTGGGCTTCATCGCCGGCCGCACGGCGCCGCCGGGCCGCCGCATGGGCCATGCCGGCGCGGTGATCTCGGGTGGCCATGACACCGCGGAATTCAAGGTTGCGGCCATGCGTTCGGCGGGCATCAGAGTGGCCGATTCGCCGGCCGCGCTGGGCGAGGAAATGCTCAAGGCCATGAAGGGCTGACTATCTTCTTTGTCATCGTGAGCGAAGCGAAGGATCTTGGATCCGATCCGAAGCGTGCTGTGGGACCGGCGTGAGGTCCTTCGCTGCGCTCAGGACGACAAGGGGCGCTGAAGGAGCAACAAGGGCCATGCAGGCAGAGCAGACATCGTTCCTGTTCGGCGCGAACGCGCCGTTCATCGAGGAGCTGTACGGGCGCTTCCTCGACGATCCGGGCAGCGTCGATGCCGACTGGCGCATCTTCTTCGAGGCGCTCGCCGAGGAGCGTGGCGACGTGCTGGCCGAGCTGCGGGGTGCTTCCTGGGCGCCCAACGGCGCGCGGGTGATCGATGTACCCGACACCGAGATGCCACGCGCCGCCGCCAACCTGAACATCAAGGGCGGCAACGGCGAGGTGGCGATGCCGTTCGCCGGGCAGGGCGAGGAGGCGATCCGCGCCGCCGCCTTCGACACGTCGCGCGCCTTCCTCCTGATCCGCGCCTACCGCATTCGCGGCCATCTCGAGGCCGATCTCGATCCGCTCGGTCTCGTGAAGCAGGCGCCGCACCGGGAACTCGATCCCGCGACCTACGGCTTCGGCGAGGGCGACTGGGATCGCCCGATCCTGATCTTCGGCGTGCTGGGCCTCGGCGATGCCGCGACGCTGCGCCAGATCATGGATCGGCTGCGCAAGACCTATTGCGGCAAGATTGGCGTCGAGTACATGCATATCTCCGATCCCGACCAGAAAGCGTGGATCCAGGAGCGCATCGAGCACATCGAGAACCGCACCGACTTCACGCTCGAGGGCCGGCGCGCGATCCTGCGGCGTGTCGTCGAGGCGGAGGGGCTCGAGAAGTATCTCGGGCTGAAGTTCGTTGGCACCAAGCGGTTCGGCCTCGATGGCGGCGAGTCGTTGATTCCGGGTGTCGAGCAGGTCCTGAAGCGCGGCGGGCAGCTCGGCGTGCGCGAAGTGGTGATCGGCATGCCCCATCGTGGCCGCCTGAACACGCTCGTGCACGTGATGCACAAAAGCTACACGGCGCTCTTCTCGGAATTTCAGGGGCGGCCGTCCCTGCCGGAGGAGATGCGCGGCTCGGGTGACGTCAAGTATCACCTCGGTGCGTCGGCCGACCGCGAGTTCGACGGCAACGCGATCCATCTCTCGCTGGCGCCGAATCCGTCGCATCTGGAGGCGGTGAATCCGGTGGTGCTGGGCAAGGCGCGGGCCAAGCAGGACCAGCGCGGCGATACCGAGCGCAGCCAGGTGATGGCGATCCTGATGCACGGCGATGCGGCCTTCGCCGGCCAGGGGTTGGTGGCCGAGAGCCTCGACCTCAGCGACCTCGCGGGCTACCGCATCGGCGGCACCATCCATCTGGTGGTCAACAACCAGATCGGCTTCACGACGCTGCCGACGTCGTCGCGCTCGGGGCCCTATTGCACCGAGGTGGCCAAGATCGTGCAGGCGCCGATCCTGCACGTGAACGGCGACCATCCCGAGGCGGTGGTCCATGCCTGCCGGATCGCCACCGAGTTCCGCCAGCGCTTCAAGCGCGACATCGTCGTCGACATGTTCTGTTACCGGCGATACGGGCACAACGAGTCCGACGAGCCGATGTTCACCCAGCCGCTGATGTACAAGCAGATCGGCAGCCACAAGACGGTGAAACAGGTCTACGCCGAGCAGCTCGAGGCCGAGGGCGTCGTGACCGCGGCCGACGTCGCGGCGATGGATGCCGAGTTGCGGCAAAAGCTCGACAAGGCCCTGGAGGCCGCCGCCAACTACAAGCCCAACAAGGCCGACTGGCTGGAAGGGAAGTGGACCGGCTTCACCGTCGCGCCGGGCGAGGAGGACCGCAAGGGCATGACCGCGGTCGAGCTCGACAAGCTCGTTGCGGTCGGCAAGGCGATCTCGGAGCCGCCGAAGAACTTCGAGCTCAACCGCAAGATCACGCGCCTCCTGCAGGAGAAGCGCAAGGCGATCGACACCGGCAAGGACATCGACTGGTCGACCGGCGAGGCGCTGGCTTTCGGCACCTTGCTCGCCGAGGGAACGCCCGTGCGCCTCAGCGGGCAGGATTCGGCCCGCGGCACCTTCTCGCAACGCCATTCGGTGCTGATCGACCAGAGCAACGAGCAGGCCTACGTGCCGCTCAACAATCTCGGCGGCGAGCAGGCGCATTTCGAGGTGATCGACAGCCCGCTCAGCGAGGCGGGCGTGCTGGGCTTCGAATACGGTTATTCCTCGGCCGAGCCCAACGCACTGGTGATGTGGGAGGCGCAGTTCGGCGACTTCGCCAACGGCGCGCAGGTCATCATCGACCAGTTCCTGTGCTCGGGCGAAAGCAAGTGGCTGCGCATGAACGGCCTCGTGATGCTCTTACCGCACGGTTACGAAGGCCAGGGGCCGGAGCACAGCTCCGCCCGGCTGGAACGCTACCTGCAGCTTTCGGCGGAGGACAATTGGCAGGTCGTCGTGCCGACCACGCCGGCCAACTATTTCCACGCGCTGCGGCGGCAGGTGCGGCGCTCCTTCCGCAAGCCGCTGATCGTCATGACGCCGAAGTCGCTGCTGCGGCACAAGGAGTGCGTGTCGGCGCTGGCCGACTTCGGTCCGGGCTCGTCGTTCCGCCGCATCCTGATCGAGAGCGAGACGCTTACCGATCGCGAGAAGGTGCGCCGCGTGATCCTGTGCAGCGGCAAGGTCTATTTCGACCTGCTGGCCGAACGGCGCAAACGCGGGATCGACGACATCGCGATCCTGCGGGTCGAGCAGCTCTATCCTTTCCCGATCACCCGACTGGGGGTGCGGCTCGCGCACTACCCCAATGCCGAGGTCGTATGGTGCCAGGAGGAGCCCGAGAACATGGGCGCCTGGCACTTCGTCGATCGTCGCATCGAGCGATCGTTGTCGGGCATCGATGTCAGAAGCAAGCGGCCGGTCTATATCGGCCGCCCCGAAGCGGCGTCGCCGGCCACCGGCGCGCTGCGCACGCATCTC
>DATEID010000239.1:0-3360 GCA_035279245.1 Reyranella sp.
GCCGGCGTCACCGCCGCGATCATGGTCTTCGTCGCCTTGTCGAAATCGTTCAGGCTGTAGCGGAACAGGATGGCGAGCGGCGCGAAGATGCTCACGGCGACGAAGATCGTCGCCGGTCCGATCAGGACGCCGGCAGTCAGGCCCTCCTGCCGGGTTGTCGTCGATTCAGGGGAGCGCGCCACTCCAGTGGCGCTCATCGAGGGTCAACCGCGAAGAGAGCGCAACTGGAGTTGCGCCTGCCCTGAGCGAAGCCGAAAGGCGCTCCCATGATGGTCAAGCTCACGCCGCCTAACCCTTGAAGACCTTGTTCCACCATTCCTGGAAGGCGACGTCGTTCTTGGCGAGGTAGCCGTAGTCGAGATCGACCAGCCGCTTCTGCTCCTCCGGCGTGAAACCGATCCGTTTCTGCACCTCGGGCGGGACATGGGCGTTGGTGACGGTCGGGTTGTAGCCCATGTCGACCGCGAAGGCCTCCTGCGCCGAGGGCGCCAGCATGGCGTCGAGATAGGCATAGGCGCCTTCCTTGTCGGGCGCGTTCTTCGGCATCGCGAAGCCCGAGATGTACATCGGCACGCCTTCCTTGGCCGCCACGGTCTCGATGTTGATGCCGGCGTTCTGCCACTGCACGGCGCGTGCCTTCCACATGATGCCGCAGGCGATCTCCTCGGTCTTCATTGCCTGGGCGAAGGCCTCGTTGCTGGGATAGATGCGCGCGCCCGCCTTCTTGCAGGCCAGCAACCGCTCCTTGCCCGGCTCGATGTTGCTGGGCGAGCCGCCCGAGGCCATGCCGGCCGCGATCAGCGTGTATTGATACTGGATGTCGATGATGCCAAGCTTGTCGCCCATCTTGGGATCGAGCGTCTCGGCGAAGCTTTCGGGCGCCGTCTTGATGATCCGGGGATTGTAGAGGATCACCTTGCCCGAATAGATCTGGCCGATGCCGTACGGATACTTCATCGCCGGGATGAGGTTCTTGCCGTTGGGGATCTTCGCGTAGTCGAGCTGCTCCACGAGCCCCTGCTGGTTCACCTCGTACATGTTGGCCGCCGACAGGCCCTGGATGTCGGTGCTGCCGCGGCGCAGCGATTTCTCCGCCAGCATCTTGGCGCGGCGCGGCGGATCGTTGGCCTCGTCCTTGATCACCTCCCAGCCCTTGGGCTCGAGGATCGGCTTCTCGATGTTCTTGGCCAGCAGCCGTGAATAGTCGCCGCCCCAGGTGCCGACGACGATGCGCTTGCTCTCGGCATGGGCGGGCAGTGCCGCTCCCGAAGCGAGCGCAGCCGTGCCGGCCAGCAGGCTGCGGCGGCGGAGCGTGAGACGGTCGGACATGGAAGCCTCCTGTGGCGGACGTCTTGTCTTACTCGTTGAACACCCGGCCGGCCGATGCGGGCCAGCCGACATGGACCGACTGGCCGAGCTTCGGCACGAAGCCTTCCTCGCGGTTGGCGACATGCACGATCAGCCGGTCGCGGGGCGAGAGGCGCACATGGATATCGATCAGCGCGCCGAGATAGGACACGAATTCCACCGTGCCGGGCAGGCTGTTGTCCAGCCCGCTCCAGGGGGTTGCGGCAATGCCGACACGCTCGGGCCGCACCGCCAGCGCGCCGCGGCCGGGCATGCCGCCGGCGCAGGCGAGCGCAAGCCCGCCATCGGTGCGGAAGCGGCCGGGCGCCTCGACCTTTCCTTCCAAGAAGGAGCTGCGGCCCACGAAGTCGGCCACGAAACGGTCGGCCGGCCGCTCGTAGAGGTCGCGCTGGGTGCCGATCTGGCGCACCGAGCCCTCGCTCATCACCACCAGCCGGTCGGCCATGGTGAGCGCTTCCTCCTGGTCGTGCGTCACCATCACCGTGGTGAGGCCGAGCTTCTGCTGCAGCTCGCGGATCTCGACGCGCACCTCCTGGCGCAGCTTGGCGTCGAGGTTGGAGAGCGGCTCGTCGAGCAGCAGCACGTCGGGCCGGATGGCGAGCGCGCGGGCGAGCGCCACGCGCTGCTGCTGGCCGCCCGAGAGCTGGCGCGGCAGGCGGCCGCCGAAGCCCGAAAGCCGCACCAGCGCGAGCGCCTCGTCGACACGCTTGCCGATCTCGGCCCTGGCGAGCTTGCGCATCTCGAGGCCGAAGGCGACGTTCTGCGCCACGGTGAGGTGCGGGAAGAGGGCATAGCTCTGGAACACCATGCCGGCATTGCGCTTCCACGGCGGCAGCAGCGTCACCTCGCGGCCGGCGAGCTTCACCCGGCCGGCGCTCGGCTCGATGAAGCCCGCCACCATGCGCAAGGTCGTGGTCTTGCCGCAGCCCGAAGGTCCCAGCAGCACCAGGAACTCGCCGTCGGCTACATTCAGCGAGACGTCGCGCACAGCGTAGAAGTCGCCATAGCGCCGCGCCAGCCCTTCGAGGTCGAGCCGCGCCACCTCAGACCACCCGCGCCAGCCTGACGTAGCGGTCGGTGATCAGCATCACTGCCGCGATCAGCGCGATCTGCACCACCGAGACGGCGGCGATGGTGGGGTCGATCTTCCATTCGAGATACTGGAGGATGACGATCGGCAGCGTCGTGCGGCCCGGCCCGACCAGGAACAGGCTGAGCTCGAGGTTGCCGAACGAGGTCACGAAGCCGAACAGGCCGCCGGCCACGATGCCGGGCCGGATCGCGGGCAGGGTGACGCGCCAGAAGGTCATCCAGCGGTTGGCGCCGAGATTCTGCGCCGCCTCCTCGGTGGCGCGGTCGACGCCGGCAAGGCTCGCCGTCACCAGCCGCACGATCCACGGGATGACGATCACGACATGGCCCGCGACCAGCGCGGCGAAGGTGCCGACCACGTCGACGTCGAGCGCGTTCTCGAGCTCGACATGGAAGACGTACATCGCCGTGCCGAGCACCACGCCGGGCACGATCAGCGGCATCAGCAGCAGGCTGCCGGCGGCGGCGCGGCCGGTGAACTGGCGCCGCGCGAGGCAGAGCGCGGCCGGCACGCCCAGCACCAGGCCGATCGCGGTGGCGATCACGCCGACCTCGAAGGAGAGCGTGAAGCCGTCGACGAACTTGCGCTGGTCGAAGACCGCCGCGAACCAGCGCAGGCTGTAGCCCTCGGGCGGGAAGGACGGAATCTCCTGACGGTAGAAGGCGAGCCAGACGATGAAGACCAGCGGCAGCAGGATATAGCCCAGCGCCAGCGTCGCCGCCCCGTTCAGCGCCCAGCGTCCGGCGCGCCGTCGGAGGAGGGCAAGGGTCATGGGAGCGCGCCACTCCAGTGGCGCTCATGGAGCGTCGAAACGCAAAGATTGCGCAACTGGAGTTGCGCGCTCCCATGAGTCTTCATGCCAAACTGTTCTTATGGAACCGGCCGGCCTTCATGATGGC
>DATEID010000240.1:0-21817 GCA_035279245.1 Reyranella sp.
CGCCGCGCACCTCCTCGTTCTCGATGAAGTCGTTGCGTGCGGCGATGGCGCTCATGTATTCGCCGAGCGTCATCAGCAGCGGTGCGTTCCAGCGCTCGCACAGCCAGCCGGCGAGGCCGATATGGTCGGGGTGCATGTGCGTGCCGACGACGCGCGTCAGCGGCTTGTCGCCGAGCTTCGTCGAGAAGATCTTCTCCCAGAGGTCGCGCGTGGCCTGCGAGTTGATGCCGGTGTCGACCAGCGTCCAGCCGTCCTTCTCCTCGATCAGCCACAGGTTGATATGGTTGAGCTGGAAAGGCAGCGGCATGCGTAGCCAATAGATGCCCGGCGCGACATTCTTGATGTCGCCAGGCTCCGGCACATCGCCGCAAGGGAAGCGCAGCTGGGCGAGCAGGCGCTGAGAAAGATCGGGGGAATCAGGCATAGGACAACCTAGCCTCGGCGGCCGGCGAATGTCACGACCGCCGGGCGACGGCCCGCCATGCAATATCGCGGCGGCAAAAGCCCTGCGGCCAGTCGATAAGGTCCACGGCACGGTAGGCGCGGACACGGGCCTCCTCCACCGTCGGTGCCAAGGCGGTGACGTTCAGCACGCGCCCCCCGGTGGCCAGCACCTGCTTGCCGTCAGGGCCGAATTTGGTGCCAGCATGGAAGATCTGCACGCCCTCGACTTGGCCGGCCGCTGCAAGATTGCGGATTTCACTTCCCTTTTCATAGGCCTCGGGATAGCCGTTCGCCGCCATCACCACTGTAAGGGCGGCATCGTCGGCCCAGCGCAGATCGAAATGGCGGAGTCCACCGTCGGCGCAGGCCATCAGTGCCGGCACGATGTCGGACTTGAGCCGCATCATCAGCACCTGGCATTCGGGATCGCCGAAGCGGCAGTTGTATTCGACCAGACGCGGCCCCCGGCGACCGATCATCAGGCCGGCATAGAGGACCCCTTTGTAGGGCATGTCATCGGCGGCGAGGCCACGCACCGTTGGCAGAACGATCTCGCGCATCGCCCGGTCGACCATCGCCGCATCGAGAACAGGGGCGGGGGAATAAGCGCCCATGCCGCCGGTGTTCGGACCTTTGTCGCCGTCGAAGACACGCTTGTGGTCCTGCGCGCCCGCAAGCGCCAGCGCATGCTCGCCGTCGCACAGCGCGAACAGGCTCGCTTCTTCGCCCTCCATGAATTCCTCGATCACCACCGAGGCGCCGGCGGCGCCGAAGCGATTCTCCGCCAACATCTCGCGCACCGCGTCGATCGCCTGCTCTTCGGCCTCGGCCACGACCACGCCCTTGCCGGCGGCGAGGCCGTCTGCCTTCACCACGATCGGCGCCCCTTGGGCTTTGATGTAAGCCTCGGCCTTGGCGACGTCGGTGAAGCGCTCATAGGCTGCCGTGGGGATATTGTGGCGACGGCATAGATCCTTGGTGAAGCCTTTCGAGCCTTCGAGCTGCGCGGCCTTCGCCGACGGGCCGAAGACCCTGATTCCGGCTTCGACCAGGCGGTCGGCGAGTCCCGCCACCAGGGGCCCCTCGGGACCCACCACCACGAAATCGATCTTTTCCCGCTCCGCCAGCGCCACCTGGCCTGCTATATCGTCGACGCCCACCTCGACGCACTCGGCGACCTGCGCGATACCGGCATTGCCAGGGGCGCAGAAAAGCTTTGTGCACAGAGGGGAAGCGGAAATGGCCCAGCACAGGGCGTGTTCGCGGCCGCCGCTGCCTACTACCAATATCCGCATAACGACAACCTCTTGAAATACCATCTGTTTCTGACAATATGACCATAGTCATGACCATGGTCACATTATGGGTTCCGCCATGACAAAAACCATGAAAGCGTCCGAGTGCAAAGCGAAGTTTTTGGGCGTGCTGGACGAGGTTGCCACGAAGCATGAGCGCGTGATCGTCACCAAGAATGGCAAGCCGATCGCCGAGATCGTGCCGTTCGTGGAGAAGCCCAAGTCCATCATCGGTGCCTTGAAGGGGTCGGTAACCTATATGGGCAATTTGGACGAACCGACGGACGAGGACTGGGAAGCGCTCAAGGAATGAGCATCGTCCTCGACACCAACGCCCTCATATGGGCTTTTGAGGGCGACAAGGCGTTGGGCAGCCACGCGGCGCGTTTGATCGAGCAGGCGGTGATCGACGGCATTGCTCATGTCTCAGCCATTTCTTTTTGGGAGCTTGCGCTGAAGATTCGAAAGCGGAAGTTCGGCTTGGCGATGTCAATTGCCGAATGGCGCTCCCAAGTGCTTCGCCTGGGCGTTCATGAGGTGCCGATCGACGGCACCATCGGAATAGATGCAAACGAGCTTGAGGATTTCCACAACGATCCGGCCGATCGCCTTATCGTTGCTACGGCACTTCGGCTGGGGGCTTCGCTCGCGACGTCTGATGCCCGCTTGCTGGCCTGGAAGGGCCCGCTCGGTTGCATCGATGCACGGGTGTAGCGTCCGATGATGGAATCGAATGGGCCTGACGTCGCTCCGAGCAACGTCCCCGAATTCTCCGTCTCGGAGTTGTCGTTCGCGCTGAAGCGCCAGCTCGAAGGCGCCTTTCCACGCGTGCGCGTGCGCGGCGAGGTGAGCCAGCCTTCCTTCCCGCGCTCGGGACACTGTTATTTCCGGCTGAAGGACGAGAATGCCGTCCTCGATGCCGTTTGCTGGAAGACCACGATGCCGCGGCTCGGGCTCAAGGTCGAGGAGGGCATGGAGGTGATCGCAACGGGCAGGATCACCACCTACGCCGGTTCCTCGCGCTACCAGATCATCATCGATCGGCTGGAGCTGGCCGGCGAGGGCGCGCTGCTGAAGCTGCTGGAAGACCGCCGTCGCAAGCTTGCGGCGGAAGGCCTGTTCGACGGCGGCCGCAAACGGCCGCTGCCCTTTCTGCCCGAGGTCGTCGGTGTCGTGACGTCGCCGTCGGGCGCCGTGATCCGTGACATCCTGCACCGTCTCGCCGACCGCTTTCCGCGCCACGTCCTGGTCTGGCCGGTCGCCGTCCAGGGCGAAAGGGCGGCCGGCGAGGTGGCGGCAGCCATCGCGGGTTTCAACCGGTTGCCGCACGATGGGCCGGTCCCACGGCCGGACGTTCTGATCGTGGCGCGTGGCGGAGGCAGTCTCGAGGATCTCTGGGCGTTCAACGAGGAGATCGTCGTGCGTGCCGCGGCGGCGTCGACCATCCCGTTGATCTCCGCCGTCGGCCACGAGACCGACACCACCCTGATCGACTTTGCCTCCGATCGACGGGCGCCGACGCCGACGGCCGCGGCGGAGATGGCCGTGCCGGTGCGGACCGATCTGCTCGCCCAGACGCTCGATTTCGGCAAGCGCACCATCGCCTGCATGAACCGCGCGCTGCGCGAGGCGAACGTCGCGGTGACCGGCCTTGCGCGCGGATTGGGCGATCCGCTGCGGCTGATCGAGGAGCGCCAGCAGCGTCTCGATGTCTGCAGCGAACGGCTGGCGCTCGCCGCGCGGCAGCTCGTCGAACGGCGCGGCCATCAGCTCGCGGCGGCGCGTCTCGCGAGCCCGCTTGCCGTCATCAACGCCAAGCAGCAGGCGCTGGCCGGCGAGGCGCGCGTGCTCGAGGGCGCCATGCGGCGCTATGTCGGCGATACGAGCCAGAAGATCGAGCGCGCCGCCGAGCGGTCCGGGCAGTTCGCCGACCGACTGCGGCGATGCCTGGGTGAGATGCTGTCGCGCTGCGGCGATCGGACCGAGCAGCTCGGCAAGCTCCTGGAGAGCTATTCGTTCCATTCCGTGCTCAATCGCGGCTTCGCATTGGTGCGCGACCAGGATGGCCAGCCCGTCTTGACGGCTTCCGAGACGCGAGCCGGCGACACGCTCAGCATCGAATTCTCCGACGGTCGGATCGGCGCCAAGGTCACGGATGGCATGGGTGCGGCGCCCCGTCCGCCGTCCGCCGCTTCCCGGCGACGCGGCGGCGGCAACGGCAACCAGGGGAGCTTGCTGTAGCGGCTGCAGCGGAACCGTCGCGTTCGATCGACGTTCTAGCCATGCCACGATGACCGTCGCCGGTCATGGCGGCGTGCGCAGGGAGGAACGCATGTCCATCTTGGCATGGATCATTCTCGGTCTGATCGCCGGCTTCATCGCAAGCAGGATCGTGAACCGGCGAGGTTCCGGCCTCGTGCTCGATCTCGTCATCGGCATCGTCGGGGCCGTCATCGGCGGCTGGATCGTCACGGCGCTGGGCGGCGCAGGCATCACAGGCTTCAATCTGTGGAGCCTTCTGGTCGCGATCCTCGGCGCTATCGTTCTGCTTGTCCTCGTTCATGTCGTCAGGCGTGCGTAAAACGCTCCTTTGGACGCAGACCAAAGGTGAGGGCCGCCGGCCATGGTGTCTTCGCTTGTTCGCCGAGAGCCGTCGGAGGGTCGGCTGAGGAGGCAGCCGGTCAGCGCTTCGGCAACGGCCGTCATCTTCGCGATCATCGTCGCCGCGCTCTATTTCGGCCGCGAAGTGCTGATGCCGCTGGCCTTGGCGATCCTGCTGAGCTTCGTGTTGGCGCCGCTCGCGCTCATGTTGCGGCGATGGCGGATCGGCCGGGTGACCTCGGTGATCGTCGCCGTTCTCCTGGCCTTTCTGGTGATATGCGGTATCGCCGCGCTGATCGGCGGACAGGTGGCACAGCTCGCCGAGAATCTGCCGCGGTACGAGTACACCATCAATCGCAAGATCCAGTCCCTGAGGACGGCCGCGGCCGGAAGCGGAATCGTAGAGCATGCCTCGTCGATGCTGAGCGACCTGCGGAAAGAGCTCACGAGGGCAGGCGACAACACCAAGCCCTCCGCCGCGGGCGAGTCCACCGCGGCATCGTCGACGAACGAAGAACAGAAGCCGGTTCCGGTCGAGATTCGGGAGCCGCCGGCCACACCACTCAAGGTAATCCAGGGTGTGATCGAGCCGCTTTGGGCGCCGCTCGCAACGGCCGGCATTGTCATCATCTTCCTGGTGTTCATCCTGCTGCAGCGCGAGGATCTGCGGGATCGTTTCATCCGCTTGGCCGGATTGCACGACCTCCAGCATACGACGCAGGCCCTGGATGACGGCGTGAGCCGCCTCAGCCGTTACTTTCTGGTGGAAAGCGGGATCAACGCGTCGTTCGGCGTGCTGATCGGAACGGGATTGTTTTTCATCGGCGTGCCCAACCCCGTCCTGTGGGGCATTCTCGCCATGCTGCTGCGCTTCCTGCCCTATATCGGGGCCTGGATCGCGGCGTTCTTCCCGGCAGTGCTCGCTTTGGCGGTCGATCCCAACTGGTCGATG
The DNA here is from genome assembly GCA_035279245.1 of Reyranella sp. Lineage (GTDB taxonomy): Bacteria > Pseudomonadota > Alphaproteobacteria > Reyranellales > Reyranellaceae > Reyranella. The sequence continues at coordinate 5,293 of DATEID010000240.1, forward strand.
CTCATTTGGACCATCGTCCTGTTCGCGGTCACCGAGCTCATCATGGGGCAGGCGGTCGAACCGCTGCTGAACGCTCACAGCACCGGTCTGTCGCCGGTCGCCGTCGTCGTGGCCGCTGCCTTCTGGGCCTGGCTGTGGGGGCCGATCGGGCTTGTCCTGTCGACTCCGCTGACCGTCTGCCTCGTGGTCATCGGCCGTCATGTCGAGCATCTGCAGTTTCTCGACGTCCTGCTGGGAGACAATCCGGCGCTGGCACCCGAGGAGAGCTTCTATCAGCGCATGCTTGCCGATGATCCGACCGAAGCGGCCCACTATGCGGAGGAGTTCCTCGCGCAGAAGCCGCTGTCGGCCTACTACGACGAGATCGCCGTCAAGGGTCTTCTGCTGGCGCAATTGGACGTCAATCGCGGCGTGCTCGATCATGAGCGCCGCGCGCAAATCAGGGACGCTGTCGAGGAACTGGTCGACGACCTGTCCGACTATGACGATGAATGGCGCGCAAGTGCAGATGCTCGAGAGGCAACAGTAGATGGCGTGTCGCCACTGCCTCGCAAGCAAGCGACTGCCGGCGGATCCGAGGTGCTCTGCGTTGCCGGCCGCGGGTCGCTCGATGAGGCGTCTGCCATCATGCTGGCGCAGCTTCTGCAGAAGCGTGGGGTCGAAGCCCGCGTGGTGCCGAACCGAGAGATCTCGCCGGCCAACATCATGCGACTGGATTCCGAGGGCGCGAAAATCGTCTGCCTGGGTTATCTCGAGGCAGGTGGCTTCACCAGTGCGCGCTACCTTGTCCAACGGATCAGGCGCCGGCTGCCCACGGCTCGAATTATCCTCGGACTATGGGCGCGTCCGTTGGCAGAAAGCGATCGCGACAATGCCATCAAGCAATCGAAGGCCGATGTCGTTGTCACGTCGTTGGCGGAGGCCGTCGACCGGATTGGCGGCGAGATGGAAGCCGATCGCTCCGACAGTTCCGCAAAGCTCCAATCGTCCGTCGACGGTTCGGCATCGGCAGGTCCGTAGCGATCATTGCAATTCTCGGCGAAGCGAGGGACCTTCCCGCTGCCGATCCCCGGGAATTCCGTGATCGCAATCGACCTGGAGGAAGAACGTGCCCAAAGAAGTGCCGCTGTCGGCCGAGACTGTAAAGAATTTCCTGTATGCCAGCACCGCGACCGTCTCGATGCAGATGCTGAAGCGCGGCTTTCGCAATTCCGCGGTGAACGGCGTGCGGCCGCTGAATCCGAAGGCGATGCGACTGGTAGGACCGGCTTACACGCTCCGTTACATTCCCGGCCGCGAGGATCTCGACAAGCCGCCCACGCCCCAGGATCCGCCCTCGGCGCAGCGGACGGCGATCGAGCAGACCCCGGCCGGCCACGTGCTGGTGATCGGTACCGAGGGCAATACGCGCGCTGGCACCTTGGGCGACATCCTGGCGCTTCGGCTGAAGGTGCGCGGGGTGGCAGGCGTCCTGAGCGATGGCGCCATGCGGGATACGCCCGTGATCGGCAAGCTCGACCTGCCGGTCTTCTGCACCGGCGCCGCTGCTCCACCCAGCATGAACAATCTGCATCCAGTGGAAGTTCAGACGCCGGTCGGCATCTGTGGCGTGCCGGTCTATCCCGGCGACGTGGTCGTGGCCGACGAGGACGGCGCAATCGTCGTGCCGCGGCACCTCGCCGACGAGGTCGCGCGCGATTCCTTCGAGCAGGAGCGGCTGGAGAAGTTCGTCGCCATCCGCGTCGGACAGGGCAAGCCGATTCCCGGCACCTATCCGCCCAACGACGAGACCAAGGCAGCCTACCAAGCGTGGCTCAAGGCAGGCGAGCCGGCCAGTGGCTGAGCTCTACGGCTGGCTACCGTAGGGTCTGGTCAGCAATTCCATCCAGTGACCGTTGGGATCGTCGAAGTAGACACCGCGGCCACCCCAATAGTGGTTGATCTCGCCCGCGCCGCTGCGGTCGTGATTGGCGAAGTAGGCCGCGCCGGACTTCTTGAGGCGCTCGAATGCGCCGTCGAACTCGCCTTCCTCGACCAGAAAGGCGTAGTGTTGGGTACGCACGTCCTTGGAATCGACGAAGTCCAGGGTGACTCCGTTACTGGTCTGTACCGGCCGGAAGGGGCCCCATGGCGGCTGGGCCTTCACGCCCAGGATGTCGGCCAGGAACGAGGCCGACGCATCCTTGTCCTTCGCGGGGATGATGATGTGGTTGAGGGCAGCCATCGCGGGCCTCCAAGGATTGTGATCTTGAGATAGGCTTGCCATCCCGAAGGTCAACAGCGTTGGAAGCTCACGAAGCGGCGTCGGGGACAGCTCGGCCTTTCAATGCCTGCCATGCCGCCGGCGGTACGGGCTGCAGGACGTGGCGGAACTGGCGCGCACATTCGGCCCAGGTGAAGGTCTCGGCATGGGCCCGACAGTCTTCGGGCGCGCAGCCGATCGCGGCGAGGCAGGCGGCGCGAAGATCGTCGTCCAAGGCGCCGACCTTTGGCGACGTCACGACATCGAGAGGGCCAGGGACAGGATAGGCCGCGACCGGCACCCCCGAAGCCAAGGCCTCGACCATCACCAGGCCGAACGTATCGGTGCGGCTCGGAAAGACAAAGCAATCGGCCTGGGCATAGCGGTAGGCGAGCTCCGTGCTGTCGACGGCGCCGAAGAAGCGTACATCGCGATATCGTCGTTCGAGCGCACGCCGCTGCGGTCCTGTGCCCACGACCCACTTGGTGCCAGGAAGATCGAGTTTAAGAAAGGCCTCGACGTTCTTCTCGACGGCGAGCCGGCCGGCGTAGAGCCAGACCGGTCGAGCGTCTTTCAGCTCCTCACGTGGTTGCGGCTTGAAAGCGGCGATGTCGACGCCGCGTGACCACGGCACCAGCTTCCTGAAGCCGCGTGCCGCGAGCTCCTCGCGGATCGACCGGGCGACGACCAGCACACCCGACGACGGCGCATGAAAATGCCGTACCAGGGCATAGCTCCATGCCAGCGACAATCGCACGCGCGCATGCAGGTATTCCGGAAAACGCGTGTGATAGGCGGTGGTGAAGGGGAGTCCGCGCCCGAGACAAAAGCCGCGCGCGGCCCAGCCCAACGGACCCTCGGTCACGATATGGATCGCCTCGGGTGCGAAGAGCTTCAACATGTGAGCAAGCCGCGCGCTGGCGAACAGCGAGAGGCGGATCTCCGGATAAGTGGGACAGGGGACGGTACGGAAGCGATCGGGGCCGAACACTTCGATTTGATCGCCTTCGGCCTGCAATAGCCGGACGATGGTCTCGATGGTGCGCACCACGCCGTTGATCTGCGGCCGCCAGGCGTCCGAGACGATGGCGATGCGCAATCGCTACTCCGCCGCCATCGGCTGCGACGGCGCATAGCCCCGCATTGCAGATGACTGGTGGGCCGTCGACTCCTCGGCCCAGCGTACGATCCGCAGCCGGCCGTCGAAGTCTTCCACCAGTGCCGTGCAGCTTTCGACCCAATCGCCGTCGTTGCAATAGAGAATGCCGTCGATGGTGCGGATCTCTGCATGATGGATGTGGCCGCACACGACGCCGTCGACGCCGCGCCGGCGGGCTTCGGTCGCGACCGCCGTCTCGTAGTCGGCGATGAACTGCACGGCGTTCTTAACCTTGTGCTTGAGATAGGCCGAGAGCGACCAGTAGGACAGGCCGAGCCGGCGACGCACCGAGTTGAAGACGGTGTTCAGACGAAGCGCGAGGTTGTAGGCCCAGTCACCGAGGATGGCGAGCCAGCGCGCGTAGCGCACGACGCCGTCGAACTGGTCGCCATGGATCACCAGCAGCTTCCGGCCGTCGGGCGTCAGGTGGATCGCCTCCGCTTCGACACGGACGTCACCGAAGGTGAGCTGGCAGTATTGACGCGCCGCCTCGTCGTGATTGCCCGGGACATAGATGACGTTGGTGCCCTTGCGCGCCTTGCGCAGCACTTTCTGCACGACGTCGTTGTGCGCTTGCGGCCAGTACCACCAGCGCCTCAGACGCCACCCATCGACGATGTCGCCCACGAGGTAGAGGTATTCGCACTCGTTTTTCTTCAAGAAGTCGAGCAGCATCTCGGCCTGGCAACCGCGCGTGCCGAGATGGATATCGGAAATGAAGATGGCGCGATGGTGCACCGAGGGCTGACGTTCGATCACGGTCATGTGGATAACGACTCGACCGATACAAAATCTGTTGTGCGCAATGGTGCGGCACGCTGCCAATTGTGTAGTGCAGCCGTTGCGCGGTCATGAACCGGACATGTCGATTCGATGACATCCAATGCTGCCAAGTCCATCCTGCTGATCCGCAATCCGACCGCGGGACGTCGCCGTCGCCGGTTGCTGGAGGCGGTGATGCGCGACCTGCGCGAGGCTGGCTGGACGGTCGACCTTGTCGACACCACGGCGGCGGGTGATGCGCGGCGTTTGGCCGAAACGTGCGATGCCGATCGCTACGGCGTGATCGCGGTCGCCGGCGGCGACGGCACGGTCAACGAGGTGGTGAACGGCCTCGTCGGCCGTCCAGGCACGGGACCGGCGCTTGCGATCGTGCCGCTCGGCACGGCGAACGTGCTGGCACACGAGCTGGGGCTCGAGTTCGAGGCGGCAGCGATCGCGCGGACAGTCATGTCCGGCAACGCATTGCCGGTTCGGCCTGGCGAAGCCAATTGCGCGGCGATGGATGGGCCTGCCGCATCGCGCTGCTTCTCCCTGATGGTGGGTGCGGGCTTCGATGCCAAGGTGGTGGCGGGGGTCAGCGCATCTCTCAAGCGGCGACTCGGACGGACGGCCTATCTCTGGCAGTCGCTGGTGGAGGCTTGTCGCTATCGTCCCGTGCGTTATGCGGTCGACATCGACGGTCGTCTCTACGAGACCGCATCGGTGATCGTGACGCGTGGCCGCCGCTATGCCGGCCCCTATATCGTGGCGCCGCAGGCAGCGCTCGGTGAACCGATGCTGCATGCCTGCCTTTTCGAGCGCTGGGGCCGGGGCCACGCGCTGCGTTTCGGACTTGCCCTGCTGCTCGGCCGCCTGCCGCGGATGCGCGGTTATCGTGTGATCGCAGGCCAGGACGTGAAAATTTCAGTGCTGAGCGACGCCGGCGAGATACGTCGCCAGCCGGTCCAGATCGACGGCGACGATGTGCTGACGCTCCCCGTATCGATCGCCTTGGCATCCGGCACGGTGCGGCTGCTGCAGCCCCTACCGCACCTCCTGCACGAGCCGCTGGACGACTTCGGGCGTCGGGTGGCCGTCGGCCGGTAGGCCGATCTTCTTCTGGAACATGCGGACCGCCGAGCGCGTCTTGGGGCCGAGCAGGCCGTCGGTCTCGTCGGCGTAGAGACCAAGTCGGGCGAGCCTCATCTGCATGTCGACGACCGTATCGTGCGATAGCGGCTGGTCGTCGTCGGGCGGCTGCTGCCTCACGGCCGGGCCGCCCGCGATCTGCTGTGCCAGGATGCTGATCGAGAGCGCATAGAGCGTCGAGCGGTTCCAGTTCATCACCGCCTTGAAATTGGGATAGAGGATGAAGGCCGGACCGCGCCAGCCCGCCGGCAGGATGATCGACGAGGGCTCGTCGGAGGTGGGCAGCGGCTGACCGCTGGCGCGTTTCACCGCCATCGCCGCCCAGCCGCGCACCGGCTTCTCGATGGTCGTATCGGCCTCGTCCAACGGAAAATTGCGCGGCAAGAGGACCTCGTCGCTCGCCGGCAGTCCAGGCCGGAAGCCGATTCCGCGCAGGAAATTGGCCGCCGACGCGAAGGCGTCGGGCATGCTGTTCCAGAGATCGATCCGGCCGTTGCCATCGCGATCGACGCCGTATTTGACGAAGGTCGAGGGCATGAACTGCATGTTGCCCATCGCGCCGGCCCACGAGCCGCGCATCTGCTGACTCGTCATGCCGTTGGTCGCGAGGATCCTGAGCGCCTGCACCGTCTCGTTTGAAAAGAAGGCGGTCCGCTGCGTCATGCAGGCGAGCGTTGCCACCGAGCGCACCACCTGGAAGTCGCCGAGGTAGCTGCCGTAGTTGGTCTCCATGCCCCAGAAGGCGACGAGATACTGGGGCGGCACACCGTACTCGCGCTCCAACGTTCCCAGCAGCGATCGATATTGCGCGAGCCTTTGCTGGCCCTTGGCGATCCGGTCGGGCGTTACGGCGTTGCCGACATATTTGCCATATGTCTGCGTGAACTCCGGCTGACGGGCATTGAGGTCGATGACCTTCTGGTCCGGCGTGAGGTTCCGGAACGCCTGGTCCGCCACTGTACTGGGAATGCCCTGGCGCACCGCCTCGGTCTTGATGGACTGCAGGCAATTGCGGAAATCGGCCTCCTGCGCCCAAGCCGGAGCGACGCCTGGTGCAGCGAGAAGCGCCGTCGTTGCGGCAAGCAGGACAGTCTTGTTGAAGGGGGTCATGGCGCGACTCTATCACGAGCCGGCAATCGTCATCCCCTCGATTCGCACCGTCGGCGCGTTGGTGGCGCTCTTGAACTGCAGGTCGTTTGCAGGGGTCATGTTGAGAAACATGTCCTTGAGATTGCCAGCGACGGTGATACCGCTTACCGGCCAGGCGCGTTTGCCGTTCTCGATCCAGAAGCCCGACGCGCCGCGACTATAGTCGCCGGTGACGCCGTTCACGCCGAATCCGATCAGGTCGGTGATGTAAAGGCCGCTCTTGATGTCGGCGATCAGCTCGTCGGCCGAAGGCTTGCCCTTCTCGAGATAGAAATTGGAGGTGGTCGGAGCCGGCGGTCCCGAGGTTCCGCGTGAGGCATGGCCGGTGGGCGCAAGATTGAGCTGACGGGCTGTGGCGAGATCGAGGAGCCACGTCGTCAGCACGCCGTCGTCCACGACGGCGCAGCGCCTGGTCGGCAGGCCTTCGGCATCGAAGGGCCGGCTACCGAGGCCGCGCTTGCGGTGCGGGTTGTCGAGGATGCGCAGGCCCTTCGCGAAAACCTGCTGGCCCATCTTGTCCTTGAGGAAGGATGTGCCGCGCGCCACCGATCGGCCGTTGATCGCGCCGGCGAGATGGCCGATCAGGCCGCCGGAGATGCGGCGATCGTACACGACAGGCAGGCGCGCATTGGCGGCTTTTTTCGGATTGAGGCGCTCGACCGCGAATTTCCCGGCGTTGCGGCCGACTCTGGCAGGCGCCATCAGGTCGTCGAAATGGACCGCGCTCGACCATTCGTAGTCGCGCTCCATCCCGGTGCCTTCGCCCGCAAGCACGGCGCAGGAAAGCGAATAGCCGCTGCGCCGATAGCCGCCCGAGAACCCGTTGCTGGCGGCCAGCATGACCGACGTTCGGCCCCATGATGCCTCGGCGCCTTCGGAGTTGGTGACGCCTTTGACGGCGCGGGCCGCGTCCTCGGTCTCGGCGCACAAGGCCAGCAGCGCCGAAGCGGCGGGAGGCTTTCGCTTGTCGTCGAGATCGAGGTCGGGCCAGTCGCGCGCCAGCAACTCTTCCGGTGCGATGCCGCAGACGGGGTCTTCCGGGACCGCGCGCGCCATGTCGACGGCGCGCTCGGCAAGGCCGCGCAAGGCCGTCGGATCGAAGTCGGTGGAAGAGACAAAGGCCTGACGCTTGCCCACGAAAACGCGCAGGCCGAGATCTCGGCCTTCGCTGCTCTCGAGCTTGTCGCGCTTGCCGAGTCGCTGCGAGACAGAGATCGATTCACCGTTCACGTAGAGCGCGTCGGCGGCATCGGCGCCGGCGGCCTGCGCCCATTTCATGAGATCGGACAGGAGGTTGGCGTCCGGCGCGCTGGCCGGACGCTCCCTTCGGGTCTGGGATTTGCTGGTCGCTTTCGCCATGCCCCCTTCTTACGCGCTATCGGCCACCGCCGTCGAGGTGGCGCGAGGCGCGGTTGGCCGCACAAGTCACGGCCTTGAGCGAGGCGGTGACGATATTGGCATCCATGCCGACGCCCCACAGGACGCGGCCGTCGCCAGTCTCCGCTTCGATGTAGCTCACCGCCTGCGCATCCTCGCCGGCACCAGTGGCATGCTGATGATAGTCCCGCACCTTGATGCGGATTCCGCAATCCTTGGCGAGCGCCTCGACATAGCCCGCGATCGGGCCGTTGCCGTGGCCGCTGACCTTCTTCTCCTGACCGTTCACCTTCACCCGGGCGTCGATCAGGCGCAGGTCCGGATGGCCGGGCTCGGGAACGGTCGTGTGGCCGACGAAATCGAACGGCGCCTTGTTCTCGAGATACTCCTTGCGGAACGTGTCCCAGATCAGTGTCGCCTGGATCTCCTTGCCGGTCTCGTCGGCGATCTGCTGGATCGTCTTGGAGAACTCGACCTGGAGAAGGCGCGGCATGTCGATGCCGTAGTCTGTCTTCAGGATGTAGGCGATGCCGCCTTTGCCCGACTGGCTGTTGATGCGGATGATCGCCTCGTAGCTGCGGCCGAGATCGGCCGGATCGATCGGCAGGTAAGGCACTTCCCAGACCTTGCTGTTCGAGGCCTGCAGCGCCTTGAAGCCCTTGTTGATGGCGTCCTGATGCGAGCCCGAGAAAGCGGTGAAGACGAGGTCGCCGCCATAGGGATGGCGCGGATGCACGGGCAACTGGTTGCAGTATTCGACCGTCCGGCGGATCTCGTTGATGTCGGAGTAGTCGATCTCGGGGTCGACGCCCTGGGTGAACATATTGAGGCCGAGAGTGACGAGATCGACATTGCCGGTGCGCTCGCCGTTGCCGAACAGGCAGCCTTCGATGCGCTCGGCGCCGGCCATGTAGCCCAGCTCCGCGGCCGCGACGCCGGTGCCGCGGTCGTTGTGCGGATGCAGGCTCAGGATGAAGGAATCGCGATACTTGAAGTTGCGATGGCACCATTCGATCTGGTCGGCATAGATGTTGGCCGAGGCCATCTCGACGGTCGCCGGCAGGTTGATGATCATCTTCTTCTGCGGCGTCGGCCGGTAGACGTCGGCCACGGCGGCGCAGATGTCGCGCGCGAAGTCGAGTTCCGTGCCCGTGAAGCTTTCGGGCGAGTATTCGTACACCCATTCCGTGGCAGGATCGCCGTCGGCGAGCTCCTTGATGAGCTTGGCTCCGGAGACGGCGATGTCGATGATGCCGTTATAGTCCATGCCGAACACGACGCGCCGCTGCAGCGTGGAGGTCGAGTTGTAGAGATGAACGATGGCGCGCCTGGCGCCGCGACAGGCCTCGAAGGTGCGTTCGATCAGCTCGGGCCGGCTTTGCGTCAACACCTGGATGGTGACGTCGTCCGGAATCATGTTCTTCTCGATCAGCTCGCGCACGAAGTCGAAGTCGGTCTCCGAAGCCGCTGGAAAGCCGACCTCGATCTCCTTGAAGCCCATCTGGCAGAGGAGCCTGAACATCCGGGTCTTGCGGTCCGAGTCCATCGGCTCGATCAGCGCCTGATTGCCGTCGCGCAAATCGACCGCACACCACATCGGTGGCCTGGTGATGACGGCATTCGGCCATCGTCGGTCCTTGAGCTGGACAGGCGGGAAGGGAACGTACTTCTCGCCGGCGGTCGGCATCATCGGTTTCTGGGCTGACATGCAAAGACTCCTCGCGCCGCGCACGGCCTGAAGGCTCGAAACGATCACTGCGATGGATGGAATGGGTGGCGGCGACTGGGTGGAAGAAAGGGACGAACGACTTGTGATCCGCAGGAGCCCCGGAGTCGGGGCGGCGGATCAGCCAATAAGTCGAAGCGTCGCCAGTCGCAGCATGGCAATAGAATAGAATGCTGCGCCAAGGAGTCAACAGGCGCAGACGCCCCGCCGCAGGCAGAGGCCGTCGGCGGGGCGTCGCGGGGGCGAAGGATGCTTACCGCAGTGGAATATTGAAGTTCAGGTTGAGGCTAGCGGGTGCCGGATAAGAGTAGACCGGCGGGTCGTAGACCACCGGTCGTGGAGCCACCACGACAGGTCGCTCGACGACCACGGGTCGAGCAACCACGACTGGACGGGCAACATAGACCGGCCGTTCTTCCACGATGCGGCGTTCGATGACCCTGTCGTGACCGTGATGCCAGCCGTTGTCCCAGTTACGATCCCAGCGATGGCCGTGATCCCAATCGTCGTGTGCTTGAGCGGCGCCGGCGAAGGCGACGAGGATGGAGCCCAAGAGGGCGGCTCCGATCGACAGCTTGTTCACGATACGCATGGGTAACCTCCTTTGACATCAGAGGTTACGAGCCCGATCCGCTAAAACGTCCCCGAGAAAATCTGGGCATTTTCGCCACGATTGGCCGGCTGGACTACCGGCCAATCGATCTCGTGTTCGATGCGCAAGGATCAGCGCAGAGGGACATTGAAGTTGAGGTTCAGGCCAGGAGGCGGACCATAATACATCGGTTCCGGCGCGTAATAGACCGGCCGCGGCTGATAGACGACGACGGGGCGGGGCGCGTAGTAGACGGGCGGCGCGTAGTAGACATGGCCCGGCGGGATGAAGTGTCTGTGATGCTTCTTCCAGTGATGCCAATCGTCATGCGCTTGCGCGGCAGTCGCGAGGGCGAATACCCCGCCGGCCCCGATCAACATCGTTGCCGCGCGGCGCAAGATCGTCCGCCACGTCGTCGCATGCCTTGTCATATCGACCTCCTTGAACAATGCAGGACACCTAACGTTCCCGGCATGGCAAAGATTTGGCGTGCCTTGTGGGAATTTTGTGGCGACCGTCGCCAATTTCGCAAATGCGCTTGCCGCGTTTCGCTAATGTGTCCGGCATGGTTAGATGCCACATCGAACGACGGGGAATGATGATGGCAGGGCCGTTGGCCGGAGTACGTATTCTCGATTGCACGACGGTCGTGCTCGGCCCCTGGGCCGCACAGCAGTTGGGCGATCTCGGCGCCGACGTGATCAAGATCGAGCCGCCGGAGGGCGACACCACGCGCCAGCTCGGCCCAGCGCGTCACGCCGGCATGGCTGCCTTTTATCTCGGCTGCAATCGCTCCAAGCGCTCGATCGTGCTCGACCTCAAGCAGGAGGCGGGCCGCAAGGCGCTGTTCAAGCTTGCCGAGACGGCCGACGTGCTGATGCACAATTATCGGCCGGAGCCGGCCAAGCGGCTGGGTGTCGAATACGAGGCATTCGAGAAGGTCAATCCGCGGTTGGTTTATCTCGCGACCTATGGTTACCGCGCGACCGGACCTCTTGGACCGAAGGCGGCCTATGACGACATCATCCAGGCAGGCTCGGGTCTTGCGTCGCTGCAGACCGTCGTGGCAGGGCAGCCGCGCTTCCTGCCGACCATCGTCGCCGACAAGACGAGCTCGAACGGCGTCGTGTCGGCGCTGCTGGCCGCGCTCTATGCGCGGGAGAAGACGGGCCACGGCCAGGCCGTCGAGGTGCCGATGTTCGAGACCCTGGTTTCTTTCGTGATGGTCGAGCATCTCTACGGCGAGAGTTTTCGGCCGGCCCTGGAGAGCGCGGGCTACAAGCGCGTGCTCAACAAGGAGCGCCGGCCCTATCCTTCCAAGGATGGATATTTCGCCCTGCTGCCCTATACCGACGGGCACTGGAAAGAGTTCTGCGGCTTGATCGGACGCGAGGATCTCGCCAAGGATCCGCGGTTCACGAGCTTGGCCAATCGGTTGAAGAACGTCGAGGCCTACTATGCGACGCTGGCCGAGATTTGCGCCACCCGCACCAACGCGGAATGGGTGGCGCTTCTGAAGAACTCCAACGTCCCGCACGGTCCGGTCAACACGCTCGAAGATCTGTTCGTCGATCCGCAGCTCAATGCAACCGGCTTCTGGCAGGAGGTCGAGCATCCGAGCGAGGGCAAGTTGCGCATGCCCGGCATCGCCCCGAGCTTCAGCAAGACCAAGCCCGAGATCACGCGATTGCAACCGCGGCTCGGCGAGCACAGCGTCGAGGTTCTGCGCGAAGCCGGTTACAGCGGCACCGAGATCGATGCGATGCTGAAGTCCGGCGCGACCAAAGCCGTATCGTAGTCCGATCCGATCAGAACAGGTTCGACGTCGGGGTGCGACATCGCGGCACGGCGGCGCAGCCGTGAGTTGCATCGATGCGCGCGAGATATTTGCGGACGGTTCTTTGCACGGGATCAGTGCGGGTATAGATCAACTGGAGGTGGCAGGGGAAGAAGGGCAGGGGACGCCTCATACATGGCTTTGGACGTCTATGTCGGATCGCTGACGCGTTACTACGCGGGAGATTGGGAAAACGTTGCGGGCAAGGTTGCGCGCGAGAGGGAACGATTAGCCGGAGAGCCGCTTTCCGAAGTGCCGAACGGCGCGCGCATCAGGGCGCGCATCCTCGAATGGCGTCGGGCCCTTGCCCGGTCCCTGGGCGACAGGCTCAGTGAGCCGCTCGAATGGGATGAATCAGCGACAGAACACTACTCCACGGCAAGGCCGGGCTGGGACGGCTTCGGTTCGCTGGTCTTGTGGGCCGCCTATGCCGAGCATCCGTCCATGCGCGCACCGCCCGCGTTGCCGGAGGCATGGGATGACGATCCGATGCTGCTTCGTTGCAATGCCGAGGGATTCCGTTCGCGCTTCTCCCATCTGGTGAGAAACGTCGAGCTTTGGCTGCCCTGCACGTTCCGCTTCACTTTCGAGGGCGAGGATGTCGATGGCCGGCGGATCGTTGTGGGTTCGGTGAAGATGCTTTCAGCCCAACTCGCCGACCTCAACGCCGCCACCTGGAAGGCTGGCGGCAATGACGTTGCGCTGTGGGGGCAGCGGCCGCCGGCGCCGCACGCATCGCTCGAGTTGCGTGCCCGCTATGCCTTCGCAGCGATGACGCAACTCGTACGCCATGCTGTCGATCGTGGCCTGCCGATGAAGCTCGACTATTGAAAAGCCGCCCGCGAAAGGGTCCGCGCGCGGCTTTTCGAATTCGATGGATCGGGAATCACGTTGCCGGTGACGGAGGCGGCTCGGCGGCCGGCGGCCGATTGCGGCGCTCGGCCATGAACTGGTCGAACTCGGCGCGATCCTTGGCCGAACGCAGCTTGTCGAGATACTCGCGGAACTCGCGCTGCTCCTCGTCGAGCTTGCGCAGCGTCTCCTCGCGATATTCGTCGAAGGCGACGTTGCCGCTGGAGCTACCCCAGCGATGGCGGCGGCGCCAGGCACGGAACTCCTCGCGAGCATCGCGGCCGTCGGGCGTGTACCAGCGGCCGTACCGGCCATGCTTCCAGCAAGACATGCGTCCACTCCATTTCAGGTAGATGAGCAGGCCGAGGCCAACCGGCCAGAAAACGATGAAGGCGAGCACCACAAGAGCGATCCAAGCCGCCTTGGGCACGTCGTCCAGTCTGTCCATCAGGCCGTAGTACATGAGTGGCCTCCTAGGGCGGTTAACGATGTAAATGTTAACGACATTTACATTGGGCGCTGGCATTCGAGGAGTCAAGGCCCGCCATACCGATTTCAACTCTTTTGGGGAAAACCCAACCCCTGCAGGTAAATCAACATCGCCGACTCAAGTAGTTCGTCCGCGGTCATCGGCAAGGTGCGCCGGCCGGCGTCGCCGCGGCCGAACAACGACGCAATGCCATGCGCCATCGACCACAGGTGGAGGCTCATCATCAACGCTGGTGGGCGGCCTTTGGCCGGCAAGCTCGTCGACAGCGTTTCGGCCGCACCGCGCAGCACGGCAAAGGCGCGGTCGCCGGCGGCTCGGAGCTCGGGGCTGAGGTCGGGTGGGAGGCCCGACTCGAACATCGCAGCGTAGTAAGCGGGTTCGCTGCGCGCGAAGGCAAGATAGGCGCGGCCGACATTGTTGAACGCCGTCAAGGGATCGGGCTTGCCGCCGGCCCAGCCGGTCACGAGCATCGCTTCGAACCGTTGGAAGCCCTCGCGCGCGACATCGGCCAGCAGCGCCTCGCGGTCGCGAAAGTGGCGATAGGGCGCGGCGGGGCTGACGCCTGCCCAACGGGCCGCGTCGGCGAAGGTGAAGCCCGCCGGCCCCTTCTCCTTGATCAGCTCGCGCGCGGCCTGGATCAGGGCCTCGCGCAGGTTGCCGTGATGATACGCGCCTTCGCGGGCGCGTCGTTTCCAGCTCATGTTAACGAAGTTTACATTAGGGTGGACGCCGACCAAAGTAGCCAGAGCACCGAAGATCGAGCGGAGGAAGAAGTGGAGCTATGGACCACGGGCGTCGCCTCGGCGCGCGGCAGCGCGCGCACGGCACAGGAAATCGAGGCGGCCGGTTGGGACGGCATGCTGGTGGTCGACTCGCAGAACCTGTCCGGTGATCCCTATGTCTCTCTCGCACTGGCCGCCACGGGCACGAGCCGCATCGGCCTTGGCACCGGCGTCACCAACTCGGTGACACGCCATGCGGCCGCGACCGCCACCGCGATCACCAGCGTCGATCGGGTCTCGAACGGCCGGGCGGTGCTGGGCATCGGCCGCGGTGATTCGGCGCTCGCGCATCTTGGCCGGGCACCGGCGCGGCTGGCGCAGTTCGAGCGCTATCTGCGCCATCTTCAGGCCTACCTGCGCGGCGAAGCGGTGAGCTTCGACGAGATCGACATCCCGCAGGATGCGGCGCCGCCGGTGTCGGGCCTCCATCTGCACGATGCACCGTCGGCGAGCCGGATCGATTGGATCGCGGGCGGCAAGAAGGTGCCGGTCGAGGTAGCGGCGAGCGGTCCCAAGGTCATTGCCATGGCGGCGCTTCATGCCGAGCGGGTGATGTTCACCCTGGGCGCCGACCTCGAGCGGTTGTCATGGGGAATTGCCCTGGCGCGCCAGGCCCGCAAGAAGGCCGGACTCGACCCGGACGGCGTCGCCTTCGGCGCCTACGTCAATCTCGGCTGCCATAGCGACCTGAAGGCGGCCCGCGATCTGGTGCGCGGCGGCCTCACCACCTTTGCCCGCTTCTCGGTGATGCACGGCAAGGCCAACGGGCCGGTGTCGAACGCCGACCGTGCCGTGCTGGAGACGCTGCGCACCAACTACGACATGCGGGCCCATACCCGCGCCGACTCGCGCCAAGCCGGCACGCTGACCGACGACTTCATCGACCGTTTCGCCATTGTCGGTCCGCCGGATCGCTGTATCGAGCGTCTTGGCTCCCTGAAGGCGCTCGGTCTCGACAAGGTGGCGGTCAACAGCCGCACTCGCGGCGCTTCGGCCGACGGTGCCGCCGTGAGCCAGCAGCTCATCGTGCGCGAGGTCTTGCCCGCCATGCGGCAATGACCGGAAAGCTGGGCGGGCCTAGCGTGGCGCCTCGTCGCTCAGGATCTCGTCGGTAACGCGGTTCCTGAGCTTCTCTTCATCGCCGATCAGCCGCTTCTTGCGCCAGCCGCCTTTGGTGAAGACGGCGATTGTCACGAAGAAGATGAGGACCGTCGCGATCGGCAGGGACCAGTAGATCCCGTCGACGCCGAGCGACGTGTGCTTGGAGAGGACATAGGCGATCGGGAGCTGCAGCACCCATTGCGAGACCACCGTCAGCAGCATGCTTATCATCATGCTGCCGGCGGCGCGGAACACGCCGATCAGGGCGAACTGCGCGCCGTAGAAGCCCCAGCTCAACGCCATGATACGCAGGAAATGCGCGCCTTCCGTGATCACACTGGCATCGCTGGGCACGAAGAAGGCAACGATCGGCGAGGCGAACAGGAAGACGAGCAGGCCGAAAGCCGTGAGGACGGAAAAGCCCAGCCAGGCTCCCAGCCTGCCGATCTTCTCCGCGCGATCGATATTGCCGGCGCCGATATTCTGGCCGGCGAGGGCAGCGACGGCGATCGAGAGACCGATGCCCGGAATGATGGCGACCGACTGCAGGACATTGCCGCCGACTCCGTAGGCGGCAAGGCTCGAGGTCCCGAAGCTCGTCACCAGAAAGGTCATCATCATCAGGCCGACGGCGCGCGCCGACATGTCGATCGATGCGGGCAGGCCGAGGAAGAATGCCCGCTTGATGTGCTGGAAGTCGGGAATGAGGTCGCTTGCCCGAACATGGACGCCGTGCAGGCCGCGGCGCAGGACGGCGATGCCGATGAGCGAGGCCACGCCCTGCGTGATGAGAGTGGTGAGCGCCGCGCCCATCACGCCATGGCCGGGAATCGGTCCCCAGCCGAAGATCATCAGCGGATTGACCGCGAAATTCAGGAATACCGTACCCAGCACGATATAGACCGGCAGCGCCGGCCGTCCGATGCTGCGCATGATCCCCTGGAAGACGAAGAAGGAGAAGTTGAAGACCAGTCCCAGGAACGAGACGCGCATGAACCCGAGCGCCCCGCCATAGACGTCCGGGCCGACCCCCATCAGCCGCAGCAGCAGAGGCGCGATGACGTAGCCGATCGCGCCGAGGACGACGGCAGCCAGCACCACCATCAGGAGAGTCTGGCCCGCGACGTGTCCCACCATCTTCTCGTTGCGCGCCCCGACATATTGCGCGATCAGCGTCGACCCGGCGATGGAAAGGCCGGCTCCCACCGCCACCATCAGGAACATCACGGGAAAACTCACCGACACGGCCGCAATTGCCGCGCCGCCCAGTCGCCCGACCCAGAAGGCGTCGATGATCTGGTAGGCCG
>DATEID010000241.1:0-7293 GCA_035279245.1 Reyranella sp.
CAGTTCGCCGTCGCCGACATCGAGCCAGAGGAAGAAGCCGCCGCCCGGTGTGTAGTAGCCGAAGCGGTTGTGCAGGATCTGCTCGGCGATACGGAAGTTTCGCCGATACCATTCGCGAGTCTCGAGCGGGTGCGTCTCCTCCCGCCACAACGCCGCCGCCGCCTTCTGGACCGCGAAGGGAATCTGCGGACCGCCATAGGTGCGCCAGCGCAGCACCATGGCGACGAGCTTGGGATCGCCGGCGACGAAGCCCGCGCGAAGGCCGGCTGCGTTGGACCGCTTCGAGAGCGAATGGAACACCGCCAGGTTGCGGAACGGATCGGCTCCGTCCGTTCCGTCCATGGCAAGCGCCGCCTGCAGCGCGCCGGTGGGCGGCGCGGCCGTGTAGATCTCGGCATAGCATTCGTCGACGGCCAGCACGGCATCGTGCTTGCGGCAAAGCCGGATCAGGTTCTGCAGATACTCCAGGCTGGCGATCGCACCCTGCGGATTGGCGGGCGAGCAGATATAGACCACCGAGAGCCGACGCCACGTCGCCTCGTCGATGCTGTCATAGTCGGGCAGGAAACCGTTCGAGGCGCTCGCATTCACCAGCAGCGGCTCGGCGCCCGACAGCACGGCGCCGCCGAGATAGGCCTGGTAGAACGGATTGGGCAGCGCCACGATCGGCCTGCCGCCGCCTTTCTGCTGTGGCGTGGCGACGGTCGAGATAATGTAGACGCCTTCCTTGCTGCCGGCGGTCGGATGGACGTGCCGCTCAGGATCGAGCAGGCCCTTCGGCAGCTGGTAGCGGCGCGTCAGCCATTCGCAGATCGCGAGATTGAGCTCGGGCAAACCCTGGTTGGGCGGATATTTGTTCCAGCCGTCGATCTCCTCGGCGACGATCTGGCGGGCGAAGGCGGGCATAGCGCCTTGCGGCTCGCCGACCGACATGTTGATCAGCGGGAGATGCGCCGGCGGCGCGATCGGGCCGAGAAGAGCATTGAGCCGCGCGAACGGAAAATCAGTCAGCGTCTCGGTGAGGCGCGGATTGAACATCGAGACCTTTCCAATGGGCCGAACGAACGGCCGACGACAACGAACCGGGCAGGAGGGGCCAGTCCGGCTCGACCGAAGATATTGTATTTGACCGATTAGCCTTTAACAACAAGGCAATAGCTATGGTTCTTGAGGCAATTCGTCGGACTTGACGCAGGCGCTCGGTTGATCTTTTGGCCCAGCGCCGGCTGGAGTAAATGCTCGGGCATCAGGACAAGGAGCGGCCGTACTGAAGCGCAGGAATCTTCTCGTCGGCGGAGCGGCATTTGGCGGCGCCGAAGCCTTGGGCTTTTGCCGGCCGGTTCTGGCGCAATCGGAGCCGGGCGACGATCCGGCGATCCTCGCCGCGAACGGCCATCGCTACGTGATCAATCTGCAGGGGCCGGTCCTGTCCGTCGATTGCCTGACCGCCGCCAACCAACGGCCAGAAGCATTTCCGCAGCAGGCGGGTTTTCTCGTCGGGCTCGGTCCTGCCAAGCAACCGGCATCCTGGACCGTCGCCTCCTGGACGGAAGCCAATGCGGCGACCCGTATCATTACCCTGAAGGCAGCCGGCCAGCCGCTCGAAGCCGTCGTGTCGTTCGAGCTCGATTCGCTGACCGGCTTCCTCATATGCCGCACCGTGCTGCGCCACACGGGCGGACCGCGCCAAGTCGATATCCAGGCGACACTCGCGTTCCTGATGTCGATCCACGAACCGGTCGAGGAGATCGTCTACCTCACGGGCGAATGGCTGCAGGAAGCGAAGATCGTGCGTGCCGATCCGGCGCACGGTGCCATCACATTGGAGAGCCGGAGCGGGAAGACCGGCTTCGAGTTCCAGCCCTACGTCGCGCTCAGGACCGGCAACGCCAGCTATCTCTGCCAACTCCTGTGGTCCGGCAACTGGATGCTGCATGTCGCTCCCCATCGCACCGGGGCGACCTTGTCCGGCGGCTTCAATAACTGGGAATTCCGCCATCGGCTGAGCGCCGGAGACAGCCTCGACTTGCCGACCGTGCTGTTCGGCCGGTTCGATGGCCCGTTCGGCAATGCCATCCGCAAGCTGCACGACTATCGCCGGATGCATCGCCCCGATCCCGAACGAGCGATCCCGGTTCAATTCAATAGCTGGTATCCATTCCTGGGCGAACCCAAGGCGGACGCGCTCGTGCCGCTGATCCCGATCGTGCAGCGGCTGGGCTGCGAAACCTTCGTGGTCGATGCCGGCTGGTATCGCGACGAGAACGGCGAGTCGGACGCCGACTGGGACTACCGCACGGGCGACTGGCGCGTGAGCCGGCAGCGATTCCCCAACGGCTTGCGCGAGGTCTCGGCGCAGTGCCGCGAAGCCGGGTTGGGCTTCGGCCTCTGGTTCGAGCCGGAGGTCGCCGGTCCCACGTCGTCGGTCCGGCACAACCATCCCGAATGGATGCACTATATCGACGGCAAGCCGCCCGCGGCGAACGAACGCGCCGTCCTCAATCTCGGCGTGCCGGAAGCGTGGCAGCATGTCTTCGAGCGAATCTCCCGCCTGCTGCGCGTCATCGGCGTCGATTGGATGAAGTGGGACTTCAATTCCGATCTCGGCGCAGGCGGCTGGGCACCCTCCCTGCCCGAGAAATTGACGGGGCAGGCGCCCCTCGTGGCGCACTACGACGGGCTCTACCGGATGCAGGATGCCATTCGCGCCGCCTTTCCCGATCTCATTCTGGAGATGTGCGCCGGCGGCGGCGGGCGCATGGACGGCGGGATCCTGTCGCATGCGCACGTCAACTGGATGAGCGACCAGGCCGGCGCACTGCGCAAGCTCGCCATCCATTTCGGCAGCCAGCTCGCCCATCCGGCGGTCGTCTGCAACGACTGGCTGATCGACTGGCCGGGCGAGAGCGAAGCGCCCGACCAGCCGCCGGCCCTCGTCGACCCGCGCGGTGACCTTGCCTTCCGGCTGCGCGTGGCAATGCTCGGCACCTTCGGCATCAGCGCCCCGATCCATCGCTGGCCCGAGGAGGACATCGCCGCCGCCGCCGCACACGTCGCCCTCTACAAAACGAGCCTCCGTTCCATCGTCCATCACGGCGACCGATACGCCCTCACGCCTCCGCCGCCACCCGACGGCAAGGGCGACTGGGCCGCGCTTTGGTATGTCACGAAGGATGGACGGCAAGGCGTCCTGTTCGCCTTCCGGCTCGCCGGTTCGCAAAGCCGGCGCACTTTCGCCCTGCCCGGCCTGCGCAAGAGGCGGCGCTATCGGCTGTCATTCCAGGACGGCAGGGAAAAGACCGCGACCGGCGCCGAGCTTGCGGCCGGCCTCGGCGTCAACCTTGGAGAAGCCTTCCGTTCCGCCCTCTGCTTCGTCGAGGCGGTGAACGGGTGAAAGACGCTACTGCACGCGCTCGCCATGCAGGACGGTGTCGAGACCCTCTGTCTCCTCCTCGCGCGTGACGCGCAGTCCGACCGTCGCATCGACGATGCGCAGTAGGACCCACGTGACGCCGGCGGAGAACGCGCCGACGACGAGCACGCCCAGGAGCTGGATCAGGAGCTGATGAGCACTGCCGTCGACCAGGCCGACCGGCTGGCCATGACCGACGTCGTTCACGGCGCGTGTGGCGAACACGCCGACCATCAGCGGCCCCAGCATGCCGCTGATGCCATGCACGCCGAAGACGTCGAGCGAATCGTCGTACCCCAGCCGTGTCTTCAGCACGACGGCCGACCAGTAGCAAACGGCGCCGGCGGCAAGGCCGATCGCCATGGCCGCCCACGGCTCGACATAGCCGGCCGCGGGCGTGATGGCGCCGAGCCCGGCAACCGCCCCAGAGAGCACGCCCAGCACGGACGGCTTGCCGCGCGAAGCCCATTCGACCGCCATCCAGACGAGCGCGGCCACCGCCGCGGCGACATGGGTATTGAGCATCGCCGCGCCCGCAAGTTCGCCGGAGGAGAGGGCCGAGCCCGCATTGAACCCGAACCAGCCGACCCACAGCAGCGACGTGCCGATCAAGGTCAGCACGAGGTTGTGCGGCGCCATGTATTCGTGTCCGTAGCCCTCGCGCTTGCCGATCACCAGCGCGCAGACAAGCCCGGCGATGCCGGCATTGAGATGCACCACGAGACCGCCTGCGAAGTCGAGCACGCCGGCCCTGCCGAGAAAGCCGCTGCCCCAGATCCAATGCACCACCGGCACATAGACGAGCAGGAGCCACAGGCCCATGAACCACATCATGGCCGAGAACTTCATGCGCTCGGCAAAAGCGCCGGCGATGATGGCCGGAGTGATGATGGCGAAGGTCGCCTGATACATCAGGAAGACGTTCTCGGGCACGGTCGGCGCCAGCGGATGGACACTGCCCCGCAAGCCGATGCCGAACAGGCGGCCGAGCCCGCCGATCAGGCCGTTCAGGTCGCCGCCACCGGTGAAGGCGAGCGAATAGCCCAGCCCAAGCCACAGCACGGTCACCAGAGCCGCGACCGCGAAGGCCTGCACGGCCGTCGCCAGAACGTTCTTCTTGCGCACCATGCCGGCGTAGAAGAGCGACAGGCCGGGGATGTCCATCATCAGCACGAGCGCCGTCGCCATGAGCAGCCAGGCCGTATCGCCGGTATCGATGGCAGTCCGCGCGGCTGCCCAGGCCTGGGTGGCTCCGCAAACGACGAGCATCGCCGCCAGCCACCCTGCGGCGGTGCGCCAGACCCATTTCCGCATTTGCCTCCCCCTGCCTCTCCCTGTTTGGATCTCGGTTCTTTGCGAACTGGATGGCGGGGACCGCGATGGCTGGGGGCTTGGCGACTAGAGCGCGTTGGAGCCGGTCTCGCCCGTGCGAATGCGCACGGCGTGCTCGATCCCGGTGACGAAGATCTTGCCGTCGCCAATCTTGCCGGTGTGGGCCGCCTTCTGGATCGCCTCGACGGCGCGTTCGACCTGGCTGTCGTCGACCACGATCTCGATCTTCACCTTGGGCAGGAAGCTCACGAGATACTCGGCGCCGCGATAGATCTCGGTCTGGCCCTTCTGCCGGCCGAAGCCCTTGACCTCGCTGACCGTCAGGCCCGAGACGCCGACCCCGGTCAGTGCATCGCGCACGTCATCGAGCTTGAACGGCTTGATGATGGCGGAAACGAGCTTCATCGACATTTCTCCCGGCCTCGAAATCGGCCGGGAGAGTGGCGCGCGATTGCCGCTTCGTCAAATTTGTCCGGCCGGCCAACGGTGCTCAATGCACCGTCTCTCCATGCAGGTTGATGTCGAGCCCCTCGACCTCCTCCTCGGCGGTCACACGCAGGCCGATCGCGGCATCGACGATCTTGAGGATGACGAAGGTAGCGACGGCGCACCAGGCCATCGTGACCAGGCAGCCCCAGAGCTGGGTCAGGACCTGGCCGGCATTGCCGTCGATCAGGCCCTTCTTGCCCTCGCCGCCCACCGCCTCGACGGCGAATACCCCCGTCAGGATGGCGCCGACGAATCCGCCGACGCCATGGACGCCGAAGGCATCGAGGGAGTCGTCGTAGCCCAGCATCTTCTTGAGGCTGGTCGCGGACCAGAAGCAGACGATGCCGGCCACGATGCCGATCACCAGGCCACCCGTGGGATTGACGAAGCCCGACGCCGGCGTGATGGCGACGAGGCCCGCGACCGCGCCGGACACGATGCCCAGAACCGACGGCTTGCCGCGCATCAGCCACTCGGCGAACGTCCAGGCGAGCGCCGCCGCTGCGGTGGCGATCTGCGTCACGGCCATGGCCATGCCGGCACTGGCACTGGCAGCCACCGCGGAGCCCGCATTGAAGCCGAACCAGCCGACCCATAGCAGCGATGCGCCGATCACGCTCAGCACGAGGTTGTGCGGCGCCATATTGTCGACGCCGTATCCCTTGCGCTTGCCCATCACCAGCGCACACACGAGGCCGGCAACGCCGGCATTGATGTGCACGACGGTGCCGCCGGCATAGTCGAGCACGCCCCAGTCGCCCAGGAAGCCGCCGCCCCACACCCAGTGCGCGATCGGCGCATAGACGAAGATCGCCCACAGCGTCATGAACCACATCAGGGCGGAGAACTTCATGCGCTCGGCGAAGGCGCCCGCGATCAGCGCCGGCGTGATGATGGCGAAGGTCATCTGGAACGTCATGTAGACCGACTCGGGAATCGTCTTGGCGAGATCGTTCACCGCGTCGAGGCCCATTCCGCCCAGGAACAGGCGGCTCGTGCCGCCAATGATGGCGTTGCCCGGGGTGAAGGCGAGGCTGTAGCCGATCGCCATCCAGAGCACGGTCACGAGGCAGGTCACGGCGAAGCTCTGCATCACCGTCGCCAGCACGTTCTTCTTGCGCACCATGCCGCCGTAGAACAGCGCCACGCCGGGGACTGTCATCATGAGCACGAGTGCCGTGGAGGTCAGCATCCAGGCCGTGTCGCCGGTGTCGAGCTTGGGCTTTTCGTCGGCGGCCAGCGCCAGCGTCGGCAGAAGCAGCAGGCCGGCCGCCCCCAGGCCGGCAACAACGGAACCAAACGTACGTCTCATCGATCTTCCCCTCGGATTGGATTTGTCCCCGGACCGGATGTGCCGGGCATCGGCATCACAGCGCCTCGACCCCCGCCTCGCCGGTGCGGATGCGGATGGCGTGCTCGACCGGGAAAACGAAGACCTTGCCGTCGCCGATCTTGCCGGTTGCCGCGGCCCTGCGGATGGTCTCGACTGCGTTCTCGACGAGGTCGTCGTCGATCACGACCTCGACCTTGACCTTGGGCAGAAAGCTCACGGCGTACTCAGCGCCGCGATAGATCTCGGTCTGACCCTTTTGGCGGCCAAATCCTTTGACCTCGCTCACCGTCAGCCCCTGGATGCCGAGGGACGTCAGCGCATCCCGCACTTCATCCAGTTTGAATGGCTTGAAGATCGCCATGACCATTTTCATTCCGGCTCCCCTCCAAATGGGCGACCGTCGCCCCATAGCGCGATCCCTGGCGGAGCAAATCCCGTGCCAAAAGCGCAGATCTCACCCCATCTGCATCTGGCATGTCGATTGCTTCGGTCTCGCAGGTTCACAACCGGTTCGGGGGAGAGCGAAAGATGCTGAGGAAGGTCGCGGCGATGATCGCCGGAGGGCTAGCCCTGTCGGCAAGCATAACGGCCCAGGCGCAGGACAAGGCCGCGTCTCGGCCGTCGTCGTGGTGGGATACGTTCTCGATCAGCGGTCACATCGAGGGCGGCATCACCTACAACACCTACCCCCAGCCCGACGGCCTCAACTTCGGCCAGCTCTTCACCG
>DATEID010000242.1:0-11744 GCA_035279245.1 Reyranella sp.
GGATGAAGATCTTGGCCTCGTCGGGGAACTTCATTGGCGGGCCATCCAGCGCTCGCGCGTGAGCGTCACTTTGACGAGGGGTTTCTCGATGCGGTCGGGATGCGTCGGCAGCGTGCCCATGCCGCTCCCGACGAAGCCAAGATCTACATCCGTTCCGGCAACGGCGGCGCGGGCTGCGTCGGTTTTCGCCGCGAGAAGTTCATCGAGTTCGGCGGGCCGGACGGCGGCGACGGCGGCAAGGGCGGCGACGTGATCGCCGAGTGCGTCGACGGCCTCAACACCCTGATCGACTACCGCTATGCCCAGCACTTCAAGGCCGAGACCGGCCATCACGGCATGGGCAGCCAGCGCACCGGCGGCAAGGGCAAGGACGTCGTCCTGCGCCTGCCGCGCGGCACGCAGATCTTCGACGAGGACAAGGAGACGCTACTGGCCGACCTCACCGAGGTGGGCCAGCGCATCGTGCTCGCCAAGGGCGGCGATGGCGGCTACGGCAACCTGCACTACAAGAGCTCGACTAACCGCGCGCCGCGTCGCGCCGACAAGGGCTGGCCCGGCGAGGAGCGCTGGATCTGGCTCCGGCTGAAGCTGATCGCCGACATCGGCCTGGTCGGTCTGCCCAATGCCGGCAAGTCGACCTTTTTGTCAGCGACCTCGAATGCGCGGCCCAAGATCGCCGACTATCCCTTCACGACCCTGCATCCCGGCCTAGGCGTGGTGCGGGTCGGCAACCGGGAATTCGTGCTGGCCGACATCCCCGGGCTGATCGAGGGCGCGCATGAGGGCGCCGGCCTCGGCACGCGCTTTCTGGGCCATGTCGAGCGCTGCCGGGCGCTGCTCCACCTGGTCGACGGCACCCAGGACGATGTCACCGGCGCCTATCGCACGGTGCGGGCCGAGCTCAAGGCTTACGGCGGCACGCTCGCCCGCAAGAAGGAGATCGTGGCGCTCAACAAGACCGATGCCATGACCGACGAGGACATCGAGGCCAAGCGCGCGGCGCTCGCCAAGGCGAGCCGCAAGACGGTGCACGTGATTTCCGGCGTGTCCGGCAGAGGTGTGCAGTCCCTGCTGCACGAACTCATGAAACTGGTCGACAAGCAGCGGGACAGCGCCAAGGAAGCGGCATGACTGCGCTGACCAGCTCCAAGCGGCTGGTCGTGAAGATCGGCTCGTCCATCCTGGTCGACGAAACCAACGGACTGATCCGCCGCGACTGGCTGGACGCGCTTACCGACGATGTGGCGCGGCTGCACAACCAGGGCTGCGAGATCGTGCTGGTCTCATCGGGCGCGATCCGGCTCGGTCGCACGCATCTCAAGCTCGCCTCGGGACCGCTCAGGCTCGAGGAAAGCCAGGCCGCGGCTGCGACGGGGCAGATACGGCTCGCCCATGCCTATCAGGCCGCGTTGGCACGGCACGGCATCACCGTCGCGCAGGTCCTGCTGACGCTCGACGATTCGGAGGCTCGCCGGCGCTATCTCAATGCGCGGCAGACCATGGCCACGCTGCTCGGCCTCGGCGCGGTGCCGGTGATCAACGAGAACGACACGGTCGCCACGGACGAGATCCGCTTCGGCGACAACGATAGACTGGGCGCGCGGGTCGCCGAGATGATCTCGGCCGACACGCTGGTGCTGCTGTCGGACATCGACGGCCTTTACACGGGCGATCCGCGCAACGACCCCGCTGCGCGGCACATTCCCGAGATTCGGGAGATCACACCCGAGATCGAAGCGATGGCAGGGGCCGCGGCTTCGCAACTCTCCAACGGCGGCATGGTGACCAAGCTGATCGCCGGCCGCATCGCCATGGCGGCCGGCTGCCGCATGGCGATCGCGGACGGCCGCAAGGTGGGCGCGCTCGGCGCTCTGATCGACGGCAAGGCGCATTGTAGTTGGTTCCTGCCAGAAGCTTCGCCGCTTTCGGCACGCAAGAAGTGGATCCGGGGTTCGCTGAAGTCGGCGGGCGTTCTGGTGGTGGACGACGGAGCCGTGCGCGCCCTTTCCCTCGGCAAGAGCCTGTTGCCGGCCGGCGTCACCGGCATCGACGGCGACTTCAAGCGCGGCGATGTGGTCGACGTGAAGGACCGCAGCGGCCGCGTCCTGGCGCGCGGGCTGGTGGCCTATGCGGCCGAGGATGCGCGTCGTATTGCCGGCCGGAAGAGCGCCGAAATCGAAAAGCTGCTGGGCTTTCGCGGCCGGGACGAGATGGTCCACCGCGATGACCTCGTGGTCGAATGAGCTATACTGGAGCGACGATGAACGCGGAGACCAAACCTGCGGAAGACGTCGTCGGGATCGTGGCGACGCTTGGCCAGCGCGCGAAGGCAGCGGCGGTCGCGCTGCGCAACGCCGGTACGAAGACCAAGAACCGCGCGCTGGTCGAAGCGGCGCGTCTCATCCGTGCCGAAAAGGCTGCGATCCTGGCAGCCAATGCGCGGGACATCGAAGCCGCCAAGGCCACAGGGCTCGGCAGTGCCCTGCAAGACCGCCTGCTGCTGAACGAGGCGCGCATCGAGGGCATGGCCAAGGGCCTCGACGATATCGTTTCGCTGCCCGACCCGGTCGGTGTCGAGATCGAGCGCTGGCAGCGGCCGAACGGGCTGGAGATCAGCCGCGTGCGCGTGCCGATCGGCATCATCGGCGTGATCTACGAATCGCGCCCCAATGTCACCGCCGATGCCGGCGCGCTTTGCATCAAGTCGGGCAACGTCGTCGTGCTGCGGGGCGGCTCAGACAGCTTTCATTCCTCGCGCTGTATCGTCGAGCTGCTGCGTCGCGCGCTGGAGACGGCCGGTCTCCCGCAGGACTGCGTGCAGCTCATGCCGACGACGGATCGTGCCGCCGTCGGCGAGCTCCTGAAAGCGATGGACTGGCTCGACCTTATCGTGCCGCGCGGCGGCCGCTCGCTGATCGACCGCGTCACGCGGGAAAGCCGCGTACCGGTGCTGCGCCACTACGACGGCATCTGCCATGTCTATGTCGACCGCGACGCCAATGCCGACATGGCGCGCGATCTCGTGGCCAACGCCAAGATGCGGCGCGTCAGCGTATGCGGCGCAGCCGAGACATTGCTGATCGATCGCACGGCGCTCGACACGCATCTCGCGCCCGTGCTCGCCAGGCTGCACGAGCTCGGCTGCGAGGTGCGCGGCGATGCCGAGGTCCGCAAGCGCGACGCGAAGGCCGTGCCCGCCACCGAGAAGGACTGGCGCACGGAGTATCTCGAACCGATCATCTCGGTCGCCGCCGTCGATGGCGTCGAAGGCGCGATCCGCCACATCGCGACTTATGGCAGCCAGCACACCGAGGCGATTGTGACCGACAACCAGGCGACCGCCGACCGCTTCCTGAAGGAAGTGGACAGCGCCATCGTGATGCACAACGCCAGCACCCAGTTCGCCGATGGCGGCGAGTTCGGGCTGGGGGCCGAGATCGGCATCTCGACCAATCGCATGCATGCCCGCGGTCCTGTCGGACTGGTCGAGCTGACGACCTACAAGAACGTCGTGCGCGGCAAGGGCACCCTGCGTCCATGAGTGGGCATCCATGAGTTTCCCTGCGTGATCGGGGCACGCCATCCGATGCCCGGCGTGCCACGCGACACGCGACGGCGCATCGGGCTGCTGGGCGGATCGTTCAATCCCGCCCATGAAGGCCATCGCCACGTGAGCCTGGAAGCGTTGAAGCGACTCGCTCTCGACGAGGTCTGGTGGCTCGTCTCGCCGCAAAACCCGCTGAAGAGCGGCGACGGCATGGAACCGCTCGCGAGCCGCCTGGCGCGTGCCAAGCAACTCGGCCGCCATCCGCGCATCCGGGTCGAGGCGCCGGAACTGCTGTTGGGGACGCGCTACACGCTCGACACCGTGCAGGCGCTCGAGCGGCTCTATCCGCGCGCTCGCTTCGTCTGGCTGATGGGCGCCGACATCCTGCCGCAACTCGTGCACTGGGACGGCTGGCGCGACCTCTTTCGCACCATTCCCATCGCCGCCTTCGCCCGTCCCGGCTGGGGTTACGCCGCGCTGCAATCCGCAGCCCCACGCACTTTCGCGCGTTACCGGCTTGATGCCGGCCAGGCGCGCCGGCTGGCGGATTGCGAACCGCCCGCCTGGTGCTTCATCCCGAGCCGTCTCGACAGCCATTCGGCCACGGCGATCCGCGCCGAGCGGCCGAAACGGACCAGACCGAAAGGAAAGACCATCTCCGACCCGATCCGTGCGCTTCCCGACAGAAGCAACGCCGTCGACAGCCAGCTCGCGCTGGTGCGACGCTCCCTCGAAGACGACAAGGCCGAGGACATCGTCGTCATCGACCTCAAGGGCAAGTCCTCCTTCGCCGACTACATGGTGATCGCCTCGGGCCGCTCGAACAGGCAGGTCGTCGCCATCGCCGACCATCTCGCCGAGCGACTGAAGCAGGCGGGGCAAGGCCCGGTCCCGGTCGAGGGCAAGCAGGGCGGCGACTGGGTGCTGGTCGATGCGGGCGATGTCGTGGTCCACATTTTCCGGCCGGAGCCGCGCGCCTTCTATGCCCTGGAGAAGATGTGGGCGCTGGAGAACGACGCGACCGCGCGGCCGGGAGCGGCCAAGTCGGCGCGCCGCAAGCGGGCATCCTAGCGCCCATGCGGCTCACGATCGCGGCCATCGGCCGCGCCGGACGCGGCCCCGAGCGCGATCTTTACGACCACTATGCCGGGCGCATCCGCTGGCCGTTGGCCCTGCGCGAAATCGAGCAGAAGCGCAGGCTGCCGGCATCCGAATTGATGCGTCGGGAGGGCGAGCTTTTGCTGGCGGCGGTGCCGACGGACGCCGTCACGGTGGCCCTCGACCGGCGCGGCCGGCAGATGGACAGTGCCGCCTTCGCCCGGCAGCTCGGCCGCTGGCGCGATCAATCGGTGGCCGACGTGGCCTTCCTCATCGGCGGCGCCGACGGTCATGCCGAAGCGCTACTGGAGGAGGCGTCACTGGTCCTGTCCTTCGGCGCCATGACATGGCCGCACCAGCTTGCCCGGGCTATGCTGGCCGAGCAGATCTACCGCGGCCAGCAGATCCTGGCGGGCCATCCCTATCATCGGGGCTGATCCCGCGTCACTGGCCGTGAGAATAGGCGGCGATTTTGCCTCTGTTCTGACGAAAAACCCGGGCTACATTGGCCGCATGCATCCGTTTCCCTCCCGGTCTGCCATCGCCTTGGCCACCCTCGCCGTGGCCGCGCTATCGACCGCATCGGTTGCACAGACGCCCGCTGCCGACACGCCGCCTGGCGCGACCAAGCCGGTGCGCAGCATCCCCTACGTCTCGATCACCGGCGAGGACGGCAAGCAGCGCAACTACGAGACCAACGCCATCCCGCTGCTCTACAACCGCGCCTGCTTCGGCTGGCGGATGTATCTCGGCGGCCCGACCCGCACCGTGTCGCTGACGGAGGTGCTCACGACCTCGAAGCCCGCGGAGCAGGTGATCGCCGGACCCGAGACCGAGGTAAGTCCGGACAAGACCAAGGCGACGACGCGCATGCGCGAGGTCGTGCAGGACGGCGTGCTGCAGCGTTCCTGGTGCATCATCCCGGGCGACCCGGCGGGCACCTACACTTACGACATCACGATCGACGGCGAACCACGTGGCGAGTTCGTGTTCTGCGCCATCGAGATTCCCGACCAGAACCCCAATATCGATCCGCGCGACCTGCACTGCCCGAACAAGTTCAACTCGGTCGAGCGCACGCGGCCCCATAGCCTGCCGAAAGCGTCCTGATGCCTCGATCTCGTCCCCGGCCCGCCGTCCTCTGCATCCTGGACGGGTGGGGCTTCCGCACCGATCCGCGTGACAATGCCATCCTCGATGCGAAGACTCCGAACTACGACCGGCTGATCGCCACCTGCCCGCAGGGCCTGATCGACGCGTCCGAAACCTTTGTCGGCCTGCCCAAGGGCCAGATGGGCAACTCGGAGGTCGGACACATGAATCTCGGCGCCGGTCGGGTGGCGGTGCCCGACCAGCCGCGCATCGACAAGGCGATCGAGAACGGTTCGCTGGCGAAGAACGGGATCCTCACCGAATTGATCGCCGAGCTGAAGAAAAGCGGCCGCGCCTGTCATCTCATGGGACTGGCCTCTCCGGGCGGCGTGCATGCGCACCAGGATCACCTGGTTGCCCTGGCCAATCTGATCGCCGGTGCCGGCGTGACCGTCTGGATCCACGCCTTCCTCGACGGTCGCGACATGCCGCCGCGCAGCGCGCATGACTGCCTGAAGGACATCGAGGCGGGTCTTAAGGATGGCTTGCCGATCCGCTTCGCGACAGTGATCGGCCGCTTCTACGCCATGGATCGGGACAAGCGCTGGGACCGCGTCAACGGCGCCTACGACGCGCTGGTGGATGCCAGGGGCAAGGTGACGGCGAAGAGCGCCGACGAAGCGGTCGACAAGGGGTATGCCGCGGGCAAGAACGACGAGTTCGTCGAGCCCACCGTGATCGACGGCTACGGCGGCATGAAGGACGGCGACGCCATCCTGATGTTCAACTATCGCGCCGATCGCGCCCGCGAGATCCTGACGGCGCTGGTCGATCCCCTGTTCGACGGCTTCAAACGCAGCCGCACGGTGAAGCTTTCCGACGCGGTCGGCATGGTCGAGTATTCGGCCGCGCTCAACGAATTCCTCAAAACCCTTTTCCCGCCGCTCACCATCAAGATGGGGTTGGGCGAGACGGTGTCGCGCGCAGGGCTCAAGCAGCTCCGCATCGCCGAGACCGAGAAGTACGCACACGTCACCTTCTTCTTCAACGGCGGCGAGGAACGCCAGTTCGAGGGCGAGGAGCGCATTCTCGTGCCCTCGCCGAAGGTGCAGACCTACGACCTCAAGCCCGAGATGAGCGCGCCCGAGGTGACCGACAAGCTCGTCGAGGCGATCGCCTCGGACAAGTTCGACCTGATCGTGGTGAACTATGCCAATTCCGACATGGTCGGCCATTCCGGCGAGCTCGCTGCGGCCATCAAGGCGGTCGAGGCGATCGATACCTGCCTGGGCAGCCTCATGGAGGCGGTGAAGAAGGCGGGCGGCGTGTTGCTGGTGACGGCCGACCATGGCAACGCCGAGCAGATGTTCGACGAGACGACCGGCCAGAAGCATACCCAGCATACGCTCAACCGCGTCCCGGCCCTGCTGTTCAACGGTCCGACCCCGATCCGCTCTCTGGGCGACGGCAAGCTGGCGGACATTGCGCCCACTATGCTGGCGCTGATGGGCGTGCCGCAGCCCAAGGAGATGACGGGGCATTCGCTGCTGTCGGAAGCATCCCGACCCGCCGTCCTTGCCGTGCCGCATCAGGCGACGGCTGCCTTGGCGTGAATGTGAAGGTGCCCCAGCCGTTCGTCGCCTTGATCCCGCCAAAGACCGGCGGGTATCCTCGTTTCCAACGCCCGTTGCTTCTCCATGCCCGACCGGACGCCGGCGGGCATCGTTTTACAAAGGCTCCCCAATGACCCGCTTGCGCTTCGTCTCCATCGCCGCGACCCTGGCGTTCCTGACCGTGCCGGCCATCGTGCCCGTCTCGGCGCAGGACAAGCCCGAGGCCAAGGGGCCGGGCAGCGACAAGAGCGAACTGTACCAGCAGCTCAACCTGTTCGGCGACGTGCTCGAACGCGTCCGCCGCGACTACGTCGAGCCGGTCGACGAGAAATCGCTGATCGAGAACGCCATCAACGGCATGCTGTCCTCGCTCGACCCGCACTCGAGCTACATGAACCCCAAGAGCTACAAGGACATGCAGGTCCAGACGCGGGGCGAGTTCGGGGGGCTCGGCATCGAGGTCACGATGGAGAACGGCGTCATCAAGGTGGTGTCGCCGATCGACGATACGCCGGCCTCCAAGGCCGGCCTGCAATCCGGCGACCTGATATTCGCGCTCGACGGCAAGCCGGTGCAGGGGCTGACGCTGCAGGAAGCCGTCGAGAAGATGCGCGGCAAGATCGGCTCGTCGATCAAGCTCTCGGTCAAGCGCGGCAGCAAGGAGCCGTTCGACGTCACGCTGACGCGCGAGAACATCAAGGTGAAGTCGACGCGCTGGCATCTCGAAGGCGGTGACGTCGGCTATATCCGTGTCACGTCGTTCACCGAGCAGAGCACCTCGGGCGTGCTGGATGCCGTCAACCACATCAAGAAGGAGGCCGGCAACAAGCTCAAGGGCTATGTCCTCGATCTGCGCAACAATCCGGGCGGACTGCTCGACCAGGCGATCTCGATGGTCGATGCCTTCCTCGACAAGGGCGAGATCGTTTCCGTCAAGGCGCGCAAGCCCGAGGACGTGCAGCGCTGGAACGCCAAGCCGGGCGACGTCGCGAACGGCTTGCCGATCGTCGTGCTGGTGAATGGCGGTTCGGCGTCGGCCTCGGAGATCGTCGCCGGCGCCCTCCAGGACCATCACCGCGGGATCATCCTCGGCACGCGGACCTTCGGCAAAGGCTCGGTCCAGACGATCATGCAGGTGACCGGCGGCGGAGCCATTCGCCTCACCACGGCACTCTACTTCACGCCATCGGGCCGCTCGATCCAGAAGGAAGGCATCAAGCCCGACATCGAGGTGCAGCAGTCGAAGATCGAGACCATCGAGACCCGTCCCGGCTTCCGCGAGGAGGACCTGCGCCGCTCGATCGCCAACCCGATCGACAAGCCGGTGGAGAAAGACAAGAAGCCTGTCGCGCCCGACGCCAATGCCAAGCCGCCGGCAAAGCCGGGCGACAAGCAGCCGGGCGGGCAGAACGCGGCGCCCGGCGCCGCCCCTGCGCCGTCGTCGCAAACGAATGTCGACCCCGACGAGCCGCCGAAGGAAGGCGTGCAGGACTACCAGTTGATGCGTGCCGTCGACCTGATCCGCGGCATCTCGCTCTACGCCAGCAACCGCGCCCACTGACGCGGCATCCGGCGTGACATGGCGGACGAACCCGGGCCCCGCAAGCCGTTCGTCCGCTGGCGCCTTCCGCAAGGGCTGCCCAGCGGGCCGTTCGCCGCCTACCTTTTGGTGATCGGGCTGACGGCGGCCTGTGCCGGCCTGGTCTATTTCCAGGTCGACCGACCGCCGCCGCTGATCGAGGAGGCCGTTGCCGCAGCGCCCGCCGTAAGCCAGACGAAACCGGTCAGCTCGCTGAAGCTGCCGTTCCGGCGGCCGCGACCGCTCGAGTTCCGGATGCTGACGCTCGCCGAGCGCGACGACATGGTCGAGGTCACGCCTGACGGACTGCGCCTGCCCAAGATCTCCTTCGACGGCTGGATGCCCTGGATCGCCTATGCCCGCCGCTACGATCCGACCGGTCCAGCGGCCCGGGTCGGCCTCCTGATGATCAATGTCGGAGCCGACGAAGCGCTTATGACCCGCGTGATCGACGAGCTGCCGGGCGAGGTGAGCCTCGCCTTCCTGCCGGGAACGCCCGACTTGCCGCTATGGATGAAGCGGGCGCACGCGCACAACCATGAGACCTATCTGATGATGCCGGTCGAGGATCCGGAAGGCATTGGCGAGCGCGGCATCCGAGCGATCTCACCCAAGGTCGATGGCGAGGAGAACGTCAAACGCCTGCAGGAAACGATGGCCCGTGGCGAAGGCTATGTCGGCTTCGTCATGCCGACGCCCGGACCCGTGTCGCAGTCCGAGGAGATCGCTCTGCCGATCGTGAAGGAGATCGCCGATCGCGGTCTTGGCTTGATCGAGATCAACCCGGGCCCCACTCCCACGGCAATGTATCGTCTCGCGACCGAATTCGGCGTCGGCTATGCGCGCACCTCGACGGTGCTCGACTACAAGCTGGCGCGCAACGGCCTGGACGGCAACCTGGACCGGCTGGCCGAATGGACCGGCGAGTCATGGCCCGGCCGTCCGGCGCGACACGATTTCGGCGTGCTCCAGCCGAACGACGAAGCGATCGACGCCATCGTCGCCTGGCGCCAGCGGCTCACCCACCAGAGTTCCGTATCGCTGGTGCCGATTATCGGCCATTTCGAATGCCGCTCCGCCTGCATGGAGCGGCTGCGCCGGCAGCCCGACCAGCTTCGTCCGTGATCGAGGATCACCCTCCGGCTTCGTATCGTCCCAATGTCGGGTTGATGCTGATCGGCCCCGACCGCCGGCTGTTCGTCGGCCAGCGGACGGGCCTGCCCGGCGCCTGGCAGATGCCGCAAGGCGGCGTCGACACCGGTGAAACAGCCATCGAGGCGGCCTGTCGCGAGCTCGCCGAAGAGGTCGGCACGACCAAGGCGCTCCTCCTGCGCCAGACTCGCGGCTGGCTCATCTACGACTTTCCCCCGGAGGCGGACCTCGGCCGCTGGCAGGGGCGGTGGCGCGGCCAGGCGCAGAAATGGTTCGCCCTTGCCTTCGTCGGCCGCGATGCCGACATCGACATCCACGCGCACGATCACGAGTTCGATGCCTGGAGGTGGGCCAAGCCGGCCGATCTGCTCGAATGGATCGTCCCCTTCAAGCGGCCGGTCTACCAGGCCGTGCTGAAGGAGTTTGCCGACCTGATCTCTTAAGCGCCGTGGGCGGTGAGCTGGGTCGACCGCCAGCGCAGGAACCAGAGGCCGGCGCGGGTCATGAAGGCGTTCAGCCGGCCTTGCGGTTCCAGGCCCACCGCCTTCAGCACCATCGCCATCGCACGCTGGACGTGGCTTGGCCGATAGAGCGGATAGGCGCGGCGCACGTAAGCCTCCATCGCCCTCTTGCGATCGTAGATGGCATCGGTCGGCTCGTTGGCGGCGAAATAGGCGTAGGCGAGCTCGTCGTCCTCGCTCTCGGCCAGGCGACCCCAGCCGATGCGCAGGCGGCCCCATCGGCTTAGCCGGTCACGCTTCAGGCAGCGCCGCAGATGATCGTAGAAAAGCTTGTAATGGCGGAACTCGTCGGCCGCGATCTTGGCGCAGATCTGCTTCAGCACCGGCTCGTCCGAAGCGTCCTTGAGGGCGCTGTAATAAGAGCTGGTGCCGGTCTCGACGATGCAGCGCGCCATCATCTCGCCGGCCTGGCTGCCGCGGACGGAGGCGGTCGCCTCAAGCGGCAGACGGTAGCCTTGGCGGAAGCGCTCGAAGGCCGCATCGAAATCCCAGTCCGGGTCGGCAAGCTGCGCCCAGCGGCCGAGCGCCAGGCCATGCTGGACCTCTTCCGCCGCCCATCGGTTCACGTCCTCGATCACTGCGGGATCGTCGGCGAACACCCGGTCGAGGTAGATGGCATAGTCGCCGCCGTTGCGCTCGACCAGGGCGGCCGCCTTGATGTTGCGCAGGATCTCCGGATCGACCTTCGAGGCATCGAAGCGATCCCAGGAGATCGAGTCGAGCGTCCAGTTACCCATGATTCAAAGCCCTCGGCGACCGTCGTCTAACCGTAATAATAAAGCGACCTCGCGTCCGGCTTTCAATGGGGCCGGACGGGGACAATCGGACAGATTATTTCGCGTCGGGAGTGAAATCAGCGGTTCGCGTAATAGGCCTGGGCGCGCCGCAGGTCCTTGGCCACCGCGAGATCCTTGAGCGCGGTAGCCTTCTCCGCGTCGTTCGCCGCATCCACGAGATCGCGCTCGGCCGCGCGCTCGCGCTCGGCGAGCTGCTCGGCCGTAACCTCGGCGAACGGGATCGCCTCGTCGGCCAGCACCGTGCAACGTTCCGGCGTCACCTCGGCGAAGCCGCCGACCACGATGAAGCGCTGCTCGACCTTGTTGCCCTGGAGCACTTCGAGGACTCCCGGGCGAACCGTCGAG
>DATEID010000243.1:0-6445 GCA_035279245.1 Reyranella sp.
CTACAAGCAGCTTGGCATCGAGGTTCCACCCGTAGTCGACGACAAGCCGGTGCTGTTCGGCGGCCCGGTCGAGACGTCGCGCGGGCTCGTGCTGCACTCGGCCGACTACAAGCGCGACGAGACGCTGCTGATCGAAGGCGGCATGGCGTTGACCGCGTCGCTGGAGATCCTGAAAGACATGGCGGGCGGCCATGGCCCCAAGCAGGCGTGGCTCGCGCTCGGCCATTCCGGCTGGGCGCCGGGCCAGCTCGATCGCGAGATGCAGGACAATGCCTGGCTGGTGGTCGATGCCAACCCGGCCCTGGTTTTCGACGCCGACTTCGGGGCGAAATGGCAGCGTGCCCTCGACATGCTGGGTGGCAAGGGCGATGGAAGCGGTCGTTTCGACCTCGCCTCCTACTCGCATCAGACCGGGCGTGCCTGAACGCACATCAGACCTGCGTTCTCTACCACTGATTGTGCTTTCGTTCCCCAGCATTCGGGGCCTATGACCGGATTGCACCGTGTCCTCCCTTCACGGTTGCCAATGCGTAGTCGGGACGCCCGCGCTCCTTCCCCAACCCTATTCGGGGGCGTCGGCGTCCCGAAGTTTTCCGGCTACTCCGCAGCGGCTCGCGCCGTGGCGGGGGTCCTGTAGGCGGCCAGCAGCGAGGCCTCGCGCGCCTTCGCCGCCTCGACGTTCTTCTCCTTTACATGGCCAAAGCCGCGCATGCTTTCGGGCACCTGCGCGATCTGCACTGCCATCGCGTGGTTGGTCTGATCGAGGGTGGCAAGCACGCTCTCGATCGTCGCCTGGTATTCGCCGATCAGCCGGCGCTCCATGCGCCGCTCCGCGGTGCGGCCGAAGATGTCGAATGCGGTGCCGCGCAGCTTCTTCATCGAGGCGAGCAGCCGGAATGCCGGCATCATCCAGGCTCCGTACTCGCGCTTCTTCAGATGGCCCGTCACCGGGTCGCGCTCGGCGAAGAGCGGCGGCGCCAGATGAAAGCTGATCTTGTAGTTGCCCTCGAACTGGCTGCCGAGCTTCTTCAGGAACTCGCCGTCGGTGTAGAGGCGCGCCACCTCGTACTCGTCCTTGTAGGCCATCAGCTTGTAGAGCGACTTGGCCACTGCCTCGGCGAGCCCCGAACGGCCTCTGGCCTTTTCCTTCTCGACCTTCGCGACCTTGTCGACGAAAGCGCGGTAACGCTCCGCGTAGGCTGCGTCCTGGTAGGCGGTCAGAAGCTCGACGCGCTTGGCGACGATCTCGGCAAGCGTGCGGGCCGCTGGCTTCTCGACGCGCAGCGTGGGCTTGGCCGCGGTCTGCACGGCCGACAGGTTGTGCGCCGCCAACCGCCCCCAGGCGAAGGTGCGCTTGCTGGTCTCGACCGCGACGCCGTTCAGCTCGATGGCGCGCATCAGCCCTTCCAGCGACAGCGGCACCAGGCCCTTCTGCCAGGCATAGCCCAGCATGAAGAGGTTGGTAGCGATCGAATCGCCGAGCAGCGCGGTGGCGAGGCCCGTGCCGTCGACGAACGAGGTCGCCTCGTCGCCCGCGGCATCGCGGATCGCCTTCATCATGGACTCGGTGCCGAGATCCATGTCGCCGTTGGTCACGAACGCCGCGACAGGCTGCATGTAGCCGTTGATCACCGCCTTGGTGATGCCGGGCTCGATGCGCGACAGCGCGGCGGGTGATGCCGCGACGACCATGTCGCAGCCCAGCACCAGATTGGCGCCGCCAGCGGCGATCCGCACCGCGTGCAGATCCTCCGGCTTGGGCGCCAGCCGCACATGGCTCATGACCGCGCCGTTCTTCTGCGCGAGCCCCGTGAAGTCGAGCACGGTGCAGCCCTTGCCCTCGAGATGCGCCGCCATGCCGATCAGGGCGCCGACGGTGATGACACCGGTGCCGCCGATGCCGGTCACGAGGATGCCGTAGGCCTCGCTGAGCGGCCGCATGGTCGGCATGGGCAACGACGCGAAGGGGTCGTCCTGCACGACCTTGAGCTGCGGCCGCTTGGCCTTGGCCGGCGTGCCGCCATGCACCGACACGAAGCTCGGGCAGAAGCCCTTGAGGCAGGAGAAGTCCTTGTTGCAGTTGCTTTGGTCGATCTGGCGCTTGCGGCCGAGCTCGGTCTCGAGCGGCTTGACCGACACGCAGTTGCTTTGCTCGGAGCAGTCGCCGCAGCCCTCGCAAACCGCGTCGTTGATGAACACGCGCCGAGCCGGATCGGGAAAGGTGCCGCGCTTGCGGCGCCGGCGCTTCTCGGCGGCGCAGGTCTGGTCGTACACCAGCACAGTGAGGCCCGGGATGTCGCGCAGCTCGCGCTGCACGGCGTCTAGCTCGTCGCGATGGCGGATCGAGACGCCATGCGCGAAGCCGGCGTTGGGCGGATACTTGTCGGGCTCGTCGGTGACGACGACGATCTTCTTTGCGCCCTCGGCCTCGACCTGGCGCGTGATCTCCGGAACGCTCAGCGGGCCGTCGTGCGGCTGGCCGCCTGTCATGGCGACCGCGTCGTTGTAGAGGATCTTGTAGGTGATGTTGACGCCGGCGGCGGCCGACTGGCGGATCGCCATCAGGCCGGAATGATAGTAGGTGCCGTCGCCCAGGTTCTGGAAGATGTGCTTCTCCGAGGTGAACGGCGCCTGGCCGACCCAGGCGACGCCTTCGCCGCCCATGTGGCTGATCAGCGAGGTGCGGCGCTCGGGCATCCAGACCGCCATGCCGTGGCAGCCGATGCCGGCCATGGCACGGCTGCCCTCGGGTACGCGCGTCGAGGTGTTGTGCGGGCAGCCCGAGCAGAAGTAGGGCGTGCGCGCCACCTTGGGCGGCGGTGCGGCGAGCAGCTTCTCCTTGGCTTCGAGGCGCGCCAGCCGCTGCCTGAGCTCCGGCGAGTCGCCGGCATGCTTCATCAGCCGGTTGGCGATCACCATCGCGACGCCGGTGGGCGAGAGCTCGCCCTCGCTCGGCAGGATGATGCGGCCGGTCTCGTCCGCCTTGCCGATCACCAGCGGCCGGCGGTCCGACGGCAGGTTGTAGAGGATGCGGACGAGCTGGTCCTCGAGGTTGGAGCGCTTCTCCTCGATCACGATCACCTCGTCGAGCCCCTCGGCGAAGCGGCGCGCGCCTTCCGGCTCGAGCGGCCAAGTGAGGCCGACCTTGTAGAGGCGAATGCCGAGCGCCCTGGCACGCTCGTCGTCGATGCCGAGATCCTCCAGTGCCTGGCGCGTATCGAGATAGGCCTTGCCGGTCGTCATGATGCCGATCCGCGCGCGCGGTGGATCGATCACCGTCCGGTCGAAGCCGTTCGCCCGCACGAAGGCCTGCACCGCCAGCATCTTCGGTCCGTGCAGGCGCCGTTCCTGATCGAGCGGCGGATCGGGGTTGCGGATGCCGAGCCCACCCGGCGGCAACTGGAAGTCCGTCGGCATCACGACCTGAATGCGTTCTGGATCGACCCACACCGAGGCGCCGGACTCGACCGTCTCGGAGATCGCCTTGAAGCCGATCCAGCAGCCCGAGTAACGCGACAGCGCGAAGCCCAGGATGCCGAAGTCGAGATACTCCTGGACCGTCGCCGGATTGACGACCGGGATCATCGCCGCGGCGAAGACTTGCTCGCTCTGGTGCGGCAGGGTCGAGGACTGGCAGCCATGATCGTCGCCCGCGAGGGCGATCACCCCGCCGTGCGGCGACGTGCCGGCGGCATTGCCATGCTTCAGCACGTCCATCGAGCGGTCGACGCCCGGCCCCTTGCCGTACCAGATCGCGAACACGCCATCGACGGCGGCCGACGGGAAGAGATTGGTCTGCTGGCTGCCCCACACCGCGGTCGCGGCGAGATCCTCGTTGAGGCCGGGCTGAAAGTGAATGTTGTTCTCTTTCAGGTAGCGCTTCGCGCCCCACAAGGCGTTGTCGTACATGCCGAGCGGCGAACCGCGATAGCCCGAGATGAAGCCGCCGGTATTGAGGCCGGCCTTGAGGTCGCGCTGGCGTTGCATCATGGGCAGGCGCACCAGCGCCTGGATGCCCGTCAGGTACACGCGCCCCTTGTCGAGGCGGTAGCGATCCTCCAGGGCATAGTCGCCGAAGACGAGAGGGACGGGGGTGACGGCCGTGCTCATCGCTGAAAGTCCTCCCACAGAGGGGTAAACCGACGTTCATGCAAGAATAGCGGTCCAGACCGACGAGGGGAAAGGCCATGGCCTCCCGTTCGAGGATGAAATTTCGCATCCCCTGAGGTTCGTTTACGTTGTACCGCGGCCATCGTCGGGCGAGCATCATCAGGCGGCCGTCGTCAGGAGGAGCCATGGGGTACAAGACCATTTTGGTGCATTGCGATGCGGGCAAGACATCGGCTGTCCGGATCGCCGTAGCGCTCGATCTTGCGGCACGCTTCGGCGCACACGTGATCGGCGCCTACGTGCGCCCGCGCTTCGAGGCGCCCATCTTCAGCGACGGCAGCCTCGCTGTCGACGCGCTGTACCAGAACTACGAAAGGTCGGTGAAGGCCGACGAGCAGGCCGCCGAGGCGCAGTTCAAAAACGGTGCGGCCGGCAAGGGAACCACGATGGAATGGCGGACGGCCGACGGCTACGCCGACGAGGCGCTGGCCCGACTGGCGCACGGCGCCGATCTCGTGGTGGTGGGCCAGCGCGACCCCGATGCTTCGACCCTGGGATCGCTGCCCGATCTGCCGGAGCGGCTGGCGCTGGCCAGCGCGCGGCCCCTGCTGGTCGTGCCTTACATTGGCGTGAGCAATGCGCCCGGAGGCAAGGTCCTGCTTTGCTGGAACGGTCGCCGGGAGGCTGCTCGCGCCGCCACCGGGGCGCTGCCGCTTCTGGAGAAGGCCGGCTCGGTCTCGGTCCTGACGATCGGGTCGGCGAACGAGGGCGAGGAACGCGCCGACGCGCTCGACGAATTCATGGGCTGGCTGACGCGCCATGGCGTGAAGGCCACGCCGGTGCACGACAGCGCTGCCGATTCCGACATCGGCGACATCATCCTCTCGCGGGCGGCGGACAGTTCCGTCGACCTGATCGTGATGGGTCTCTACGGCCATTCGCGGACACGCGAGATGGTGATGGGCGGCGCCAGCCGCACCGTGCTCTCCAGCATGACCGTGCCGGTGCTGGTGGCGCATTGATAGGTCGACACGGTCCTCGTCCCGAGCGAAGCCGAGGGACCTCTTTTGTCATCGACGAAAGAAAGGCCCTTCGACCGCGCTCCGCTTCGCTCAGGGCGACGAACCAGCTTCGCTAGTTCGTCGGCCGGTGCCCGGCCTTGTAGCTGGCGATCGCGGCCTTGAGCTCGCGGTATTCGGTGCAGCCGAAGACGCAGATCGAATCGAGGCGCGCCAGTTGCTGCTCGGCTTCGGCAGGCCGATCGAGCATCAGATAGGCCTCGCCGATATACTCATGGGCGCCGATATGCTTGGGGTCGAGTGACAGCGCCTGGTTGTAGTATTGCAGCGACCCGTTGGGATTGCCCATCTTGCGCGTGGCATATCCCATGAGCGTATAGGCGTCGGCATTCTTCGGATCCTTGGCCACGACCTGCTGCAGGAGCGGCAAGGCGTTGCTGTAGTCCTTGGCCTCGATCATGGCCTTGGCGCGGGTGTAGTTCGCGTCAGTGACCGGCGCCGGCGGATTGTCCATGCCGCCACCGCCGCCGCCCGCTGCATAGGCGAAGCCGGAAAATGTCAGGGCCAGCAGCGCCGCGCCGGAGAACAGGGTCGAACGCATGAGGACCTCCCTTTGCTTGTGGAGATTGTGTTTGCGGGGATTGTTCCGGACATACCGATCGGCGCAACGAAATTAAGATGACAAGCTCGTGAGATCGCTGGCGCGCGCCACGGCCCGCACCGCCAGCCTTCCGTGCCGACCGCGGATTTCCACTTCGTGGTGCGCTGCGGCGGGCAAGTCGGTTCCGGCGCGGTCGAGCAGATCCTGCGACACGACCAGCTCGACGGCGAAATCCTTGGTGAGAGTCTCGAGACGGCTTGCCGTGTTCACCGTGTCGCCGATCGCGGTCAGCGAGGAGGTCCGTTCGAAACCCATCTCGCCCACGATCGCCGGGCCCGCATGCAGGCCAATGCCGATGCGCAAAGGCTGGTCGAGATCGCCTGACAAGGCCTCGTTGAGATCGTCGAGGGCGAGCGCCATGCGGCGAGCGGCGTCGAGCGCCTGCCGACAGGCGATCTGCGGCTCGCTGTTGAGCCCGAAGATCGCCATCACGCCATCGCCGATGAACTTGTCGAGCCGCCCGCCCGCCGCCTGCACCGCCTGGCCGGTGGCGCGGAAATACCGGTTCAGCAGGAACACCACGTCATAGGGAAGGCGGCCCTCCGAGATCGAGGTGAAGCCGCGGATGTCGGCGAACAGGATGGCGACGTAGCGTTCGCCGCCATGCGCCTGGAGCTGGCGCCGGTAGGCGTCGGCCGGACCGGACGTTGGCGGA
>DATEID010000244.1:0-2156 GCA_035279245.1 Reyranella sp.
CAACTTCTTCGCCAGCGCGTGATCGGGATGGTCCGGCAGTTCGGGCGAGGCGATGCGCTCGACGGCGTCGTTCTTGTGCAGGAAGGCGATCACCTTGCGCGCATTCTCGACATGCCGCGCCATGCGCAGCGGCAGGGTCTCCAGCCCTTGCAAGAGATAAAAGGCGTTCTGCGGCGCCAGGCAACAACCGAAGTCGCGCACGCCCTCGGCGCGGGCGCGCATGATGAAGGCATGCGGCCCGAACTCCTCGGCGAAGTCGATGCCGTGATAGCCGGCATAGGGTTCGGTGAGTGTCGGGAACTTGCCCGAAGCTTCCCAGTCGAAGCGCCCCGACTCGACGATCACCCCGCCGATCGCCACGCCATGGCCGCCGATGAACTTGGTGGCGGAGTGGAAGACGATATCGGCCCCGAGCGTTAGCGGTCGACAGAGCGTGGGCGAGGCGAAGGTGTTGTCGACCATCAGCGGGAC
Source organism: Reyranella sp. (assembly GCA_035279245.1). Classification (GTDB taxonomy): domain Bacteria; phylum Pseudomonadota; class Alphaproteobacteria; order Reyranellales; family Reyranellaceae; genus Reyranella. The sequence goes on from DATEID010000244.1 coordinate 472, forward strand.
CTTCGCCGCATGGGCGATCGCGGCGATCTTTGGAATGTCGAGCACCTCGCCGCCTGGATTGCCGATCGTTTCGCCAACAACGAGGCGCGTCTCGGGCCTGATCGCCTTGGCGAAGCCCGCATGGTCGCGCGGATTGACGAAGGTCGTTTCGATGCCGAAGCGCGGCAAGGTAAGCGCCAGCATGTTGCGCGTTCCGCCGTAGAGCGAAGTCGAGGCGACGATATGGCCGCCCGCTCCCATCAGCGTCGCGATGGCAACGTGCAGCGCGGCCTGGCCGCTGGCAACGGCCAATGCGCCCGAGCCCTCCTCCAGCGCGGCCACGCGCTCCTCGAAGACCGCCACGGTCGGGTTGGAGATGCGGCTGTAGATGTGGCCGCCAACCTCTAGATTGAACAGGCTGGCCGCATGATCGACGTCGCGAAAGACATAGGATGTCGTTTGATAGATCGGCACGGCGCGGGCGCCGGTCGCCGGGTCGGGCTGCTGGCCCGCATGCAAGGCCAGCGTATCGGGTTTCAGGAACTTGGCTTCGACCACGGGCAACCTCCTACTGGGCGGTCCAGCCGCCGTCGGAGACGAGTTGCGCACCCTGCACGTTGGACGCGGCATCGGACGCGAGGAACAGGGCAAGCGCTGCGATCTGCTCGGGCTTGGTGAACTGGAGCTGCGGCTGCTTCTCCGCCAGAAGAGCCCGGCTCGCCGTCTCGACCGAGACCCCCTCGGCCTTGGCGCGCGCCTCGATCTGCGCCTGCACCAGCGGCGTCAGGACCCAGCCCGGGCAGATGGCATTGCAGGTGACGCCGGTGTCGGCGCATTCGATGCCCACGACCTTCGTCAGCCCCACGATGCCGTGCTTGGCGGCGACGTAGGCGACCTTGTGCGCCGACGCGACCAGACCGTGCGTGCTGGCAACGTTGATGATGCGGCCCCACTTCCTCGCCTTCATCTGCGGCAAGGCGGCGTGGACGGCATGGAATGTGGCGCTGAGGTTGATGGCGATGATGGCGTTCCACTTCTCCGCCGGGAATTCCTCGACCGGCGCAGTGAACTGGATGCCGGCATTGTTCACCAGGATGTCGATGCCACCGAACGCCGACTGGCTTTTCGCGACGAGATCGGCGATCTCGGCCGGCCTGCTCATGTCGGCAGCGTGATATTCGACCCCAACGCCGTTCTTCTTCGCCAGGCCCTCGCGCAGCCTGGCGATCGCCGCCTTGTCGCCGAACCCGTTCAGCATGACGTTGCAGCCTGCAGCGGCAAAAGCTTCGGCGATGGCTTGGCCGATACCGCTCGTGGAGCCCGTAACGACGGCCGATTTGCCCTTCAGGGACATCAGACTTTACCTCTTGAACAGCGACGCCGCCGCCGATGCGTGACTTTGCTTGGCGTTGATCTTGGCCTCGACTCGTTCGATCTCCGCCTTCAGGACGGTGACGTACTCCTTGAGATCCTCGACGTTCATCTCGTCGAGATTCAGGGGCTTCGTCTTCTTCTGGCGAGGATCGAGGTCGTCGAGATCGAAGGCCATGGCGCGACTCCAAGGAAGCGGCTAAGGAGACCTACCATCGCTCCCACCGATTCGAAAGGCCGCCCATGAGCGCACTTCCCGCCACGATGCTGTGTGTCGAGATCAGGACTCCGGGCGGACCGGAAGCGCTGGTGCCGACCGAGCGGCCGGTGCCGCG